>CBFGOM010000001.1:0-93109 GCA_965650385.1 uncultured Oscillatoriaceae bacterium
CTACTACTGTAGAACCCCCCACTGTTGAGGCGGTATTGACAGGATTCGCGGATTCTCCGACTTCACCTTTTCTGGCTTTGAAATAATCCATTGCAATTTGAGATAACTCAGCCACTAACAAGGTTGCCAGGGCGATATCGTCAAGTTGCCCAATCACGGGGATGAAATCGGGAGCAACATCAATCGGGCTGAAGAAATAAGCCACGGTTCCCAAAATAATCCACCAGCGATATTTGGGGTTGCGAAGGGTGTTGCGATACCAGTTGTAAATTGATTGAATAGAGTTATTCATAGTTTGTCCTCCAGTTACTCTTCAATCTTGACAAAGCGATCGCCCAATTGTCGGTGTAGATAACCCCCCTCTTTTTGCCGGGGAAGTTCTACTATGGACCGATCGCTGTCGTTGAGACTGGAAAATCCACCCTTTCAAACCCATCGTCTGCGATCGCAATTTATCCCTCAGCTACCAGGAAAGCAACGGCTTCAACATGGGAGGTTTGGGGAAAGAAATCTGCCGGTTGTAGGAAACTTAGGCGATAAATTCCACTATCGCAGAGAATTTTCAAGTCCCGGGCGAGGGTGGCGGGTTTGCAACTGATGTAAACGATGCGTTTCGGTGCAATTTGAATCAGGGTATCCAAAACGCTGCGATCGCATCCTTTTCTCGGCGGATCCAGTAACACGATATCGGGTTTCTCTCCCGCCGGTAATCCCAGACGCTCTAATTGGGGCAATAATTTTTCAACCGCCCCTTCATGAAATGAGACGTTTGTCAAGCCATTGAGTTGGGCATTTTCTTGGGCGATCGCGATCGCTGCCGGATTGATTTCTAGGCCGATGGCCTGTTGGACCCGTTTAGCAAGGGGCAGGGTAAAGGTACCAATGCCACAATAGGCATCCACCAAGCGCTCAGTCCCTTGTAAATCCAGACGCGAGGCGATCGCTTCTAACAGGACTTCCGCCGTTTCCGGATTCACCTGAAAAAACGTATCTGAGCGGAGTTGTAACTGCACTCCGGCAAATTCATCCAGGAAATAGGGTTGACCCGCCACGCAGCGGGTTTCCTCCCCTAAAATCGCATTGGTCCGATTTGGGTTGTAATTGAGGCAAACTCCCACCAAATCCGGATAGCGGCTCAACCATTCCTCCGCCTGAGCCTCAATATCCATCACCTTGCGATTTGCAGAGACCAAAGTAAGCAAAATCTGTCCAGTACGGCGACCAATTTGCAGCGCCAGGTGCCGTAGATTGCCTCGGTGTTCCGTTTCATTGTAAATCGACCATCCCCGGTCCTGAATGTCCTGTTTCACCTCAGCCAAAAGAGGATTTAATCGGGGATCCTGCACAGGGCATTGATTTAAGTTAACCAGACGATGACTATTTTTTTCATAGTATCCCGCTTGGACCATCCCGGCAGCGGAACGACTCAGGGGATAGGTGGCTTTGTTGCGATAGCCAAAGGGGGAAGGAGAAGGCAAAATCGGTTCTACGGTGGCTGATTCAATTCCGCCAATTCGGGCGATCGCTTGGGTGACAAGATTTTGCTTCGCTTGGAGTTGGGCAGAATAAGCGACGCTTTGCCACTGACAGCCCCCGCATTTATCCGCGACGATACAATGAGGGCGAATCCGGTTAGGCGATCGCGTCAGGACCTCTAAAAGCTTGCCACTGGCATATTGAGGCTTCACCCGCACTAGCCGGACCAATAGGCGATCGCCCGGAACCGCATCGGGAACGAAGACCACGCGCCCCTCATAACGCCCCACCCCGTCCCCGGTGTCACTCAAATCCTCAATTTCTACTTCGATCGCGCAACCTTGTTGCCAATTTTCAGCCTGCCGATCCCCGACTGTGTAATTGTTTTGCCCATTAGTGGCACTCACTGTAAATTTACCTCTCTTTATTTGTGTTCCCCTCAATGGCTAAACTACAGAAATGGATCTCCGATGTTTTGTAAAACCATGAGTGTAGTTAGTCAAGTTATTCTCAAAGCCGACGATGAACTCCGTTATCCGACGAACGGGGAACTCACCAGTTTAACACAATTTTTTCAAACCGGCCAGCAACGGGTGCGAATTGCCACCACGTTAGCTGAGAACGAGAAGAAAATTGTGGAGCAAGCCAGCAAACGCCTTTGGCAAAAGCGCCCCGATTTTATCTCTCCGGGGGGCAATGCCTACGGCCAACGTCAACGGGCTCAGTGCCTTCGCGACTTTGGCTGGTATCTGCGTCTTGCCACCTATGGCGTACTCGCCGGGGACAAAGAACCCATTGAAAAAATCGGGATCATTGGTGCTCGGGAAATGTACAACGCCCTCGGAGTACCGATGGCGGGAATGGCCGAGTCCATTGTTTGCCTCAAAGAAGCGTCCCTGGCCCTTCTGAGCCAAGAAGATGCAAGTGCGGCTGCCCCCTACTTTGACTACATCGTTCAAGCGATGTCCTAAAAGTCAAAGAGCATTTCAAATCCAATTTTGATTAGCTAGATTGTAGCGGATAGCGCTTAGTGCAGCAAGCATTAATACCTATCCGCTATTCTTTTGGGAAAAAACCAACCCCCATCCACCCCATCTTCCCCTATCTCGATGGCGGTCTCCCCCATCCCCCATCTCCCCGAAACCAATCCTTGAGTAAATAAAAAAAAGATCCGGAAAATTTATAAAAAATTGGCTTATTTAGACGGGCATTAAGATAAGCAGCGAATCAGTAGCGTCAGGGTTCATTTGATGCAATTCCTATCAATATAATCCACAAGAACTGGTCTATGATGAATAAAATCAGCAGCTATCCTCTCGTTTTAATTACCTTATCGTTACTGAGTGCAGTAACGGTTATTATCGGGAGTCAGGGAGAGCGCGTAAATGCAGGTAAAGTCCTGGCAAATGTTCCCACGGTGCAGCCGAGTATGAGCGCCCAGCAACGGGTTATTTATGTTGATCCGAAGCGGGGAAATGACTCAGGAAGTGCCGGTCAAAGTGAGGAGAATGCGTTACGAACCATTACTGCTGCTTTGGAGCGGGCGCAGTCGGGAACGGTGATTCAATTAGCACCGGGACGCTATCATGCAGGGGAAGTTTTTCCCTTAAAACTACAACCGGGGGTGATTCTGCGGGGGGATGAAAGTAGTCGGGGTGATGGGGTCGTGATTACTGGGGGAGGAACCCATCTTAGCCGGATTTGGGCGGGTCAAAATATTACGATATTAGCGGGAGATAGTAGCCAAATTGTGGGGGTGACGGTTACCAACCCGAATCCTTATGGGACTGGAGTTTGGATAGAAGATGCCAATGCGATTGTGAGAAATAGTACCTTTACGAATAATAATCGAGAGGGGATTTTTGTATCAGGCACGGCTCAACCGATTATTGAAAACAATCAGTTTATGTATAATGGGGGGAATGGCATTTCGGTAACCAAGGAGTCGAAAGGGGAAATTCGCCGGAATGTGTTTCAGGATACGGGTTTTGCCCTGGCGATCGGGCATAATGCCGCTCCAGTTGTTGCCGGGAACCATATTCATCAAAACCGAATTGGGATTGTGGTGACGCAAGCAGCACGTCCGATTTTAGAGGGAAATATTATCGAAAATAATAGCGATTATGGGTTAGTGGCGATCGCAGAATCTCAGCCTCAGATTGCAGCTAGTAATACCTTTCGCGGCAATGAACGAGAAAATCAACTGATTGCCCGCAATCCGCAGGGAATTCCCCCGACTCCGGAGGAAGCGACGGGCATTCAGCAGGCTTATTTCACCTGTGAACCCTACGGCAACAATTATGCAACAGTAGCTCAACAAGGGTATGCTTCAATTCCTCAAGCGATGATTGTTTGGAAGAGTTCTGAGGTAGATTTACCGGAAAATCGCTGCAATGAAGTGACTCAAAAGTTAAACCAAAAGGTAACGGCTTATGGGGGTCAATTGCATAAAATGTTATTTGCGACGGGACGGGTGAATAATGACCGGGTGATTTGTTTGGTCAAGGATTTACAAGACAGTTGTCAGCCGGATAATATGTTGTTCACTTTGAGCGGATTTAATGCCAGTGATCCGACTCAAGTATTACGTCAGTTGATTGCGTTTAGTGTGGAAGGCAAGGGCAATCCGGTACAAGAGTTTGGTGAAGAAGCGATCGCTCCCTTAGAATCGGTTGCCCACAATTTACAACCGGCGTTGGGATTGTGGTTCGTCAGCGGGTTAACTCCATAACGGTGCAGGCGAGCGCCCTCGTTATTTCTTGTTTCTTTTTCTCTCAACACCTTGGGCAATTTGCCTCTATCAAGGCGCGGTTTATTCTGCGCTTTTTTTGTTGATTCAGTTCATAAAAAGTTGCAAATATAAATTGCTTAGAATGTAAACAGGCACATTTTTTCTGGGGTGTTTTCATTAAAACATAGGAATAAAGCATCCTATGATGGGTAACTTGTTAGAGTAAATTCACGAGAATGAGAGAATATTTAAAATGTACACTATGAACTTTAATTATCAAGTGTTGGCAGGAATTATAACCGTTGCTGTGGCAACCGGGAATTCCTTTGCCTTGGCATTGAATCCGGCGGAAGTGGATGCAGTGGCATGGCAAGTTTCAGTATTAATTAGTCCAAATTTGACCCAACAGGGAGATGCGTTTTTAATTGAAGGGGAAAAAACCGGAAGTGGGGTGATTGTAGCGCGAGAGGGGAATAGTTATTATGTGCTGACTGCGTTGCACGTGGTTTGGAAACGAGGGGGATTTCATGCGATCGCGATGCCGGATGGACAGGTGTATTACGTTGATGCTTCGGAAAATAGTCCGGATATCATTCCCCTGGGTCATCCTTCGGGGGAGTTGGGACAAACGATCGCCGGATTAGATTTGGCGTTATTGCGGGTACAAAGCGATCGCCCCTATCCTTTGGCTCGAATTGCTCCAAATCCTGTCCAGTTAGGAACTCCAGTGTTTGTGAGTGGCTGGCCCAATCCCGATGATTTGCGGCAAAAAATTCGCGATCGCCAGTTAGTTGAAGGTGCGATCGCACAAGTGACTCCGCCCTCCAATGATGGCGGTTATCGGTTACTCTACAGTAATCTGACGCGCAGTGGCATGAGTGGGGGCGGTATTTTTAATGCCAATGGGGAACTCATCGGGATTCATGGCAGGGGAAGGGGAGTTCAAAATAATTGTAGTACGCCCGAAGTCAATGCCAACAATAGTTGTGGAATGTATATCGGTGAGTTTTTAGCGGACGATCGCGTACAAAGTCTCGGGTTATCCTGGAACCGCAATCCCGTCGATCTGGGGATGATTCAATATGGATTGACTTATACTAGTCAAACCGATCGCGTTAATGGGTCTCCTGTGGCGCGCAGTACCCCAACCCCTGTCCTCCCCCCAACTCTCGCCCCGCAGACACCTCAAACCTCGCCATCCCCGCCGCTGGTGGCAGATTTTCCCACACCCTCCAATGAGGCGATCATCGAGGCACATACGATTTATTATGTTGATCCCAATCAGGGGAACAATAGTGCTACGGCTGGACTCACTCCAGAAAATCCCTTTCGGAGTATCTCTTATGCTTTACAAGGTGCGCGTCCCGGAACGGTAATTTATCTCGCCCCGGGATTGTATAATGCCCGGGAAACTTTTCCGTTGAAACTGAATCCCGGGGTAATTTTAATCGGCAATGAATCCCAGCAGGGAGAAGGGGTGATTATTCGAGGGGGAGGAATTGCTTCAACCCGCACCGCTGGACGACAAAATTATACCCTATTTGCTGGAACTAATAGCCAAATTTTAGGGGTAACCCTGACGAATCCCGATCCAAACGGAACAGGAATTTGGATTGAAGATACAACCACGGCGTTGATTCGCAATAATACTTTGATCGATAATCCCCGAGAGGGAATTTTAATCGGAGGAACTGCTACCCCCATCATTCAAAAGAATCGCTTTATTAATAATGGTGGAAATGGGATTTCAGTCATTCAGCAGGGGGGGGGAGAAATTCGCAACAATGATTTTACTGGCAATGGAATTGGGGTGGCGATCGCCGGGATGGCAAATCCCTCCATTGCAGACAATCATCTTCGCAGCAACCGCAATGGAATTGTAATTACCGACTCGGCAACGCCGACTTTTCAAGGAAACATTCTCGAAAATAATCAACATTATGGGATTTTAACCCTAGGATTGGCTCAATCCCCAGTCGCGGAAAATAACCTGTTTAGAAATAATGGCGTGAGCAATCAATTAACGGCTAGAATTCAAGACTGGGCCACAGATATTCCCCCTACAACGGTTACTTCTACCGTCTTTGGTTGTGTGGAATATGAAGGAGGTTTAGCCACCTTGGCTTATACCGGAAAGGGGTCAATTCCTCTACCGTTTTTGAACTGGAATAATAGCGCTTCTGACTCTAATTTAAATCGCTGCCAGTTCGTGACTTCTAGTTTAAATAAAATTTTGGCTTTAACGGGTCAAAAGTTATCAGCAATGGCGCTTTCTACGGGACGAATTCATAACAATCATGCGGTTTGCTTAGTGGAACAGTCTGGAGAAATGTGCCAAGATAGTAATCTTTTATTTTACCTCGGAGGAGAAGAACAGCGCAATCCCGAGGAGAAATTAGCCCCGTTACTCCCTTTCAGTTGGGAAACGGCGGGAAATCCGGTACAGCAGGTAGAACCGGGCGCATTCATCCCCTTAAAAGACTTTGCCCAACGCTTGATACCGGAACCGGGGTTATGGTTTACGGATTAGGAGGGGACTGCCTCGGTATGGGCTAAAATAAAGTGAAAATTAATCACCCTGGGCTGATAGGATAGGTGAAAGCAACTCCAATCCGATCTAGGGATAACCTTATGGTTCCGAGTACCGCAATCCGTTTACCTAATCACAGGTGGCAGATTTATCCTCAAAAACCCGAACTTGCCCAGCAACTTGCTGAGGCAGTGGCACTGCCACCGGTTTTGGCGCAAGCACTCATCGATCGCGGGTTTGAAACTATAGAAGCGGTTGAGGCATTTTTAGACCCAGAATCGGTGATTTTGCCTTCTCCCTTGGATGAATTCCCAGATTTGGCACTGACGGTAGAACTTTTAGAAAAGGCGATCGCTAAAGGGTCAAAAATTGCCATTTGTGGCGACTATGATGCGGATGGGATGACGAGTACCGCCCTATTAATGCGAGCTTTACGAACCTTGGGTGCTAATGTGGATTATGCCATTCCCAGTCGCATGGCAGAAGGTTACGGCATCAATGAGCGAATTGTCAGGGAATTTCACAGTGAAGGGGTCAACATTATTTTAACAGTGGATAATGGGATTGCCGCTGTAAAACCCATCGCCTTGGCGCGAGAATTGGGGATGGATGCAATTATTACGGATCACCATGAACTCCCGGATGAACTGCCTCCGGCAACAGCTATTCTTAATCCCAAACTGATTCGGGAAGCGTCTCCGTATCGGGGAGTTGCTGGGGTGGGGGTAGCCTATATTTTAGCCATTTGTTTAGCCCAAAAGTTAGGTCAATCCCAAGCTTTAATCAAACCATTACGAGAATTATTAACCCTGGGAACCATTGCAGATTTAGCCCCCTTAACGGGAGTCAATCGCCGCTGGGTTAAACGGGGGTTGCGACAATTACCGGAGTCGGAGTTGGCGGGGGTACAAGCACTTATTCAGGTTTCGGGTGCTAGTAGCAGTGGCAAAACGATGAAACCGGATGAAATCGGGTTTCGCTTGGGACCGCGAATTAATGCAGTGGGACGGATTGGTGACCCGCAAATTGCGATCGAACTGCTGACAACGGATGATCCAGGGATTGCATTAACTCGGGCGATGCAGTGCGAACAAATTAATCAGGACCGTCAGCAGATGTGCGAAACCATCGAGGCGGAAGCAATTGCTTGGATTGAAAGCAGTGGGATTGACTATTTAGGGAGTCGTGTTTTAGTTGTGGTGCAACCGGGTTGGCATCATGGGACGATTGGCATTGTTGCATCTCGTTTGGTGGAACGCTATGGTGTCCCGGTATTTATTGGTACCTATGAGGATGAACGCCAGGAACATATACGGGGATCGGCGCGGAGTATTCCAGAATTTCATGTATTTGAGGCGATGCAGCATTGCGATCGCTGGTTAGGAAAATATGGCGGACATCGCGCAGCGGGGGGATTTACCTTAAGTGCGCAGAACTTAGAAGCGTTCCGCCAGGGGTTGAGTGAGTTTGCGCATGGATGTTTGGAACCTCATCATCTTAAACCCGCGATCGCCATCAATGTGCTGGCGGAATTTGAGCAAATTAACCTAGACTTATACCGGGAAATTGATCGCCTCCATCCCTGCGGCATCGAAAACCCATCCCCGGTATTCTGGACTCCCAATGTAGAAGTGGTGGATCAGCGCATTGTCGGCAAAGGACATATCAAACTGACCCTCGAAAGCGCAACAGGAAGCTTCCACCCCAATTCGTCAAAAATCTCCGCGCCCTGTCGGATACAAGGCATTGCATGGCGCTGGGGGGATTATTTTCCCCTGCCTCGATACATTGATGTGGTCTATAAATTACGGGAAAATACTTGGAATGGTCAAACCCATGTAGAATTGGAACTGATCAGCGCCCGTCTGCCGGAGACCGAAAACCGTCGCCAAAGTGAGAACCCCCGAGAGTCTAGCCCCCCTCAACCCCCAGTCCGGCGATCGCTGAAAACACTACCGAAACCAGCGGTACAGGAATCAGTCCCTTTAATGACACCACGAGTCACGACCCCGCTGATTACCCCAATCATCCCCGAAGCACCTCCAGTGACCGTCAATCCAGAATGGTTATCGGGTATTGCCTTACACTCTTTACTCACTCACTTACAGGGTCGGGTGTTGTTCTATGGTGCCGGTAGACCAGAAATTGGCCCGACTTCCTGCGAAATTGAGTGGAACTTTCCCAAACATCCCTGTGATACTTTGTTACTCTGGACCTTACCACCTTCGGGGACACATTTGCAATGGTTACTCGCTAAAGGAATGCCCCGTCAGGTGTATGTCTATAATCACTTACCGCCTTTGCCGTCACCGCTACGGGTCCGATCGCACCTGCGCGATCGCCTCCAAGAGACGGGCACTCAACCCTTGAACTTGTTACAAATCGGCCAAGAATTGTGGGTAGCACCGAGTACCTTGTTAGCTGCTTTACGGGAATTGGGCAATTCTTATCCGCAATTTCCTCCCACCCAAACCCTTGATCGCGAATTAGAACGGTTGTATCGGTGGTATGCTTTTCCCCCAGAAAAATTAGCACAAATTAATTGGCGATCGCCCTTATATTAGTCCGACGATTCCAGAATCGTAATATGATTGGTGTTATCAATGGTAATTTTTCCCTGGTGTTGGAACTCACTCAAGAGGCGAGTGACTGTCACCCGAGTGGTGCAAGATGCTTCGGCGAGTTCCTGATGAGTAAACCGCAGAATCAAGCGGGTTCCGGAGGTAACAGGTTCCCCTAAGATGGTTTTTAAAACCTGGAGGAGGGTCAATAGTCGATCGCTGGCACGCCTTCTGCCGTAGACCGATAGTAACAATTCAGCTTGCTGTAATCGCTGGGTGAGTCCCTCGGCTATTAACTGATTTAAGTGAGAAGCTCGAGTCAGTTCTAGGTGAGAAATCGTTGTTAATTCTACAGTTTGGGACAGGGCAGTAACTTGATAGATCGGCAAGACTGTTAAAGTCCGACAAAAGGGGATTCCTGGACCTGCTATCCCCATGAGTACCTCCCCATTATTTTCGGTCAGGGTACTCAATTTTACCCACCCTTGACAGATGAACCAAAGGGCATCCCGTTGTAACGGGATATTTTCTCCTTTAGAAAATTTGTGCCTTGGGCGATCGCAGAATAGGTCCTGCGTATTCTTTTTTTTCAAAGCTTGCGATCGGGTGCGCTCACTGATGTCTCGAATACAGAGACAGCTAGAAACAATGTTACCCCAAGCATCCCGTTCCACGGAAAGGGTCAGGGTGGCATCAAACGGTTCCCGATGGGGGGAATAGAGTTTCATCGGCCACTCTTGATCGTCCACAACCTGTTGCCGCCTTTTCAATTCTTCCCGAAACTCCCGTCGGGCATCGATCGGAACTAAAATACTGACGGGTTTGTGCAGTAGCACTCCGTGAGTGCAGTCAAATAATCGGGTTGCGGCACGATTAACGGAGGTAATCGTACCCCCATTATCCAGGGCAATGTAAGCATGGGGAGCTTGCTCAAACAAGCTTTGATAACGCCTACATTCTGCTTCAAGTTCGGTGCGAGATTCAACGAGTTGTTCCTGCTGCTCCGCCAGTTGTTCTAAGGCAACGAGTAATTCTTCCGAAGCGGTCCCGAGTTCTTTAAAGGCGATCGGCAGTAACTCACCCTGGCGTTCCGTTCCATAATGTTCCGCACTCCGGTGATACAGGTTTTCAATTCGCTGATTCATCGCTGTGACATACTGGGTAAATAAATCAAGTTTAAAAATACCTTGCCTCCTTATCAATCCTCTCGATTGGCTCTGAGTGACTAGTATTATAGGGGTGTTCAAGAGATTGAGGCTCAGTTTTCGGGTCAATTTCCCCGGTTTTAAGGGAGATTGTTCGGCTCTCATCTGCTCGAAAACCGCTATAGTTTAGTTGGTTTTTTGCTTTTTGGTCTTTAGTATCAGAAATCTTAAAAATTAGTTGTGACAAAATTATACCGTAGTTGTTATCAAGATGCAAGTTTGGAACCGGTTGGTTTAACGGTCTGGCAGAATAGTAAAAAGCCAATTGGCTTTTAAACTGGGAGTTGAGGCGATCGCGCTGCAATTTTGCCCGAGGCGTTTGAAACCCTACAAACTGAGAGATAAAATCCTATATTCTTCAACCCTTTTGAGGTAGCCCCCCTCTCCCAGGGCGATCGGCCCACAGTACAAAACTGGGGATGGCCCTGTAACTCAGTCTCCAGAAAATTAAGGCCCCTAGTCCGGGGTAGAGTAGCCGGATCAACTCGATCATCTACAAGAGGCTCCGGATTTACTGTAGCCCCGGATACAAAAAGGGTTAACAAAATTTCTCTCTCGGGATAGAGTCTGAACGATGGGGTGGGCTTTACAATTGCTTTAAGACTTAAATATTTTACAAAGTAAATTCGACATTTTGCCTGAATCAAGTCACCTCCAAATGGGAAACTTTTTCCGGCAGTTTAGAATCCCTATATTGCAGGTAAAATTTGAGTATAAAACCATGCTTATTTTTTAAAGTCAGCCATTTCAAAGAAGAATGCAAGAGAGTTCACCGAATGACCCTGATGAACTTGACGCCAGCAATTAATCATTTGCCCTTGTTGATTTTTGATTGAATAAAATTTTATTAAAAATCATAATCAGATATCACGAGTGTTTTTTTAAATAGGAAGAAGTTTGTCAGATAACGACTTTCTATTGATTTCCCGTAGAAAGTATCTGTACCAGACTCAAACCTTAATTAATAGAGAGAGAACCCAGTTATGAATCGAGTAGCCACGCGTACCCAAATATTAGTGGTTGAAGATAATCTAGCTTATGCCAATATCTTAAAACTCACCTTTGAATACTCGACGCTTTGGGCAGAAGCGGAAATACAGATAGTCAATGATGGAAGGGAAGCTATCGATTATCTCTCTCGGATTGAGGTAAATTCAGGCGATCGCCTGGAATGTAGCCCGTTACCCGATTTGATTCTCTCCGATATCAATATGCCCCATTTGTCCGGATTAGAATTACTAGCTTGGGTTCGACACACCCCTCATTTGCAGCACCTTCCTGTTATCGTCATGAGTAGCTATATCGAGCCACTACAGATGGAAATTATTAAAAGCTTAAAGGCAAATTATTATTTTCTTAAACCCTTAACCATTCAAGAACTATTGAACCATTTGAATCAGATGATTCAGCAACTTCCCCGGATTGAATCTCACATTGTTGAATAAATAATCATCCAGTGAGAGTACAATCGCGAAAAGTTGAGTGTAGACCCCTGTGGACTATCAAGTTCTGGCGCATCCTATCCCCAAGGGTTAGGGGTAATTTATCAATTGCCTCCAGACTCCTTCTTAAATGAAGCCTCAAGATTACCCTCAGCGTGAGACTGTATTCTAATCAACTCACTTGGCTCAGGTTTTATCAAACCAACGCTCCATTCAGAAAGTGGGTTGCTGCTTGGGGAACAGCGTTGTAAGTATTCACCCAGAAGTAAAGTTCCGACACCGATCGCACTCCGGTGAGAGAGGTCCCCAACACTCGGCAACCCAGACACTAACCGGTGTGCTTATCCCACGGTTTGATTGAGAATTAAGGTTCTAATTCGGGGTAAAATGAAGTTTAAGGGTTGATCCAATTGTCCTAAAGTCAAGAATTCTCCAAGAGTAGTCATTTGGGTATGGCACGAGATGAAGGGGGACGCTTCCCCACCGGGGTTAAGCCAACAATAGAAAACGCACAGAATGACCAGTTTTTACAGTCTCCTGTGTCCGTCACGAGCGATTGGAGCATAAAGATAAAGAGGCGAATATGAGCCAACAATGGTTTCCTGAACAGGATAGCTTATCCGATGCAGTAGAAGAACTTGCAGAAACCACCGTTTCCCTGGGAGTGATTTCTAGTTTTATGGTTCGTTATCAGGGTCAACAGAGACGATTTTATTTACCTAGTGAGAACGACTCTGAACCCTTAACGGCAGAACAAGCCTACTTGCGTTTGAAACAGTTGATGGAAGAGTCAGGGCTATTGAGCCCGATCTGAAGCCTGAATCTAGCGGTTTTTGAGCCCATGAACTCCGAGCGATCGCCCTGAATCCCCGTTCAAAAGCGGGATTGGGCCCGGATAACTGGACCTGAATCCCTTGAGCAAAGCTATCGTGTTCTACGCCTGATGAGCCGTTTAACTCAAATTTTTGTATCCCTTTCACTGAACACCGAGTATAGGGGTTGGGAGCCTAATCAAGGCGAGTCGGGGGGCCTGGATTAGAGGGAAGATTGAAAATGCAATCAGGGCGATCGCCCTTTGGGAAACGTTTATCCCCTAATTTTATCCCGGAGTGAGCCTTTCGAGAACCCTACCATAAGCCCTGGGAGTTAGGAAACAGCAAGACTCCACCGGAGTCTGACGAGAACCCTTCTCCCAGGTTCTTGGTGCAGGGGTGAGTGTCTAGGCTCTGCCTTGATGATCAAGGGTCCTAGAGGGGACTACGAGGGGCAAGGACCAAACACTGCAAAGGGCAGAGTTTGACATAGAAATCGCGACTTCTTTCTATTGGCGATCGCCCTTATCTAAGCTGAGATCGTGACAAAAAAGCCCAAAAATCAAGCGCTACAGGGTTTAGGCAGCGGCGATTTGAGCCCTTGTTACATATCGCCGCCGCGAAATGCCAGCAAAAAGATGACAACTGGACCCGCAATCAAGATCAATCCCACGAAAGTGAGTTGAAGAATTACTTCAAGATTGAGGTTGCTTGCAAAACTACTTAAAAAATCCATTTCTCCTCCCAACGGTGCCTGTCCTGAGTAGATATCTAAAACTAACAGCGCTTTACCCTACCCCGAATGGGAGAGGGGATTTGCCGCACTGTAAATCAAAATCCGCATACAATCTTACAAGTGAATGGTCCATTTTTTGAAGGAAGTTTACAAAAATCTGAAAAAAACATGAACCTAGACCCGGTTTTGATTTACTTGCGGGTCACAGACTCCCCGGCGATCGCGCTGTAAAAAGCGCTATTGTAAAAAGACAAGAGGGTTTTATAGGGGGAGTTTAACCGTGGCGAGTTGGCGTTGTGTCAAGCAGTGTGGAGCGTGCTGTCATTTGGATCCCGAGGAACGTCCAGAGTTGGCCGAGTATCTATCCCCGGAAGATTTGGCCTTATATATGAGTATGGTAGGGCCAGATGGATGGTGCATCCATCTGGATCCGTTGAACCGCGAATGTACAATTTATGACGATCGCCCCCGCTTCTGTCGAGTCCTCCCAGATGTCTTTGAGGAAATGTACGGCATTGAACCGGAGGAATTAGACGAGTTTGCCATCGAATGCTGTCAGCAGCAAATCGAGGCCGTTCATGGCGATCGCAGCTTAGAAATGCTGCGGTTTAATGAAGCCGTTGGGGTTTCCCTCCTGGAACTACCCCCCCTAGATTAAGCCGGTTCTCTTTCCCGCCCTTTCTATCTCTTCCCCCTATTCCTTTTGGTAGAGGCGGTGGCCTTCGGACCCCTCGGCTCTACCTACGGGTTGATTTTTGGGGGAAGAGTCGGGAATAATGAAAGAACAATGAAAAAACTACAGCGGTTACCCTCTATGCCAGCCAACCCTTCTTCTGTCAGCGATGCGACCGAGACCCTTCCCACCTTGTCTCCTGTCCCCTCCGATGCGGAAGCCTGCCTAGAACGAGCTCTAACCCTACCCACTGCCCTAGAACTCCCAGCTACCCCCTCATCCGAAGCTGCACCGAAAACCCGAACCCCTAAAGCCCGTCAGGGCGCCTGGAGTGTTTTCGCCTCCACCTTCATCACCATTTTCCTCGCTGAATTAGGAGACAAAACCCAAGTTGCTACCCTGTTAATGACTGCTGAATCCCAATCGCCCTGGATTGTCTTTGCCGGTGCCGGTTCTGCATTGGTCGCGACCAGCTTATTAGGGGTCCTCCTCGGTCGGTGGTTAGCCAGTCGCATTTCCCCCAAAACCCTCGAAAAATCAGCGGGAGTTGTGTTGCTGTTGGTCTCTGCAATGCTGGTATGGGATATTCTGCATTAAATTCCCCACCCCAGAACAGCCTCACCCTTTCCCTCGTTTCTCTTTACAGGAACCCTTTAAACCCTCAAGCAGGATAGCAGATCATGGACTGGCAACTTCTCGGCGTAAGTTTTCTCACGATTTTTTTAGCAGAATTAGGAGACAAAAGCCAAGTCGCGGCGATCGCCCTCGGTGGTAGCTCAAAATTCCCACAATCGGTATTTTTCGGAACCGCTGGCGCACTTCTTTTAGCCAGTTTGTTAGGGGTTTTAGTTGGCGAAGGGGTCGCGCAATTTCTTCCTGCCCATCTCCTCAAGGCGATCGCAGCAGTCGGGTTCGCAATTATGGCCCTGCGTCTCCTCTTCGGCAAAGATGAAGAGGAGGAAGACACTTCCTCCGATGCAGAAACCCCCGCAACTGCCCTCTCAGACCCCGATTAAATCTGCATCCGTTTGGCTTCAGCCTAAACAAAAGGCCCCCAAATATCTGGGGGCCTTTTGCTAACTTAAAATTTCTAGTGCGAAATCCTGATGAAGCTTATGAAGCGAGGCGTTGTTGTTGATTGCGATACATCCAACTGAGCAAAATACCACTGCTACCCACCTTGAACAGTTCCAACAGCCAATATCCTTGCTGCATTTGATTCATCCCCGGAGGAAGCCCTTGGACCGGCTCAAAGACATTCAGTTGCATTGCTAAAGCGCTCATTTGCGGTGTCAAGCCATAAGTGTCAATCAACACAACAAATAGGAGGATAACGGATAGGATAATAGCAGGAATGGTCCACTGGGCGTTTAATTGATGCCGTTTAACCACCATCAGAATTCCGGTTAAAACTAACGCGGCACATAATAATTCAATTCGATTAAACATCCCAAATAGCAGATAACCAGCGGAAGCAAACCCGGCTGCGTTCATCATGCCTGCGGCATACATACTGGGCAGAATGACCAAATCCAATAACAGGCAGGCACTCAGCCAGAACCCAAGGCTGAATAGGACGATGGTTTGCCACATCGGTTGTTTAAGTGTAACCGTCGGATTAGTTGCCATAATATTTCCTCTTCCGCTCCGTCTTTATTTTTAGCTTAACGAATCAGCCTGGGAAAATCCATAAAGTAACATTTCAAAACGATACAAAATGTTACTAAAATGAAGGGAATTACGGGAATAAATGTAAACATTTATTGCAGGGCATCCACGGGATGAGGAAGAGTGGGGTCTCAGGACCCAGACACCGATGCCGAACCGATCGCATTCCACTCCCTGCCAAAATAGTAAAAAAGGCTAACCCAGAAAAAGCGTGAAAGCAGTTATTTTATTATCCGGAGGATTGGACTCCTCCACGGTGCTCTACCAAGCCAAGGCTGATGGCTGTATTTGTTATGCGATGTCCTTTGATTATCAACAACGACATCGCCGGGAACTAGAAGCAGCAAGGGCGATCGCCCAATCAGCAGGGGTCGCCGAACATCAAATCGTCTCCTTTGACTTGCGCCAGTGGGGAGGGTCCGCCCTCACCGACGACAAAATTGACCTCCCCTGCGATCGCTCCTTAGAGGAAATGGGGCAGAATATTCCCATCACCTACGTTCCTGCTCGAAATACCATCTTTCTGAGCTTTGCTCTCGCCTACGCCGAAGCCACCGATGCCCGTCGGGTTTACATTGGGGTGAATGCCATTGACTATTCCGGCTATCCAGACTGCCGTCCCGACTATATCCAAGCCATGCAGACTGTCTTTCGTCTCGGGACGAAACAGGGGAGAGAATCGCAGCCAACAGAGATTGTGACTCCGCTGATTGATCTGAAAAAAACCGAAATTATTCAACTGGGGAATCGCCTAGGGGTTCCCTGGGAAAAAACCTGGTCCTGTTATGCCGGAGGCGATCGCCCTTGTGGAGTGTGTGACTCTTGTAAGTTACGCTTAGACGCCTTTGCTGAACTGGGATTCACCGATCCCCTGCCCTACCTGCAAAGGGGTTCGTGAACCCAATTCCGGGTGAATCCGCTGAAGATTGAGGGATTTTATACCAACATCTGGGTATCAAAAGTCTGTTTTCTGTCTTAGCCCGCGCAGGGGGGCTTCGTTCGCAAACGCCTCTGGGCTGGACGCTGCGGGTTTTTATAAATCTTTAGAATGCCGGATAGCGGATTAGATGGCGATCGCGCCCCTGGCTGGGTTCCAGTCCACATCTAATCTGCTATCCGGTTATTCAAAGACTCAGAATCCGATGGAGTATGAAGTCATCCCCCGGACATCGCGTCAGGGGGATTTACGTTCTGGTCCCTACATTGAGGATGTCATGCAGTACAGGATCAGCAAGGGGCGATCGTCCCGTCTAACTGCTCTACTTTCAAGCAGTCCAACCCCTAAAAGAAAGCGCCAAGAAACCCAGTTTTTGACTTAATTTTTACAGGGGAACCCATCTGCGGACTAAAAAACCGGATTGGGACAAACCGTTTTCTATCTCCCCACCGGAAAATGTTGAAGGCGACGAACCTTCCAGGGAATCTGTAAAAAACATAGCCACAGCTAGATCCTCCGCTGCGATCGCAAAAGCGCAAAACCACTCCTTAAGATAGAGGGTTGCCTTTGTCAAAGGATTTAAAATGGTAAAGTCTAAAGCCCAAATTAGGTAGGAAAGCCAGAACTCGGTTAGGGAGAAGCCCAAACCTTTCTGAGAATCTACTGCCTGCTTCCTTGTCCGCCGGAATCGGCTGGCCTGAAAAACTATATTCAAAAGAAGAGTTTTATAGCGTTGCAGACCCTTTAGACAGAGGTTCCTCTATCTGGAGAATCATAACCAACTATTTGCAATCTAACTTTTTTCTAAATTATCATCTTCCTCTGGTTTGTTGTCATAATCTCAGCCTAATTGTTAACCTAGAATTGTTGTAGCAACGATAGGAACGACATGGCTAGAGATTATATGCTTCGGATTCGATTAAATACTCAAGAATTGGACCGCCTGAAGGCAGAAGCTGAAAGGCGCGAACTTTCAATGTCAGAAGTAATTCGAGACTACATTAAACGAATGCCTAAACCAAAAAAAGGTTCAGATGGATTCTTAGATGAAGTTCAAACGCCAGCAATGGTGGAATGAAAATTTCTGTTAGATCAGAATATTTTCAGCAAGATAGTATCTTGAATTTAAGCTGGCGCTTAAGAACTAATTCTAATGATCATCAAGCTCTAAATCTGATGGGGAAGAGGGGAGATTCTCCTCTTCCTCATCCTGATTCTCATCCTCATAGAAATCGAAATGCTGGGAAGAAGAGAGGAGCAATTCGTCCTCCTCCAGCTCGATATCCTGGGATGGTGAGGATGGGGGCGCGGACTCATTAACACTGAGTTCCCCTCCGGACGAAGCGGACTCCTGCTCAGAAGCATTCAGTTCTAAATCCGGGGGTAAGGAGTCAAATGAGTCGAGATCAGAGGAGATAGGGTTCGTCAGTTCTGGACGATAAATCCGAATTTGGTTCAAACGAGGGCCTTCCGTAGAGACCACCGTAAATTCCAAATGATCGTAGAGGAGGGTTTCCCCCTCCGCTGGGATTTTTTGGAACTGATAAAGAAGGAAACCGCCCAAGGTTTGATATTCATCGGTCAGGGGTAAATCAAAATTGAGCAATTCATTCACTTCTTCCAAGTTCAATTGAGCTTGGACCATCCAAGTTTGCTCATCGACCATTTGGATGGTTAACTCTTCAGAATCGGAGAGTTCGGGGCTTTCCCCAATAATTTGAGCAACTAAATCACTAATGGTGACTAAACCGGCAGTCCCGCCAAATTCATCCACAACCATGACCATCGGTCGTTGCGATCGCTGAACGATGGGCAACAACTCGCTTAATGGAGTATATTCGGCAACAAAGCGCGCCGGACGAATCCAGGGGGTAAGGAGAGAATCTGGGGTGAGGAGTCCTTCGGCTAAAGGTCCAGCCAATTCTTTAAAATAAATGATCCCACGAACATCATCTAAGGATTCCCCAATCACTGGATAGCGGGAGTGACCCGTACTTACCACCTCATTGAGCAACATTTGAAAGGTGGCATCGTAAGAGATCCCATGAATGCTGGTGCGAGGTACCATCACTTCCCGCGCCGAGACTTCCCCAAATTCAAACACATTATTGAGCAGTTCTCGCTCTTCCGCTTCTAAACCCGTCGATTCCCGTTCCGTGGCGATAATAAGCTGTAACTCTTCGGGAGTGATGCGATTGGACCAAGCTTGAGCGTTAAAGCGAATACCCGCTAGACTGAGTAGCCAGCGGGTGGAGCGGTCCAGGATCCAGATAAAAGGGTGAAAAAATCGGGCGATCGCCAAACTCGGGGGCCCCAACAGTCGGGCCAGTTGCTCAGAATAGAGCAACGCCAAGGTTTTGGGACATAATTCCCCGAGGACAATTTGCAAATAGGCCACGATTAAAAAGGCGAGGGGAATTGCCAAAGAATGAGCAATCACCTGAGCAATATCTGGCCTAATCGGCAACCCGACGATCGCCTCGGCCACTAAAACCGCCATTGTATTTTCCCCAATCCAGCCCAGGGCCAGACTAGAGAGGGTAATCCCTAACTGAGTCGTCGAGAGCAATCGCTCAATATTGCGATGGAGATGTTGAACAATGAGGGCCTGCAAGTCGCCATTCTCGGCCAAATGATTAATCCGCGATCGCCGCACGGAAACGATCGCAAATTCCGTCGTCACGAAAAAAGCATTAATCGCAATCAGCCCAAATACCGCAAGCAACCGCAGGACGATATCTTGCCAGGACTGAAGGGAATTCCCCGGGACCACGACCGCTAAATTACTCGCGATCGCACGGTGCGACTGCAATCCCACGACTCCTAGAGTCACCATCCCGCCCAACACAGAAAAATAGCTTAAAGAACGCACCACCGCAACTCATTGTGAAACATTTGAATTAACCATTTTAACGTTGAGTGCTTTACACGGGAACCGGGAAAAATTACGCCCGATCGCCATGCCAAAACATTCCCCTCGCTTAAACCCCATCCTCGGGTTGATGATCGGGCCTGGATCTGGACCTAAGTCCCCAGTTTATTGCACCGGAATCTCGGACATTTTAAGTTCAAGCTCTTGATCCGGATAATCCGTCAGGGTTAAGGACAGTTTCTGGGCATTGTCCAGCAACGCGGTGGGAATGCTGACCGTTCCCGAATAGCTCTGATCGCTTGGGGGCAAATCTCCAGGCAATCCTTCCGTTGTCGCACTGAGCGATCGGCCCTTATCATCGGTCACATTCAAGAAACTGTACAGAAACTGGACCGATCGCGAACCTTCATTCTTTAGCCTGACATCCAGCAACAGCGCCGAACCTTCTCGCCGGATCCCGGTTACCTCAAAACTCACGTCTTGGTCTTTAGTCGCAATGGGAAACCGCTCATCTTTCTTCGGTTCTTCCTCCGCTTTGGCTTCTGCGGACTGTTCTGCTGAGGGTTCCACTGCTTTTGTTTGGGCCGGTTCCGGTGCTACTTCTTTGCCCGACATTCTGGCCTTGACCGTTTTGATTACTTCGTCTTCCTTCAAGAGCTTCAGTCCTTGACCCTTCCCTGTCCCTGGGGAATTTGACTCTCCCGAGGTATTGGGACGGACGTCAGGTTGGGTCACTTCCTTGAGCGCAGCTTTGCCTAACTCTAATCCGAGGGAGGCACTCAAGGCACCCGCACCAAACATCATGGATAACAGCAAAAACGTCAGGACAACAGTTGGGTTAACTTTCATAGTGCTTTTTCTTTCTCTTAATGCGATCGCCGCAATACCGACTCATTGTTCTAGCTTCAAGAGTACCTCGCCTTTCCCGGGGGGAAAATGGCACAAACCTTGATCAACTGAGGAATCTCGATTTTAATCCCTATTTTTTTATTCCATCCCGTTCCCATCGAATCTGTTCCCTCGTGCCTCCCAGTGCCCCTCTCCCAGTTAAACGCTACCCCTAGACAGGTTATACCCCCAGGGATTATAATTTTGATAAAGGTCTGTTGCTTGGCCGCGAATTCCCAGTTTTGGGAGTCCTCAAAAAAGCAAATTTCCATAAGACTCTACCCTGAGTCTGCTAGAATCAATAAAAAACGGCAGTTGGCCGAGCGGATGAGGCAGCGAACTCATAATTCGCCTTAGGCAGGTTCAACTCCTGCACTGCCGATTAAACCCCCTAACCAGAATCGGGAATAAAACCCTGTTCTTCTGGGCGATCGCCCGGAAGAACTTCAAAACTCCCGTCAATTTTTCCAGTCATCCCCCTTGTAGGGGCAGTACATCAACTGCCCCTACTTTCTGCTTATCGCAGGGGCAGGATTTCATTCTGGAGGTTGAAAGGGCTCCCACTGGGGGTATAACTGGGCATCGTCTGCAAAGACTCGCTAAACGGATTCGTCAAATCCGGAGTTCTAATAATGGGATCACTAGAGGTTTGGAACTCCATAACAGACTGATAGAGCTTGTTGACCCGTTCCGCATCCCGTTCTGCTTGTCTTTCCGGGTAAGTCATCGGCAGCAGATAATAACTGATTTGGTCAAAAATTGAGCGATTCTGGTAAAACGTATCAGAACTACGAAAGAAAGCCCGCTCAAATTGTTCAGCAATGGTTTGAGGTTGGCTTTGGGCAACAGCCCCTGGTGCTACCACCACAGATGCGCCTAGGAGGGCCAACGCCCCGATCGCGGTTTTTAACTGGAGTCTCATGAATTTTCTCCTCACCTTTTGGCTCGATATTAGCTCAACTTCCACGATAAGATAATTATCGGCTGAAATTTTCCTCCTGTCACTACAATTAACCATGACCGAGATTACTCAAGGATTGGATGAGACATCGGTCTCAACTACCCCTGCTGATTTAAACGACCAACGCCAACAACTTCTGGACTTACTTTGCCAGTTAGCCTATCGCGAGGGGGACTTCACCCTATCCTCCGGCCAAAGCAGCGGCTACTATATCAATGGCAAACAAGTCACCCTCGACGCGATCGGCGCACTCCTCACGGGTCAGGTGTTATTCTCCATGCTCTCCCCAGAAACTCTAGCCGTCGCCGGGTTAACCTTGGGCGCTGACCCAATTGTAACCGCCGTCAGCGTTGTTTCTGCCTACAAAAATCGACCCATTCCCGCCCTAATCGTCCGCAAAGAAGCCAAGGGACATGGCACCCAAGCCTATATCGAGGGACCCGAACTGACTCCGGGGACTCAGGTCGTCGTCCTAGAAGATGTCGTCACCACCGGGGCCTCCGCCATGAAAGCCGTTCACCGTTTGCGCGACGCCGGGTACAAAGTAGAAGAAGTGATTTCCCTAGTTGATCGAGAACAAGGCGGAGCCGAATTGTATCAAAAAGAGGGATTAAAGTTTCGCGCAGTCTTTACCATCGCCCAGATTCAAGCTCGCTATCAGGAATTAGGACTGTAAGTGAGAGAGTAGCGATAATTTGAAGGAACATTGAATTAGAAGTGAATGAGGCGATCGCCTGGAGAAAAATAGGCGATCGCCACTCTCCGAGAAAAAATGCTTATTTTTATAGCCGGTATATTGACTAGCAATGGCAATTTGGCCTATACTGTTAAACATAAACATTTTCAGCCAACTAATGAAGCGCGATAAAGCTATTTCAATATTGAAGAAATGCTTGGCGAAGCTACAAGAATTAGGCGTTTGCTCTCTGGCGCTATTTGGTTCCGTAGGACGAGATGAGGCAACAACACAAAGCGATGTGGATATCCTGGTAGAATTCGATGCCCCGCTGACCTTTGATCGCTATATGGATGTCAAGTTTTATTTAGAAGATAGTTTAGAAACACGGGTTGACTTAGTGACCGAGAAAATCCTCAAACCCCTGCTGCGCGATCGCATTGTCAAAGAGGTGGTAAATGTCCCGTAGCATTCGCTTATTCTTAGAAGATATTTTAACAGCAACTCATAAAATTGAGCGTTATACTCAGGGACTAGACTTAGAGACCTTAAAAGCAGACGAAAAGACCTTATTTTTGGGGAACAGCCAAATTAGAATATTTTTTTACAATTAGAGGGAAATTTTGCATGGGGTCTGGAGTTGCTGACGGTGGGAGGCGATCACAAATGGGATGGAGGAACATTCAAAGAACAGACTAATTTCGACCTGTGAGAAAATACGTTTTCATTTCTCCTTTGCCTTTAATCTCAATTACACCACGTTCTTCAATTTTATACTTGTATTGCAATAAATGATAGGTGGTTTCAGAAATCTGAATTTTTCCGGTAATTCCATGAGATTCCATGCGGGAAGCAGTGTTGACCGCATCTCCCCAGAGGTCGTAGGTGAATTTTTTGATGCCAATGACACCGGCAACCACGGGTCCGGTGTTGATGCCAATTCGTAGACTTAAATTTGTGAGATATTCAGCGTTGAACTGCCCGATCGCCTCTTGCATATCTAGGGCCATTTCTGCGATCGCTTCAGCATGATCCGGTCGAGAGAGGGGAACGCCACCGACTACGAGATAGGCATCCCCAATGGTTTTAATTTTCTCTAATCCATGTTTTTCTGTGAGGCGATCAAATGTGGAAACAATGGTATTGAGAAGCATCACCAATTCTTGGGGAGAAACCTGAGTAGAGAGTTCAGTAAATTTAACTAAATCCGCAAATAAAATAGTGACGGCATCAAATTTTTCCGCAATCAGACCGGGTTGTTCCTGAAGCTGTTTAGCAATGGTTGGCGGTAAAATATTTAAGAGTAATTCTTGGACTTTTTCTTGTTCTCGCCCGAGTGCTTCTTCCGTTTCTTTTCGTTGGGTAATGTCATGAAAAAATACAGAAAGTCCCTCGTATGATGGAAAAACCCGAACTTCAAAGCAGCGCTTGGTGAGTGGAGAACAGTCTTCAAAAGAAACGCTGACTTGTTCCGCTGCGGCTTTTCGATACTCGCGTTCAAACTTAGAACCTACGGTTTCAGGCAGTTCTTCCCAAATAATTTTTCCTAGCAGCTTATTGGAGTTTCGTTGTAAAATTTCTCCAACTTTTTGATTGGCATAACTAAAGCGCCATTGGCGATCAACGGCGAAAAAAGCATCCGTCATGTTTTCCAATGAATCGACAATTTGGGAATCGGTCGCCCGGAGTTTGGCTTGGGCGTCTTTTTGTCGAGCAATTTGACGTTCTAATCGTTTAACTTGGAGTCGTAATTCCATTTGGGCGATCGCCTGTCGTCCTAACAACCGCAGTCCTTCCAATTGTTCTGGGGTAAGATGGCGCGGAATGGTATCGATAACACAAAGCGTTCCCAAAGGAAATCCATCAGGGGTAACAACCGGCGTTCCTGCATAAAAGCGGATATTAGGATTAGAAGTAACCAGAGGATTGCCGACAAACCGCTCATCTTCTAACGCATTGGGAACGACTAGAATATCATTGGGATTGAGAATCGCATGAGCGCAAAAAGCCATATTTCTGGGGGTTTCCGAGGCGTCTAAACCGACTTTGGATTTAAACCATTGACGATTGGCATCAATCAGGCTGACTAAGGCAATGGGAGTCCCACAAATTGAAGCAGCTAACGCGGTTAAGTCATCAAATGAGTCTTCTGCTTCAGTGTCTAAAATGCTATAGCGGTAAAGAGCCTGTAAGCGTTCTTCTTCATTATCAGGAAAGGCAGCAGGTTGCATAGAATGAGGGCCAAAAGATCGCCGAAACTTCCGGATAAAAAACTTTACGGGAAGAAAAGCGAGGCTCAATTTTAGAAGTGTCCTAAGAAGGTTAAAACTGGCTTTTTTTCTCTTGATTCCATGATTTTTCTGATGCCGATTTGGAGTTGACATTTTTGCTGTTTTTCACGCTCGACTCAGTAACAACTTAGCTATTCTAGCATTTGTTGTCCTTTAGATCTTACCTGATTAGGGTAACAATTCAGAGGAGTGAAAGGGTTATTTAACGCTTGATGAAGCGTTTCGCTTCGCGAATGCCGGAGAGGTAAGCGCCATGTACGGTGGCGGGATAGTCGCTAGAAGTGGCTTCTCCAGCAAAAAACAGCCGATCGCCGATAGGTTCAGCCAAGATATCGCGATCGCCACTGTCTCCCCCGACGGCAATATGAGAGTAGGACCCAAAAGCAAAAGGATCCTGACTCCATCGCGTCACAATCATGCTTTCCGGTTCGGGAATGCGATCGCCATAACTCCGGCGCAACACTCCCATGACTCGTGAGCGAATTTCTCCCTCCGAAAATTGTTCAATCTGCCGCGCAAAACTCCCCCCCGTTAAAGCCATTAAGGCGGGTTTTTGACTATAAAATGCCCAGTTTAAAAATTCAGAAAAATTGGGACTATTCTCATGAATATAGCCTAATCCATGATAGTCTTCCGGCCAAAATTGTTCAGGAAATTTTAAGAATACTTTATTTAAAACTCCCATATTCAAGCGGTTGATAGCCGCTTGTTTATTGGCGGGTAATTCGGGTAAAAAGTTAATAGATCCAGATTTCAGAACTCCCAAGGGTAACGTCACGATCGCCGCATCTGCCGTAAAACTTTCCCGGTCCGTCGTGACAGAGACACCAGAACTACTGTAACGGATCTCAGTTACCTTTTGTTGCAACTGAATCTCCAGATTATTCGCTAATCCCGTGATAATTTGGTCATAGCCTTGGGGAAAGAGATAATCCCCTCCATCAAATTCTGAACCCTCATCCGCATACCAACTAGAGAGACTCTCTAAATCCGCCCCGAATTCCGTCACAAATTCAGAGTTAAACCCCCATTCAATTAGTTGTGATTGTTGAGGAGTAAGAGTTTGGGCGGCTAAAACTTGTTGTAATGCAGAGGCAATGGAAAGGTCCTGTTCAGAGTTTTCTGCGATTGATGCAGCGCGATCGCGAATTTGTTCGTAAACTGCGTAACTCACCTCAAAATCGCGATCGCTAATCGGATTTCCCTGGCTGTTGTATAGTATGATATTATCAAAATCCGTGGGTAAGATGGGAATTTGCCATGTTTTCGCTAGAGTGGTAATGGGGTTGTCTGTAACTCCATGAATCCAAGATGCCCCCAAATCCACCGAAAACCCCAGAGTTCGATTGGTGTGGATTCTGCCGCCAATGCGATCGCGTCCTTCCAACACTGTCACTTGAACCCCCTGTCCCTGAAGTTCTCTCGCTGCTGCTAAACCCGCAATTCCCGCCCCAATCACTAACACTTTTTGCGGTGAAGATTGAGCCTTATTTTCACCACAAGCTAAACTCAAACCCAGGGTACTCGCAAACAAACTCAACTGAAGAAACCGACGGCGGTTCAATAGCCATTTCACCGGAGGGATAGAGGACATATTAATCCAGGTAAATCGGTAATAAATGAGTGTTTTTATTATAGATTAGTTTTGATTGTATCGCAAACAATATGGGACGACATTTTAAAAAAATTCAGACTAAGGCAGGAATTGATCGGCGAGAAACGGGGTATTATTCCACTCCAGATTTTGTCGCTGAGTTCATCGCCGAGACGTTGATAGAACTCAATCCCCAGGGCTGCACTGCACTGGATCCTTGTGTCGGTCGAGGTGAAATGGTTGTTCCGTTGTTAAATCAGAAAATTTCTGTGGAGGGAATGGATATTTTACCGTTTGATTTACCGGAAACGATTAATTTTAATCAAACTGATTTTTTGCAATTTTATCAGCAAAAGAAGCTGCTCAGTATTTTAAATACGCCGATTAATTTAGATTATGACTTTTATTTGGCTAACCCCCCTTACAATTGCCATGAAGTAGCTTATATTCGGGACAATAAAACCCAGTTATCTGGGGTGTTTGGAGACATCGGGGTACATAATATGTATGCCTTATTTATAGCGGCTTTAATCGATTGTGCAAAACCTGGGGCTTTAATCGGATTGATTACCCTCGATTCATTCTTAACTGCTAAAGCGCATCAGAACTTACGCTATAAAATTTTAAAAAACTGTGCCGTTCATTACCTGATTCTTTGTTCTAATGATTTATTTTTAGACCAAAGTGCAGATGTCCGGACTTGTATCATGATATTGCAAAAAGGAACCGATTATCAAGGCGTGGTTAAGGTGGGGAATCGTCCCCTTAATCAAGGAGATTTTAAACGGATGTTAATTCAAAAACAGTGGATAGAATTGCCCCTGGAAAAATTTACCCTAGTTGGGGAAGCAGATCATTTGGAATTTATTATTGATATTCCTGATGAAATTCGCAACCTGTTCGAGTCTCCACGACTGGGGAATCGCTTTCCTTGCGTGACTGGGATTTCTACCGGCAGCGATCGCACCTATTTATCCAAATATCCTCGCCCGGGATTTACCATTCCCTTTTATAAAAATCCTGGTTCCTGTCGCTTTTTTACCCAACCGAATGCTTACTTAATTGATGACTTTTTATCCGTAGCAGAAACGATTCCTAATTTTACCATTCGGAATAAATCTCTATTATATCAGCCCGGGATTACTTGTTCCTCAATGGGAGTCACCTTCTCCGCTTGCTATCTTCCCGCCCATTCGACTTATGGGGTGAATGCTAATATTATTACTTCTGACTCTGATACCTGGTGGCTGTTAGCTTATTTGAACAGTCATCTCGTAACTTTTATCGTGCGAAGTCTTTTAAATCGGTCTAATATGATTACCTCGGGCTATGTTGCGCGGATCCCGATTCCTAAATTTAGCTCAATTGCACTCCATCAAATGAGTGCCATCGCCCGGGAAGCACATCAAAAACAAGTTTCACCTAAAGCGTCGATTCAATATGTAGAACAAATTAATCAAATTATCTGGAAGGAACTCGATTTTCCAGCAGATACCATTGCCATCATTCAGAATTTTTGCAAAAATCTGATTCGGGCGACGTAAGATGAAAAATCACCGATCGCCTTGCTTCCGTTTCTTAGTCGCCCCTTTTTCATCTGCCTTTTGAATTTCACCTCTGAGGAGTTCTAAAAACTCTAATCCTGTGCGTCGAGTTGCCGTCTGAATCGACTTGTACCGTGAAGATTGAAGATTGGCATTATTGCTGGGATTGATATAAATATCGGGAATCCACATCACCGGCAAGACTGTACATTTGTTGATTTGCAGCGTCATATTGGCGAGAAACTCTATCTCAAACGTAGCAATCAATAGAATTCTCGTGGCATCGACACTAAAAAACTCTTCTAATTTTCTCGCCTTGGAAATATCATCTTTGCTGAGACGTTCTCCCTTAATGGCGGATTTAATATTAACAAACACTCGCTCTTGACCATCTAGGGAAAAAATAAAGTCATAAACTCCGACTTCTGATGTGGCAGGACTGAAACTCTGAATCCCAATATCTTGATGCTTAACTTCCAAATTCTGGGTAATCATTTCCTCTAGCAAGCGCCACACCGTACGTCCTTTTGCTGCTTTCCGCCAACCCAAGGGAAAGCAATCAGGAGGAAAAATTTGCAGCGTAGCAATATCCTGAATTAATTCATTGAGCGCAACTTCTAATCCGGCGCGAATGCGTTCAACGTTTTGGAGTTCATCAGTCATCAATTTATCATGTTAAATCAGAAAATAAGGTGGGCAATGCCCACCCTACTATTCTATTGTTACCCTTTTACTCTTAACCTTGAGTGACAGGTTCTTTCGCTAAGAACTTCTCTAATTCGGTTAAGGCGTCGGCGTCTACTTTGGTTTGCATGGGGCAGAATTTAGGTCCGCACATGGAGCAGAATTCGGCGGTTTTGTAGATGTCTGCTGGGAGGGTTTCGTCGTGGTATTCTCGCGCACGTTCTGGGTCGAGGGAGAGTTCAAATTGGCGGTTCCAATCGAAGTTATACCGGGCGTGAGAGAGTTCGTCATCGCGATCGCGTGCTCCTATGCGATGCCGTGCGATATCCGCCGCATGAGCAGCGATTTTATAGGCGATTAACCCATTTCGCACATCTTCTGCGTTGGGTAATCCCAGATGTTCTTTAGGGGTGACGTAACATAACATCGCAGTTCCGTACCATCCCGCCATTGCGGCTCCGATCGCTGAGGTAATATGGTCATATCCAGGCGCAATATCCGTGACTAAGGGACCTAGCACATAGAACGGTGCTTCGGAACACTCTTCCATTTGCTTTTTGACGTTAAATTCGATTTGGTCCATTGGCACATGACCCGGACCTTCGACCATCACCTGTACATTATGTTCCCAGGCGCGGCGAGTGAGTTGTCCGAGGGTTTTGAGTTCAGCGAGTTGTGCTTCGTCCGAGGCATCATGTTGACAACCAGGACGGAGGGAATCGCCTAAACTGAAAGAAACATCGTATTTTTTGAAGATTTCGATAATGTCATCGAAATGAGTATAAAGTGGATTTTGTTTGTGATGATGCAACATCCATCGGGCCAAAATACCTCCGCCACGGGAGACAATTCCGGTAATTCGGTTTCTTACCAAGGGCAGATGTTCGATTAAAATCCCAGCGTGAATGGTCATGTAATCCACACCTTGTTGAGCGTGTTTTTCAATGATGTGGAGAAAATCATTGGGGGTGAGATTTTCCATGTTACCATGCACGCTTTCTAATGCTTGATAAATGGGAACAGTGCCGATCGGGACCGGGGAAGAATTAATAATAGCGGTGCGAATTTCGTCGAGGTTTCCGCCGCCGGTGGACAAGTCCATGACGGTATCAGCACCATATTTAACGGAGAGTTTGAGTTTGTCTAATTCTTCGTTTATATCAGAAGAATTGGGGGATGCGCCGATATTGGCATTAACTTTACATTTGGAGGCGATACCGATGCACATCGGTTCGAGGTTGAGGTGGTTAATGTTGGCGGGGATAATCATCCGTCCTCGTGCCACTTCGTCCCGAATAAGCTCAACCGGGAGATTTTCCCGTTTTGCTACATAATCCATTTCTTCGGTGATGATGCCTTGTCGGGCATAATTCATTTGAGTAACATTACTTTGGCCCTGACGTTTGGCAACCCATTCTTTTCGCATTTTGAAGTCCTCAAATAACAGCTTCCCTCCGCCGGTATTACCCGGACTCAGGTTCTAAGGGTTTGTTCTCAGCCCGTTAGTTGGACACCCCTAGCTCAATTTCGGATTCTATCACTGTTTGCAGGGAAGAGTGATTTGCCTTAAAAATCTTTACAATTCAGCGGGGTGTAGGGAGTTGTACAGGGGGAAAACAAGGGGGTTTTTCAGGTGTTCTCTACCTGATTTGGAGCCAATTAGGGCCAGAAACCCGCTGGTTTGACCCTGGGATCTAAAACTTTCTGCAAACCTCTCAGGTTTGAGGGGACTCAACTCAGGAAGCTATCATTTTTCGTCTGACCCTTAGATGTGGGTACAGTAGAGGACTGGCGAGTGAGTTTGTTCAGGGCATTTCTAGTTTTTATCCTAGAAAAAAGAGGGTTTTTAGGGGGAGGCATGAAGTTTTGTATGGATGAATTAAAATGTAATTTAGCTAATTCAATTACAACATAAAACGTCATTTTTTAAATTTTGATGGCATTTCAGGCTTAACAAGAATTAGTTTTGAGTAAACTGTTTTATTTGTATAAATTGATAAAGGTATGTGATAAAGCATATCTCTGTCAAAAATTTAAGAGGAGATAAAATTTTTTAGTAAAAATTGATGAAAAATTAGGCTAGATTAAGCAAATTTAAGCATAACTCGTCCTGGGACTATGACATGAGTAAACTGTACATGAGGTTAAAGTTGGGGATAGGGCGGGGAAATTTCTAACTCTCACGCTAAAATAAGATTGGAATACTCATGCAAAGCGAGGGAAAGGCCCTAATGAGCAAAATCTTAATAGTAGATGATGTGCCCAGTGAACTAGAGATGATTGGCCGGATTTTAAAAAAAGCAGGGATGGAGGTGGTTGTAGCAACTAATGGGGAGGAGGCGATCGCCCGGATTCAGGAAACTGAACCGGATCTGGTCATCCTGGATGTGGTAATGCCTCGTATGAATGGCTTTGAGGTGATCCGAGAGTTACGAGGCGATCGCAAGACGTCTAAGTTACCTGTGGTGTTTTGCAGTCAGAAAAATACTGAGATTGATAAGACTTGGGGCATGGATTTGGGAGCCGATGCCTATATTACCAAACCGGTTGATCCTGTGCAATTGGTTAATATTGTGGAACGGTTATTGTGAAGAGGGAAACGGAAAGAATTAAGCCAAATCTTCTCAGGCAATCATACGTTAATTGATTTTAAAAAAGAATAATTGGCACCTCTTCAGTTAATTCTTTGCCGCTTAATTCTTTCCAATACTTTAGACCCATAAACCCCAAGCCTGTAAGATTTAAAGGCTGGATTTTTTGCAAGATTGAAGACGGTATGGCTGGAAAATTGACCCTCAGTTCTGGAATGAGTGAGTTGCCAGGTTCCCCAAATCCGGGGAACCTGAAGCAATTTCTGTTATTTGGTCAAAGAGAGAGCCTCTTTGCGGTGGATTTACTGGCAGTACGGGAGGTGCTATTTTTGGGACAACAACCGATCGCGCCGGTTCCGAATACTCGTCATTTTGTCTTAGGATTGACCAATTTGCGCGGAGAAATTTTAGCAGTGGCAGATTTCGGTCGTTTTTTGCGGACTGAGGGAGTGGATAGTCATTCTGTACAGAGTCGAATTTTAATTTTAGAAGCCCCGGATCCGCGAGATGGAACCTTGGTGATGATGCGAATGGGATTAGCCGTTTCTCGGGTGGAAGGGGTGATTTCCGTTCATCTGGATCGTATGGTTTCTAGCATGGATGTGGGGGAAGAACTCGCTCCTTTTTTAAGGGGTTTATATGATTGGACGGGACGCTTAGTCATGATTTTAGATGTAGAAGCGATCGCCCAATCTGAAGGGTGGTAAACCGTTGGTAATCCCTGTCAAATTTTGCTTTACTTTGGGACTGAATTATGCTAATAAATGGGATAGGTTCTCAACTGTATTTCGCCATTGGGAGCGAGACAGATTGGGGCGAGATACAGAACTGGGCAGAATGGGTCATTGCACTGTCCTATTTGGGGATAACTTTCATCCTTTTGCAAATCACAGGGTCTCGTCTGCATTGCCGTTTTTTATGGATAGTTAGTGCTTTTTTAGCGATCGCCACCGGGAGTCGTTTTTTCCATCTATTCTCCACCCCCGATCTCACGGGTTTAATAGCAGGGGAAACCCTGATCTTTGCCTTGGAAGGGGTGAGTGCGATCGCCCTGATGCTTGCCCTATTCACCTACCGTCAAGGCATCCGTGAAACCCTCGGCAGTGGCATCTTTTCGAGGGGTTCATTCTTGCAAATGGCCCTCGACTGCGTACCTTGGGCGATATCTTGGCAAGACTGGGAAGGGGTTTATTTAGGAGGAAATCAGCGCTTTGCAGAACAAGTGGGTGTCGCATCTCCCGCACAAGTCATTGGGAAAACTGACGACGCACTGTCTTGGTGGGGTAAAGCTTTAAATAAGGGGGTAAAAATTAACCCTGAACATTCCCAAACCCGGGTCGTTCCAGTGCCAAATTCTCCCACGGACAAGGGGTCAGAATTCCTGTGGAAAATTCATCAATGGCCGGTCAAAACTCCACAGGGAAAATCGTTGGGAATCATTTCAACTTATGAAAAAATTTCGGGATATACCGAAGCCATTGCCTCGAATTTCACTCATTTTATAAATAAAATAGATGAGGGAATTTTGATTCAGGATCGGGATGGAACCATCTTAGATGCCAATGAAAAAGCGGGTCAATTGTACGGCATGGAACGCATCCAACTCCGAGGCAAAAACTTTTTTAACCAGTTATCCAGTTTTGGGCAATCTCCGGCTAATTTTGAAGCGGCAGTGAGCAAGGGAGACTCGTTAAGATGGAAAGCCCTCAAGCCGAAAGACGGTAACAGATTGGAACTAGAAATTTCGGGAAAACCCCTCACTCTGGTAGATCACCGTGAGGTGATTGTGGTAAATGTGCGAGATGTCAGCGATTATGGGAAGCTAGAAAGCGAACTGCACCAACGGGAAGAAGAATTTAAATTATTTTTGGAACATCTTCCGGCAGCCGTTGCCATGCTCGATCGCCAAATGTGCTATTTGGTCGCTTCCCAACGGTGGGTGAAAGATTATAAACTGGATAGGAGAGAAGACTTCCAGAGTGTTAAAAACATAATTGGGCGATCGCACTACGAGCTATTTCCGGAAGTGCCTGATCCTGTAAAAGATATGCTGCAGCGTGTCTTAAGGGGCGAATCCTTTAGCTGCGATGCGGAAGGTTATACCCGGGTAGATGGGAGCATTGATTGGGTGAAATGGGAGATGTATCCCTGGCGCGATCGCCAGGGAGAAATCGGCGGCATTATGCTCCTGACGGAAGTGATTACAGAGCGCATTCAAGCGGAACAAGAACGAATGCGATTGTTTAATCTCCTTGAGTCTAGTTTGAACGAAATTTATATTTTCGACGGGGATACCTTGCGGTTTGAATATGTCAATAAAGGCGCTTGTCTTAATTTAGGATATTCTCATGAAGAAATCCTGCAAAAAACACCCCTAGATATCAATCCAGAAGTGGTGAGTTTAGCAGAAGCTAAAAAAGGTTTAGCACCCTTATTAGAGGGTCATCAACAGAGAATTCGATTTGAAGGAATCCATCGCCGCGCTGATGGGAGTACCTATCCGATTGAGATGTATCTTCAAATCGCTCAACAGACTCCAAAACTCTCTTGTGTGGCGATCGCCTTGGACATCACTGAACGCAAACAAGCCGAACGGGCTTTACAAGAAAGTGAACAACAATTTCGGTTAATGGCGGATACCGTTCCCGCTATCATTTGGATTGCCGGTCCCGATAAACAGGTTACCTATTTTAATAAACGGTGGGTTGATTTTACCGGACGACCCGTAGAAAAAGACCTCGGTTATGGGTGGATGCAAATTTTGCATCCTGATGATAGAGACCCTTGTATTAAGGTTTATCAAACCGCTTTTGATGAACGGCAACCCTTCCAATTAGAAGTGCGTTTAAAACGGTGGGATGGGGAGTATTGTTGGAGTTGGATGAGTGGATTGCCGAGGTTTGATAGGGAGGGTAATTTTTTCGGGTATATTGCCTCGGGGTTAGATATTACTGAACGCAAACAAGCGGAAGAAGCGCGCCGAGAAAGTGAAGAAGGATTTCGCGCCTTAGTCGAAAGTGTTAAGGATTATGCCATTATTCGAGTGGATGTGGCGGGTCGGGTAGCGAGTTGGAATGCGGGAGCACAAAGAATTATAGGGTATCAAGCTGTAGAAATTCTAGGTCAGCCTTTTCAGCGGTTTTATACCCTAGAGGACCGCACCAGCGGTAAACCAGAAGCTGAACTTAAGGCTGCGGAAACGGCGGGACGGTTTGAAGATGAAGGGTATCGGGTTAAAAAAGACGGGAGTAAGTTTTGGGCGAATGTGATTGTTACGCCGTTACGGGATGCTAAAGGAGTGTTGCAAGGATTCTCTAAGATTACCCGAGATGTGACGGAACAGCGGCGAAATCAAGACGCTTTAGAACAGTTAGCCGCAGACTTAGAAAATCGAGTGGCTCAACGGACCCAAGAGTTGCAGGAAATTAATGATAAACTACAACGAGAAGTAGGCGATCGCATCGGTGCAGAAGCAGAAAAAACTCAGTTAATTGCCGACCTAGAAATTATGTCGGCTCAACGGCAAGGGGAGATGGATTCCCTAACGGAACAAGTGGTCAAAATGTTGGGAGAAATTAAAGGAGCCGCTAAAGGGGATTTAACGGTTCGAGCAGCAGTTACCAATGATATTTTAGGGGCGTTAGCTGACTCGTTTAATTTTTTGATTTCTTCCCTACGCAAAGTGGTTAAGGGAGTTCAAAAACTGGCAACCGAAGCCAATGCTGCCACGGGAGAATCGATTTCTAATACTCAAGAATTGGCCCAACAAGCCCAAGAACAAGCGGAAAAAATTGAGGTAACCATTCAGAAAATTCAGAAGATTGTGAATTCGATTGAAGAAGTGTTTACCCTGTCTCAACAAGCGGAAACAGTGGCGCAAGAAGCAGCCAAAAAAGCGCAAGTGGGGGGAGAGTCGGTAGATCGGGCAGTGGCGGCGATTAACGAACTGCGGCAAACCCTTTCTCAAACGGGGAAAACCATCGAACGCCTAGGGGAGAGTTCCGGGCAGATTGGCAAAATTGTTACTTCGATTTCGCAAATTGCGGCGCAAACCAATTTATTGGCACTTAATGCTACGATTGAAGCGGCCAGAGCCGGAGAGCAAGGGTTGGGTTTTGCTGTTGTTGCAGAAGAGATCCGCAAGTTAGCCGATCGCTCAGGGTTGGCAACGGAGGAAATTTCCGAAATAGTTGAACAGATCAGGAGTGAAATTGGACGGGCAATTGTAGCGATGGAAACAGGGACTCAGGAAGTGGCGATCGGAACTAAACTGGCCGCCGAAGCTAAGACCCATTTAATTGAGATTATCCAAGTCAGTGGAGAAATGAATGCCCTGGTGGAACATATTACCCTCGCAGCTACGAAGCAGACAAATAGTGCTACGGAAATTGTGAGTATGATTCGTGCCGTCAGTGCCATTTCTGGGAATACGGCAGAAAAATCAGTTCAGGTTCAGAATTCCCTCGATGGTTTGGCGATCGCAGTCGAAAGTCTTCAGCAATCTGTGGCCCATTTCCGAAGTTAACCTAGGCTTATGCAATAATACTCAACCGAGTAAGGTTTTCGGTTCCGTAGGCTTTTTCTCCTCAAGGAGATAATTTTTTCAGCGCATCTACAGTCTCAACTCAAGGGGAATAAAACCGGGTTTTTGTTTTGAATGGGTGGCAATGGATTGAGTAAGCTTTTCCAGAAAACCGGTTGATCTTCCCTGTACGATATCGATACCTAGGACTTCTGCTAATTTGGAGGGGTGCTAAGTATTGCTCATCTTTAATTCTTTATCCTGATTCTGATCCCCCTAAACGCCGTTACTGATTGACGCACCCTGTATGTTGCACCCCTTATCCCCCCTCCTCACGGCCAATTTTATTCCCCACGGTCATTGCTACCTATGGAATCCGGTTTTAGTTTGGCTACACGTTGGATCGGACTTGGCGATCGCATTGGCCTATTTTTCGATTATGGCAATGTTGATTTATTTTGTCCGACAGCGGGCAGATTTACCCTTTAGTAAAATTTTTCTGTTATTTGCAGCCTTTATTATTAGCTGTGGATTCACCCATTTGATGGAAGTCTGGACCCTTTGGCATCCAGACTATTGGGTTTCTGGGAGTATTAAAGCCCTCACCGCTGGCATTTCCTTGGTAACAGCCTTAGAAATGGTTCCAACTCTGCCCGCAGCCCTGGCCCTACCCAGTGCGAAAGCGTCACTAGAAGAGGCTAATCAAGCCCTGCAAGGGGAAATTAAAGAACGCCAACAGGCTGAAGCGGCCCTGAAACGACTGGCGCGGATTATCGAAAATACCCCCGATTTTGTCGGCATCTGCGACAGTCAGGGGAAGGCCATTTACCTGAATCCCGCCTCCCGCAAAATGACGGGGATTTCAGCGGATCAACCCGCTTCAGATTTCACCCCGTTTGATTTCGTCAAAGAAGGACCCGATCGCCAGAAATTAGAACAGGCGATCGCTACCACCCTGACTCAGGGGGTTTGGACGGGGGAAACCGTGATCAAACGCCGCAATGGGGAATTTTTTCCCGCCTCCCAGGTGATCCTCGCTCACAAAGGAGACAATGGGGAGATTGAGTCGATGTCTACGGTGATTCGGGATATTAGCGATCGCCAACAACAACAAACCGCCCTTGCCGAGAGTGAAGAACGATTCCGGCAGTTGGTGGAAAATGCGGCGGATGCTTTTTTCTTAAGTACCTTGGATGGCAAAATCTTAGCGGTGAATCAGCGGGCTTGCGACAGCTTAGGATATAGCCAGAACCAACTCCTGACCTTGACTTTAGATGCGATCGAACCCCGATTTCGCACCGAGGAACGCACCATTGCGGTAGCTCAGTTACATCCTAGTGAGGCCCTCACCCTGGAAAGTCTGCATCGTCGCGCCGATGGAAGTACCTTCCCCGTTGAAATCCGCCTCGGCAAATTTTCCCGCCAGGGAGAAACCCTGCTGCTGGCGTTAGTCCGAGATATCAGCGATCGCAAAGCCATTGAAAAAGCCTTAGAAGCTGAACGCCAGCGACTCACTAACCTGTTTGATGGCATTCCCGCCTTCCTCTATCTCGTTGATCGCAGCAATGCAGTCCAGTTAGCTAACCGCCACTTTGTTGAGTTCTTTGGGGACCTGGGTTCTGCTGCCACCCTCTTAAACCCCGGTGGTAAACTATACTCCGAGATTCGCACCCAAGTCTTTGAAACCAAACAGCCGCAACAGTGGGAATGGCAAGACCCTAACACCGGGCGCACCTACCAAATTTATGATTACCCCTGCACCGATGTGGATGGGAAACGGCTGGTCCTGGAAATGGGTATCGACATCAGCGATCGCAAACAAGCTGAAAAAGCCCTCCAAACCTCCGAAGCGCGCTTCCGTTCCTTAATTGAAGCCACCTCTCAAATCATCTGGAACACCGCTGCCAATGGCGAATTTGTCACGGAACAACCCGCTTGGAGTCGCTTCACCGGCCAAACCTTCGACCAATACAAGGGGCATGGATGGCTCAATACCCTTCATCCCGATGAGCGTGAACAGACGGCCAAAGCCTGGTCTCAGGCGGTCCAAAATCGATCGCTTTATGAAGTTGAATACCGTCTGCGCCGTCACGATGGCGAGTATCGATATATGAGTGTTCGCGCTGTCCCCATTCTCAACACCAGTGATGGCAGTATTCGCGAATGGTTAGGAGTTTGCAGCGATATTACTGATCGCAAATTAGCCCAAGTCACCTGCGATCAATTCTTTACCATTTCCCTGGATCTACTCGTTATCTTTGACTTTAATGCTGTATTTCAACGGATTAATCCAGCTTGGACAGCAACCTTGGGCTATAGTGAAGCCGAACTCCTCGGTAAACCCTGTTTTGATTTCATTCATCCGGATGATCACGAATCCTCCATTGCCGAAGCCCAAAAACTAACCACGGGTGTAGAAACCATCTACTTTGAAAATCGCTACCGCTGTAAAGATGGTTCCTATAAATGGTTAGCCTGGAGCGTGAATCCTTCCAACGAACAGCAACTACTTTATGCTGTTGCTCATGATATTACACCGCTCAAACAAACTGAGGAACAATTTCGATTACTAGCGGCGGAACAAGCTCAATTGCTGCAAGAACTCAAAACTCGGCAAAATGCCCTGGATGAAGCGGCGATCGTCAGTGAAACTGATAGAGAGGGCATCATTACCTTTGTTAATGATAAATTCTGCCAAATCTCCGGATATTCTCGCTCCGAACTCCTCGGAAAAAATCATCGAATGATTAACTCTGGATATCATCCCAAATCCCTTTTTGAGGAAATGTGGAACACCATCACTGCCGGTCGCGTGTGGAAGGGAGAACTCAGAAACCAGTGCAAAAATGGCACTTATTATTGGGTAGATACTACCATTTCTCCCATTTTTGATGCTCAGGGCAAAGTCGTTAAATATATTGGCATTCGGTTTGATATCACCCAGAGCAAAAAAGTCGCCCAAGAGTTGGAAAAATTTGCCCAAGAACGTAAAGCGGAAGCGGATGCTCTCACGGAACAGGTTCTTAAACTGTTAATGGAAATTAAAGGCGCAGCCAAAGGGGATTTAACCGTTCGGGCTGAAGTTAACAATAATGTTCTGGGGGCTTTAGCTGACTCATTTAATTTCCTGGTTTCTTCCCTCAAAAAAGTTGTGACCGGCATCCAAGAACTCGCCACGGAAGTCCGCAGCGCCACCCGTGAATCCATCGCCAATACCCAAGATTTAACGGAACGGGCGGGAGAACAAGCACAACAAATTGAGTTCTCTTTGCGCCAAATTGAGCGCATGGCTAACTCCATTCAAGATATCTGTACTGTAGCTCAAAAAGCAGAAAATGTAGCTCATCAAGCTGCTGAAACAGCGGAAGTGGGAGGCCAATCGGTAGACCGGGCCGTCGAAGGGATTAACGAACTGCGTCAAACTATTTCACAAACCGGGAAAATGATTAAACGGTTGGGAGAAAGCTCTCAACAAATTGGTAAAATTGTGACTTCAATTTCTCAAATTGCGGCACAGACTAACCTCTTGGCCCTGAATGCTACGATTGAGGCGGCCCGCGCAGGAGAACAGGGACTAGGGTTTGCTGTAGTGGCCGAAGAGATCCGCAAATTAGCCGATCGCTCTGGTTCTGCGACGGAGGAAATTTCCGAAATAGTCGAACAAATTAGAAGCGAAATCGGACGGGTTACTGAAGCAATGGAATCAGGAACTCAGGAGGTAGTCGCGGGGACTAAATTAGCGGCTGAAGCCAAACATCATTTAGTTGCTATTATTGAAGTTAGTCGTCAGATGAATGCTCTCGTTCAAAATATTACACGAGCAGCCAATACTCAAACTGAAAATGCTTCAGAAATTGCCGCAGTGATGCAAAAAGTGAGTTCTATTTCTACCACAACAGCGGAAAAATCCGTGCAGGTTCGTCAGTCTTTAGATGGACTGGCGATCGCAGTTACTCAACTTCAAGACTCGGTTTCTAATTTCCGCAGTTAACGGAACGTTACAAGTTTCCCTACCGGGTAAAGTCAAGTTCGGCTACCTCCTTTTGAAAAGAGGAGGTAACCTAAACTCAGGGGAACTCGGAGCGATCGCGCAATTTTGACAAACTCTGGACTTGTCACCCCATTAAGGAAACAAGTCTTATGATTAACTGGAAAGAGGTGCATTTCCTGATTTCATCGGCAACGAATCTCCAAAACAGAATCGTTGAACCCGCCTGCGGTTTTGTTGCATTGGGTCACTGATACTTCTACTCTGAACCATCATGTCATCATTAATGGACTTTAACGATATTCAAGAACTGCTGGGGGCATTTATCGCGGAAACCGACGAGTTTTTACAGAGTTTAGAAACTCAGTTACTAGCGATGGAACAAATTGAAACCGCAGAAGCTCGCAAAAGCACCATTAAGGAAATGTTTCGGGCGGCGCACTCGATTAAAGGTTCAGCGTTGATGTTTGGGTTTCAGTCCCTCTCGACTGCTGCCCACCGGATAGAAGATTGTTTTGCAATTTTGCGCGATCGCCCGGAAGATATTCCCCTGAGTAGTCGTGCTATTACTCAACTTCTTCAAGGAGTTGACCTGTTAAAAAAACTAACCGCTCAATCTACTGCCCTCGTCCGGGAAAAGCAAGCAGAAAACCCGGAAGATTTTCAGGCAGATTTAGAGGCGATCGCCCTCATCAAACAAGCATTAGAAGCTGAATGCGGCGAATTAAAACAACCGGCAGACTGGATGCAAAAACATCCTGCTAATACCGGAATAATTCAGGCGATTTTCAAACAAGATTTACCCCCAATCTTTAACCGCCTAGAAACTGAACTCTCCCAAATGCAAGAAGAGACAGTTGAGGACTCTTGTCGGGTTTTTAATGAAATTTATTATCAACTTTCAGGTTTATCCGGAATGTTGGAAGTCCCGGAACTGGGGGAAATTGCTGAATCCCTGCGGACCGCTGTGGATAACCCCAATTTGTCTTTAGAAGACCTGAAAAATTTGGGGTGGGCGATCGCCCAAAATTTAGAAACCGTCCGGGAACAAGTCTTACAAGAATTACCCATCGTCTTACAACCGATGGAACTTCCCGACCCCCACCGTGATGAGGTTGCCATTTCTGCGGTCCCTTCTCCCCCCCCACCCTCAGACAGTCCCCCCAGTGCACCCCCTGCCGACCCCTCCTTACTGCCGACGGCAACCCCTGGGGAATCCGGAGTTAAACCCACCATCCGAGTCGAACTTGATCGCCTCACCGAACTGGTGGACCTCGTGGGAGAATTAGTCATCAGTCGCACCCATTTAGAAGTTCAGGAAACCCAATTGCGGGGGGAGGTCAAACGTCTGCGACGGCATATCCGGGATTTGAATCAATTTGGAGTCCAATTGCGGGAAGAATATGACCGCCTTGCCGGAGAAAAAAGCCATCAGGGCCGAAACATTCCCCATCCCCTGGGTTTCGATGCCCTAGAAATGGATCATTATACCGAGTTTCATGATCTCGCCCGAGAAACCATTGAAACCACCCAGGCGATCGCTCACTCCAGTGCCAAAATCGACGAAGTAGCGCTCAATCTGGACCGGAGTACCGATCGCCTCCGCCGAATTTGCGATCGTCTGCGGTCTCAAGTTATGCAGTTGCGGGTCGTCAGTTTCAGTCGCGCCGTGGATCACCTCCCTCGCGCCATCCGCGATATGTCTCGCACTTATAATAAAGATGTCAACCTTCTCCTCATCGGACGTGATACCAAAATCGACGAAAGCTTATTACACGCCTTGCGTGACCCTCTCGTGCATTTGGTGCGAAATGCCTTCGACCACGGCATCGAATCCCCGGAAGTGCGTAAAGCAGTCGGCAAACCCCCCAACGGCCAAATTGAAATCGAAGCACGCCACCAAGGGGGACAAACCATTATCACAATCTCCGATGACGGTCAAGGCATTGACCCGGAAATCATTCGGTCCCGTCTCGTCGAATTGAATCTCGTCTCTGAAGAACAGGCCCTAGAACTCTCCCTCAACGAACTCTATGACTTCCTGTTTTGGTCCGGATTCAGTACCCAACGTGAGGTCAGCGATTTATCAGGACGTGGGGTGGGTTTAGATATTGTGCGAAGCAACCTCCGCCAAGTGCGAGGCACGGTGAAAGTAGACTCTCGCCTCGGTCGGGGAACTACCTTTATCATTAAACTCCCCTTAATGCTCTCAATTTCCGATGCTTTATTAGTCCGCATCGAACACCATACCCTCGCCTTACCCCTGGATGCAGTCGAAGAAATTCTACACGTTAACGCCAGTGAGATCCAGATGGCGATGCATCAACCGATGTTACGGTGGCGGGATGAGTATATTCGGTTAGTTCCCTTAAATCATTTACTTCATTACAACGAGTCCTCGCAAGATGTTCCTTCTCCAATTCCCGTGGGGGAAGATTATATGCCGGTGCTGGTTTTAAGCGCAAGTGAGGGGATTCTGGCGATCGTGGTCGATCGCCTCGTCGGACAACAGGAACTGGTGGTCAAACCCCTCCCCCAACCCTTATCCAAACCTACCGGGATCCTGGGTTGCACCATTCTCGGGGATGGAGAAGTTGTCAGCATTCTCGATGTAGATGACTTAATTGGACAACTCCATCCTCATGTGCAAAAAGCCGTTATTATGCCAAGTGAGAATTCTGGACGGAGTACCCCCCTCCCTTCAAGCACTCGTTCTCCCGTACCCCTGCTGCCTCCTCTTCCCTCTCAACCCCAAATTTTAGTGATTGATGACTCTTATACTATTCGCCAAATGCTGTCATTAACCCTCACCCGGGCTCGCTATCGTGTTGCTCAGGCCAAAGATGGTCAAGATGCACTGGAACAATTGCATCATGGGTTAAAATGTGCCTTGATTATTGCCGATATTGAAATGCCCCGCATGGATGGGTTTGAATTCCTGGCAGCAGTCAAAGAAAATCCCCAATTTTCACAAATTCCCGTCGCGATGTTGACCTCCCGCAGTGGTGCTAAACATCGCCAACGTGCCCTCGATTTGGGTGCCGTTAAATATTTTACTAAACCTTATAATGAACGCCAGTTATTAGAGGCGATCGCTCAATTACTTGAAGCACCCCTCTAGTAGTTGAATATCACAATTGCAGGCGTTATCTTTTCTTAAGTTCTTAGTAAAGTTCTCAATCCACCCTCCCCTAAAACAGCATTTCTCATTATGTTTTCACCCTCTAAGTACAGCCGCCGCTTTCACAATAAAAAAGCAGCCGCACGCACCCGGACGCACAAGCTCGTGATTTTTGAAGTCGCAGGAGAAACTTATGCGATCGCCATCGAACGGGTCCAGCGAGTCCTCACCGAATTTACCACCCAAGGCACACTTGAAGGGGGTCGCAGCTTAGTGAAACTGGATGCAGATTTGATTACCCTCTTAGATTTGTCCAGCCTATTTGTCACCCCCAAGACTTATCAAGCGGAGCCTTCTTATTTGATTGTCTGCACTCTCACCAACGGCGATCGCATTGGTATTCCCCTGCAAAATTTACCCGCCATTTTAGACGTTCCTGAAGATAAATTTGCAGAAATTCCCGCCTCCTATCGACAAGGCCAAGCGGGTAAAAATGCTGCACCGGCAGCCGTGGAAAAAATTATTACCACCACTGCCGGTATCGTCGCATTCTATCTAAACTTGGATAAACTCCTGGAGTGAAACTTGGGTGAACACCCCTCTCATCGGGTCAGCGTTTGGTTATAAATGGCCTCAATTTCAATTAAAAAACTCAGGCTATCTAAATAAACATCATCCCCTAACTCATAACCATAGGTTTCCCAAACTCCCGGTTCAATTTGACGCAAACAGTTAAGATGGGGTTGAGTTGGATCAAGCCAAACATATTCCTCCAAGGTTTCAATTTGGCGATAATGGTCAAATTGACCCGGTTTCTCACCACTCGGCAAGGGGTGAGATATCACATCAAGAATTAAACAAGGATATTGAATCACCCCATCGCGTCGGTGGCGGCAATCCAAATCCCGAGGGTCATGGGTGACCATTAAATCAGGATAGCAGTAGGCAGATGCGGCTTCAATATAAACCGGCCTCGGATGAACAGAAACAATCGCATTCGTACCGCGCAGGTGCTGAATTAAAAGCTGGGAAAGCGTTTGGGTAACCCGTTCCTGAGTAGGAAATTGCTCAGATTGGGGAGTCGGATCTGCGGTAAAGGGGTAGGACAGACCTTTCTCCAGTGCTAAATCAGGGGAAGGGAGGGTGTAACTGTTGAGTTGGCGATCGCCCATGCTGACCTCGTGAACCGTTCACCTAATTTTATCATTGCCGAGGGGCGATCGCCAGTTGTTCAGTCCACACCAGTTTGAACACACCCCCCACCTCCTTGGAGATCGCTTTCTTATAGGGCGTCATCTCTAATCTGGATTTCAAAAATCGTTATTTCTTTCTATATTAGCCCGCGCCCGCTGGCTGCGTTCCTATAGCCCCAGTCTTTCCTTACGGAACGCTCTTAGAACAGCCTGCGGGTTTTAATAAACCGTTGAATACCGAATTCCTTATCAGTATCAGTATAGAAGACAACCCGGGTTGCTCTATGGCCTACCTCCGCTTTTCTCACTTAGAGAAAAGCTAATGCCGATCGCTCATCAGGCGATGGAGGAGCAGGGGAGCAATATCCGTAATCGGGAGAATATACTGCGCCGCACTTAAGGCGATCGCCTCTCGGGGCATTCCAAATACCACACAACTGCCTTCATTTTGCGCGATCGTAATCCCTCCTTGCTTGAATAGTTCTAACATCCCATCCGCCCCATCTCGACCCATCCCCGTGAGCAAAATTCCCAATGCTGCACGGCGATAAACCTTCGCCACGGCATTAAACGTCACCGTCACCGAGGGGCGATGTCCCGAAACCGGACCGGCGAGGGAATACAGAAACCGACCGCTACTATCTAACTCTAAATGCTTTTGTTCCGGAGGAAAATAAATAATTCCCGGTTCGGGTCTTTCCCCTGCCGGGGCAATTTTCACCGGCAACTGACATTCCGAACCCAACCAATCCACCAACCCCTTTAAAAATCCCTCACTAATGTGCTGCACACAAATCACCGGCACCGGAAACTTCGCCGGGAGTTGAGATAAAATCGTATGTAACGCTTGGGGTCCTCCAGTGGAAGCCCCGATCGCCACAATTTTTACCCCATGAAATGACGCCGCCATCGTCGTCGGGTCGGGACTCCCAGACACCGAGGGATAGCGAGGAGTCGGCGTGTAAGACGACGGAATTTTGACCGTTTGCATCCCCGGATCGACCCGCTTCTGTTCCGGGATCAGGAGTTTTTCAGTATTTCTCGGAGGAACAACCCCGGGGGATGAGCGCAGCATCTCCCGGCGTTGTGCATCCCGACGATGCAACGTAAACACCGTCACCCCAGATAACACCTTAATCTTGGAAATCAGTTCCTGACGAATTACCTCAAAATTCCCCATCACCCCCTGACGCGGTTTGGGAAACACATCCACAGCCCCTGCTTTGAGTAGATTAAATACAGTGTGAGTATCCTCCGCTTGTACCGAAGAGCTGATCACCAAAATCGGGCAAGGGAACTTTGCCATCACCTCTTTGGTAAACTCCAACCCATCCATTTTGGGCATATGGAGGTCGGTACAAATCACCTGGGGATGAACCTTGGGAATCAACTCCAACCCTTCAATCCCGGTCCCGGCTGTCCCCACAATTTCAATCTCGGGAGTTGATCCCAGTAAGCGCTTAAAAATCATCAAGGCTACGGGAGAATCCTCCACCAACATAACTCGAATCGGCTTCTTGTTCATACTTTACTCTGGCTGTTTCTTACCCTTGGACCCATCACCCGACCCGGTTCAGTTAGGGATTTAAAACTCCCTGGATGGCGAGTCTAAATCAGCCGTTTGAGCGTTTCTAATAAGACTTCTTGATTGAAACTGCTTTTGGGAATGTAGGAATTGGCCCCGGCTTCAGCACCGCGTCGTTTATCATCATCACTCGCTAGGGAAGTGACCAGAATAATCGGCAATTCGGAATATTCCTGATGCTGACGAATTTTAGTCACTAGCCCTAACCCGTCCAAATTCGGCATTTGGACATCGGAGATCACCGCATCAAAGTCGCGAGTTCTAAGCTTATTGTATCCATCCATACCATCCACAGCGGTGACTACTTCATATCCCGCATTTTCCAAGATGCGTTTCTCTTGGGTCCGAGTGGCGATCGAGTCTTCCACGAGCAACACTAATAATTTGCGATCGCCCTGGGGCTGCGGGTGAGCATGGACAATGGATTTTCCCGGCTTTCGCACGGATTTGAGCAAGTCATGAGGGTTCAACACCATACAGACTTCCCCGGTTCCCAAAATGGTTGCTCCCGCGACATTTCGCACCCGTTTGAGCAGTTTGCTTTGAGGTTTGAGCACCACATCTTGCTCATCCACTAAAGCATCCACCAGCAGTCCTAAGCGTTCTTCGCCCACTTGGAGAATAATGCAAGGAAGACTGGCATTATTCATGCTTTTTGAAGAACTCAGAATCCCTCGCGGAGGCAGTTCCAGCAAATCGGCGAGTTTGACCACCGAAACGGGTTGCCCGTCCAAAATAATCGTTTCCCGTCCTTCTAGGGCAAAAATATCGGTTTCTGGGACCAAACGCGCCAGTTGCACAAACTCCACCGGCAGGGCATAAGCAATGCCTTCCACCTCGACCAGCAAAACATGAGCTGTGGCAAGCGTCGTCCCCAGAGATAAGCGCAGAGTCGTCCCCACTCCCGGGGTGGAATCAATATGAATACTGCCTTTGAGTCGTTCGACGTTAGTGCGCACGACATCCAGCCCCACCCCCCGCCCAGACACCTCAGTGACGAAGGTTCGGGTGGAGAATCCCGGGCTGAAAATTAGGCTATGAATCTGGTGGGGGGTCATCGTGGCGAGTTCTTCTTCCCGGCAGATTCCTCGCTTGATGGCGGTTTGTTTGATTTTTTCTAGGTCGAGTCCGCGCCCATCATCCCGGATTTCGAGGACGATGTTGTTAGCCGTTTGGTAGCCTTTCAGGACAATGGTAGCTTTGGAGGGTTTGCCAGTTTTTTGCCGTTCTTCCGGGGTTTCGATGCCGTGGTCGATCGCATTGCGGATGATATGCATCAACGGGTCTTTCATTTCTTCCAGAATCCGCTTATCCGCCCGGGTCTCTCCCCCTTCAATCAGCAGTTCTACTTGCTTGCCTTCTTGTTTGGCTAAATCCCTTACCATCCGAGGAAACAAGGTAAAGATCGTAGATAAGGGTAGCAAGCGCAAGGTCCGGATGCCTTCTTCGAGTTCATCGGCAATGGTATCTAGGCGGGCGTTATCTTCATAAACGGAATTTCTGAGGCGGTTGACAATTTGGCCGAGGCGTTCGAGTCGCTCTTCGTTGCGATGATGAAAGCTTTGCAATCGATCTAAAGCGCCATTATGGTTAGCCCGCATGACTTCTTCCAGGGCAAAGCGATTGACAAAGCTATCGCGACTCCATTCTTCCCAGAGGGTAACAATTTCTTCGACTTCCGAGAGACGATGTGCGATCCGGATTTTGCTGACGGTGAGTTCCCCGGTTTGGGTCATCAGACTGTCCAGATTACGAGTTTCCACCCGAATGGTATCAATCCGGTAGTTGCTACTGCCCGGTTGCGCAGGGGTGACGGTCAGGGGGGGCAGGGTGGGGCTTTTACCCGGGCCGGAATCTCGACGCCGATCGCCCCCTGGGGGGGGTGTGGCACTACTCAGGGGTTTAGCAATCTCGGGAAGCGGATGCTTTGGCGGCAAATGATGTCCATTGGCTGTGGCACCGACTGTAGCGGGGTAAGCGGCGGCGATTTCTGCTGGGGGGAGGGTCTCTAGTCCTTTGGAGATGGCCTCCTCTGGGGCTGCTTCCGGGTCGAGGTCGATTGCTTCCTCGTCTTGCGCGAAGGGTTCGGTCTCTTGTATTTCTGTTAGAGCCTCTATGGGGTCTAAGGTCTCTTGGGGACTGTCCCTCTCTTCTGGAGGGAGCTTTTCTCTAATCGGGGACTTTTGGGGGTCTGGGGATTCTTTGGCCCCGAGTGCCTGTTCGCCCTCGGGGGTGTCGGAGGAAGCGCCCATCAAATAGGCGAGGACATAAAAGGTATTGACTCCGGCATCTTCGCCGGTGACGGATTGGTGTACGAGTTTGGAGATCGCATCTAAGCCATGATAAAGGCGATCGCACAGTTCTGGGGTTAAGGTGTTTTCTTTGCGCTTAACCGTTCCGAGCAAATGTTCCCACTGATGTGCCAGGGTCGCAATATCTTTTACCCCCAACATTCCCGCATCCCCTTTCAGACTATGGGCTTCTCGCATCAATTCTTCGAGTTTCCCCAAGTCCTCGGGCTGCTCTTCTAAGTGCAATAACCCTTCATTGAGTTTCTGTAGGTGTTCTTCACTGGCTACTTTGAATGTAATTCTCAGTTCTTCATCGTCGATCATCATGGTTTTAGCTCCTCCAAAATCCAAATTCAGGGATTTTCATAGGGATAATTTCCCCTACCTTGAAGATTCCCCTTTTTTAGTCAAATGTCCCGCTCTTCTCCTTGGCTTGCTTCCCGGCGTGATCGACTCTGTTTTGGACGGGTTTATTGCTTTAAATCCTAACCCAAAACGCTTGCTCTTTATTCTGGTTTTCATTAGCGGATCTGCGGTTTTGGCAAAGTCATAAAGGCCAATCTTTTCGGGGCTAAAATAGGCCATCTTTTTACTCAGGTCATCCCCGGTTTGGTTCCTGAACGGAAGGTAAATGTTGCCGTTCATCCTAGGGTTTCTACCCAGGTTTTCCGGTCACTGAACTGCTGGTTGAGGAGAGACCTCCATTGAGGAGCAGTGAGGAGACCCAACGCTGAGGCGATCGCCTGCGGAATTTCGCCACAGCTTACTCGATGAAGAGTCCCCGACTCCAACCGAAAACCTTACTCCTAGGAGTTTGCTATCCCTGAATCTAAAAAAAGTGGGCCTAAATTTCCCAACTTTGCGGCTCTTTTCAAGCCGAACTCTGGGTCTGGGGACTGTCTTGACGTTTGGGCCTCATCGAAACGGCTGCAATATTTTGGCTTGTTGCAATTTTCGCATAATTTACGGACGAAGGCAAGGGAAAGCACCCCGGGTAGATAGCTGATTTTCGCCTGGATAACCAGATTAAGGATAATTTAGCCGCAATTTCAAGATGCCGACCTGATTGATTCCCCTGATTTGACCGGGGAAAGAACAGCCCGGGGCTGATAATACCAAATCCAGTTGCAAAACGTGGGTTTTATTGTTTAGGAGGCGTTGGCAGGCTATAGCCCTTCGGCCCGGGCTTCGCTAACGTCCTGTGAGCCTCTACTGTGCATGGGTAAGGGTTTTTATAGCCCAGGAAATCCGGAAGGGAGTATAAATTCCCCAGAACCCAAATAGAATGCTCAGACCATTTCTTTGAGGTCAAGGGCGGCTTGATTGAGTTTTTCAGTCCCCATTTTGGCCTGGGTAATGCTGTTAACGGTTTCTCCCGCAATTCTATTCAGGGCATTCATGGCTTCAAAAACTTGCTGAATGGCGATCGCCTGCTGTTGGGCCGTTAATGAAATTTGTTGGGTATTGTTAACAATTTCATCAATCGCTTCCACGACCACTTCCACGGTTTTTGTCCCTTCTTCTGTGACTTGAACCGTTAGGGAAGTGGCGGATTGAATTTCTTTGACCAGAGAATTAATGCGATCGGCACATCGGCCACTGTGGTCCGCCAGTTTACGAATTTCGGTGGCAACTACCCCAAATCCTTTCCCAGCTTCTCCGGCCCGCACGGCTTCCACAGAAGCATTGAGCGCTAACATATTAGTTTGATTAGCAATATTGCTAACATTACCCGCAATTTCATCAATTTGGGACAGTTGGTGGGTGAGTTGTTGGATGCGATTGGCAATTTGATGAACAGTTTCTTTTAAGCTGGTATTTTGGTGAGCAACATGACGATTGCGCGACGGGCTGGTGCTATAGTTGGAACCCAAACGGTAGGAGGGATGCACCGGCAGTTCATGATGGTTGGAGGAATCCACTAAATTTAAGACGAGAATTGCGTTAGCTGCCGCCGATTCAGCTTGTTCAGCGGTAGCTTTCGAGGAGGCATTTAACTCCTCCATTGAGGTGGTAGTTTGGTTGACCGAGGTCGCTTGAGCATTCGTGGAAGTTTCCTGATGAGCGAAGGTGGCGGCAAATTCTGTAGATGAGGTGGCAACTTCATGAATGGCACGTTCGATGCGATCGCGGATGCTAGAAGCAAGTTTGGCACCAATGGCGATCGTCACTAAACCCACGATCGCCGTTCCCCATCCGGCAATCGCAAGGGACAAATTTAACGCTTCTTGTGCTTCGACTTGTTTAACCGTCAAAGTCTGTCGTTCTTGTTCAACAAAAGCATTATAAATCGACTCAATCTCCCGGACAATATTGCTACTTTCATCCGTGGAAAATAAAGCTACTGCTCTTTCCCTTTGACCGGCTTGTGCCAGTTGGAGCATTTGCAGATCCGCTTGTTCGAGTTGATTTCCCAACTGAGTGTAATCCTGAAATCGCTGCTGTTGTATCGGGTCCTCCAATTGAGCAATATTTGGCTCTAAAATCTTAATCACCCGACGATAGGACTCACGCCCGGTCTCAAATCCTTGGCGATGGCGATCGGTGGCATTCACCAAATATCCTCGGGTTGAGCGTTCCATCCGAATCGCTTGCAGGGTAGCTTCGGCCAAATGATCAATGACTTCTGTAGAAAGCGCAATCTGTTCATCGAGTTCCTCGGCTTTTCTAACGGTTGAAACAATCAGCGTAGCCAGTAAACCTGACACAAATAATGGGATAATAATGCAGGCGAGAATTCGTCCCCTGAGTTTTAAGCTGTCCAACATAATCAGATGATGACTCCTTAAATTTGACCTCAATCTACCGATTTAACCTGGGTTTATTGCAGCCCTAAGTGGCTACCTCAATGATGATGAGATTTCCCAGAGGGAGATGCCTAAACTCAGAATCAATCGATTCTGATGATTGACTGTCCCATCGCTTATAGTGTTGTTGCCGCTTCGGGCTGATCTTAACCTAGGACTTCCCCATTCATGCTACAGTTGAGGTCTTTCCCCGGTGGAAAAGCCCCAATACAGTGATTAGACTCCTTGCAGAATACCGGATAGATCCCCCTAACCCCCCTTAAGAACGCCAATTCGCTTAAGAGAATTTGGCAAGAAGTCTAATATTTATTCCGCTGGCTTCCCCGATTAAAGAAACATTTATTCCGCTGGCTTCCCCCGATAAAGAAACATTTATTCCGCTGGCTTCCCCCTTCTTAAGGGGGACGGGAGGGGGATCTAAGGGGGACAGGAGGGGGATCCAAAGGCGATGGGAGGGGGAAAGGGGGATCAATTCGGATTTTTGGAAAAGGTTTATTAGACTTCTTGCAGAATTCTCAAACTCTCCCCGGAGATCGGGGAAGTGGCAGGAGTGTTCCTCAAATCAAAGCTTGAGCAAGTCTGACGCCATTTTGAAAGTGAACCCTAAATGCAGAGGCGATTGGCAAAGGATGGCTCTACATTTAGGGTGGATTCTCAAAATCTGCGTCAGCCCTGAAGCGGTTTATGAGGTTTATGAAATATAGACCCCTAAATTTCTCGTTGTAACTTGAGGGCGACGTGATTGAGTTGTTGAATGCTGATTTTGGTTTGGGCAATCCCGCTAGCGGTTTCTTGGGCGCTTTGAGTCAGACTGTTCATGGCATCCAGGGTTTGTTGGATTGCCAGGGCTTGTTGTTTGGCACTCAAGGAAATTTGTTGGGCGTTGACGGCGATGTGATTCACGGCAGAAACCACGCTTTCTACGCTGCGAGTGCCGTCTTTGGTGATCATAACTGCTGAATTGGTGGCCCGTTCAATATCAGTCACGAGGTCGCTAATTTTCTCAGCGGATTGTTTGCTGCGATCGGCCAGTTTCCGAATTTCCGAGGCGACGACGCCAAAACCTTTGCCTTGTTCTCCGGCCCGGACTGCTTCTACGGCAGCATTGAGGGCTAACATATTGGTTTGATTGGCAATATCGCTGACTAATCCGGCAATTTTGTCAATCTGGTTGACTTGCTCACTCAGATGCAAAATTTGATTAGCGATTTGTTCGACTTGAATGGTGGTGGCTTCGGCACGTTCGGAGGACTCCTGGGAGGAGAGGCCCAGTTGTTCCATTGTGGTACAGGTTTCGTGGACTGCGCTGGCTTGTTGGTTGGCAACGCGTTCTTGTTGTTCGGTCATCGCGGCGATTTCCGTGGAGGAGGAGGCGATGGTGTTGGTGGTGTCGCTGAGGGTGTCGGTAATCCGGCTGGCGATCGCCCATCCTAATCCCCAAGCCACGATCGCGGTGATTGCGGTACTCAATAAGACTAAAACACTTAATAAATCTAAAACATGATTGGTGCGATCGCTTTTTTCCTTCTGAAGCTCATCTTCCCGGTCGTTCAACTCCCCAAGGAGGGTTTCTAGTTCCCGATTCAATTGTTCTCGTTCCGGGGATACATAAGCTTTGATCGCGTCGGGTACTCGATTTTGTTGGACTAACTTAATCAGATTTTTATTCAAGTCAATGGTTCTTTTACTCAGTTCTAAAATTCGCTCTAGTCTGACTCTCTGTTCCGGGTCTTGGACATGACTCTGTAAAAAAATCACGGAGTGCTGTAGCTTTTCCAGGTCCGCCTCAATGGCCTTGGGAATACTTTCTTCCCGGTCAATAATATAGCCTCTTGCACCCCGTTGGATCGACATTAACTGTAAAGCCAGACGGTCAGACTCTCGGACTATCGCTGCCCCTTCTTCTAAGTTTTTGACTTCTTGCTGAACTTGCTTGCTACTGACAAAGACTATGCCCGCAGAAGTCACGGAAAATATTAAAGGGATGGAATACCCTAATAAAATTCTGGCTTTTAACTTTAAATTAAAAAACATTGAAAACCCTCTCGTGCTATTTTTAAATCGAGCGAGATTTTAATTCAAGACTTCATCCGTTGTTTTAGTTTTACCCTAAATAGCAATTTTAAGGGAAATGCTTTGCCCCTCTTCACACCTTAACCCTGACTTTCTGCTCCCCCCGGGATATTTTAAGTTTTGTTAAGCGAAACCCTTACCAGGAAACTGCTATAAACTGCCTGAACCTTCAAAACTTAGTAGAAGTTTTCCCCAAATTTGAACGAAATAACTTCGGAGATTAACAAATCGGATTTACTCTCTTGACAATTCTGATTTTATCACGATTTTGAAAAATTGATAAGGGGATTTGCGGCTATTGAACCGTTGTAAAACAACTGGGGTTGAAAATGATGGAGGAAGAGTTGAGAATAAGAAAGAGCCAGGATTTCGAGGGGAGCCAATTGTAGTAACAGGACCCGGGAGACAAAAAAACAGGCAAAAGATCGAGAACAAACTCGGACCTTTTGCCTGCTTGGAATTCACCGATTATTTAGAATTTCCGTTGCCATTGGCGGCGGCAGCTAAGAGGCGATCAGTTAGTCTTTCTGGGACTTCCTGGAGGTGATCGTACTTCCAGCGGAAGAATCCGACGCCCATAGTCAGCGATCGCAATTCCACAATCAAATCTTGCATTTCCGCTTGGGGTAAATAGGCCAAGACCTTATCCCATGACTTCCAGTTTTCTAAGGGTTCATAGCCTAAAATCTGGCCCCGTCGTCCGCTGATTAGTTGCATCATATTCGAGGTAAAGTCCGTCGGAGCACAAATCTCTACGGAGGCGATCGGTTCAAGCAAGGTGGGTTCACATTGGGCTAACCCCTCTTGCATTGCTAAACGTGCAGCCTGTTTAAAGGACTGTTCTGAACTATCCACGGAGTGATAGGACCCATCGGTGAGGGTAACGGCAATATCCACAACGGGGAATCCCAAGGGGCCCTGATTCAGGTACTCGCGCACTCCCATTTCTACCCCAGGAATATACTGTTTGGGGACAACACCGCCGACGATTTTATCGTTGAAGCTATACCCTTCTCCCCGAGACAGGGGTTTAATTTCTAGGTAAACATCTCCAAACTGCCCATGACCCCCACTTTGGTGCTTGTAGCGTCCATGTACCCGGGGTGCTGCTTTGCGAATGGTTTCCTTGTAGGGTACATGGGGGACTTGGGTCACCATCGGCAAGTTGTACTTGCGCCGCAGACGATCCAAGGTGACTTTGATGTGAATTTCCCCTTGACCCCAGAGGATAATCTCGTGAGTATCGGGATTTTGTTCCCAGGCGAGGGCGGGGTCCTCTTCCAGAATTTTGGTCAAGGCGGCGCTGATTTTCACTTCGTCGCTGCGGCGTTCCGGGGCGATCGCTAGGGCAAAAACTGGGGGCAGTTGCTCCGCTTTGGGTAATTCCGATTTGAGCTTGCCCTCGGCGGTGGTGAGGGTATCTCCCGTCTGAATCCCTTCCATGCGCGACAGGGCGACTATATCCCCCTCTACTGCCTTCTGAATGGTTTCGGTTTGCTGTCCCTTCATCCGATACATTCCGCCGATTCGGACGCCGTTGAGGGTCATGCTATCGGTGATTTCTCCTTTCCACACGCGCACGAGGGACAGTTTGCCTCCTTGCGGAGTGTAATAGGTTTTAATCACTTGGGCTAAGGGTGTGCCGGATTTTTCGGTAATTCCCCGGCGTTCAGCGGTGGTGGCGGGTTCTGGTGCTTCCCGAATGAGGGCCTCAAGTAAGGGTCTGACGCCATAATCTAAATCGGCGACTCCCATAAAGACGGGAACGATTAAATCGGCCCCTAATTCCATTTTCAGGTTGGCGACGATTTCTTCTTGGGAGGGTTCGATTTCTTCGAGGAGTTCTTCAAGGAGGTGATCGTCAAAGTTAGCCAATTCTTCTAACATTTCTTGACGCGCTTCATGTTCTTGTTGTTTGAGTTCCTCGGGAATGGATACCGGGTCGGGTTCACCTCCACCGTGGTAGTGATAGGCTTGTTCGGTGACCAGATCAATAAACCCCACGGGGTCTGAGCCTTTGAGGATGGGATATTGATGAGGGACTAGGGGTCGGGTGGAGACGGCTTTGAGGGCGTGGAGGACGTCCATAAAGCTATCTTTGGCGCGGTCCATTTTGTTGATAAAGACGAGGTGGGGAATTTCCCAGTCATCTAAGAACTTAAATAAGGGGGCTAAGGTGAGGACCCGGCTGACTTCGGGTTCGCAGACGACGACGGCAGCACCAGCGCCTTTGAGGGCGTTGTAGGTTTCTTGGATAAATTCTACGGACCCAGGGCAGTCTAAGAAGGTGAAGCGGACGTCATGATATTCGGTGGTGGCGGCGGATACCTCAATACTCATTTGGCGATCGCGCGCTTCGGGGGAACTATCGCTAACGGTTGTACCTTCTTTGACGTTCCCTTTCCTAGTAATTGCACCAGTTACAAACAACAGGCTTTCGAGTAAGGTGGTTTTTCCACTCAGATACGGGCCTACAATCGCGACGTTTCGCACGCCCGAGACAATGTTTTCGCTCATGATTCACTCCTTGTGAGTTAGTTAGTAAAGATTAAAAAATTTTAAGCCTGCCAAGAGGATGGTCTATTTAAAGTAAAATCCTTATCCTGACTCTATTGGAAAGATGGCAATCAACATCAGCACTTCTCGTATGGGTCTTGATGTATTTTAGAGTACCGTATTTTTGGACCCAGGAATTACCGATTCAAGGACTTATTTTTCTCAGGTTAATCCTTTTTTTTGAAGGTTAAGAAGTGTCATCCCTTGAAAATTTTTGTGCCGGTGACGGTTGGGTACAAGGGGCGATCGCCTTGGGTCTGATGTTGGTCCCGTCGCGATGAAAACTGGGTTTTTGGCGCTGATTTGTGACGGATTAGCCTAAATTCTGTGAAGAATCCTGGCTTTGTGATCTTTATAAGTGAATCGGGAACTCGCTTTAGTGGGACTTGGGGCGTGAGATAGGGGCGGTTTAAGAATCCTTGTGAATCGTTGCTGGTGAATTTTGGCGAATTACATTCTGGGAAACTCTAGTCAGAGGCAGGGATTTTAGGGTAAAACCAGGTTAAACCACATCGACTCGCAACCAGGAGGGGCGATGCAATTACAACGGAACATAAGGTCAGGAATCGTGGGGGTGACGCTGGGGATTTGGATGGTGCCGTTGCTGTGGATGTCATGGGAGGGGATGCCCGGAATGCGCGCTGCCGCCCAGGGGAATTCTGAAGTGGCCCTGGATTGGGTGAACCGGGGACTGGGTTCGATTCAAGCGGGTAAGGTATCTGAGGCGATCGCCGCGTTTCGGCAAGCGGCTCAACTAGACCCGACCCTAGCTGTTGCCCATTATAATCTGGGCTTGGCTTTAAGGCAATCTGGGGATTTACAAGGGGCGGCGGATTCGTTTTACCAAGCGACCCAAGCCGATCCCAGCTTTACCCTCGCGTTTGCCAATTTGGGGGCGGCCCTGATTGAAGGGAATAATCTCGATCGCGCCCGGGATTATTTGCAACGGGCGATCGCCTTGGATCCTCAAATGGGCTTGGCTCATTATAATTTGGGTCTGGTTCTGGAGAAACAGCAGTTATGGGATGCAGCAGCAACTTCGTTTCAACAGGCGATGCAGTATAGTCCAACGACCCCAGAACCCCCCTATCATCTGGGATTGGTGTATCTCGAACAAGGGCAATTGGAGGCGGCTAAATCGGCGTTTAACCGGGCTGTAGGGATTACTCCAACTCATGCTGCGGCTCATTATCATCTCGGGTTTATTGCATACAATCAAGGAGATTTGAATGGGGCTTTAGATTCATTTCGTCGCGCGGCTGAAGGGAATGCTAATTATGCCAATGCCTATTATGGAGCCGGGTTAGTGTTTATTCGTCAGGGGAATTTTACGGAGGCTCAACGGGTGTTGGAATATGCCCGAGATCTTTATCGGTTGGAGGGCAATATGGAACGGGCGATGAATGCAGAACGACTGTTAGAGCGATCGCGCAATCCCTAATGTTTGGGGCGGTGATCATAACGGGGCGATCGCTCCCGAGTTATGACGGGTTGGTTTGCCCAGTTTGACTCACCGGAAGTTGAATTTGGAATTCGGTTCCTTTGCCCAATTTTGAAAAACAATTTAACTTCCCTAAATGTTTTTCAACAATAATTTGGTAGCTAATTGAAAGCCCTAATCCGGTTCCTTTTCCAATGGGTTTAGTGGTGAAAAAGGGGTTGAAAATATTGGGGATAATCTCCGGAGGAATCCCCGCCCCATTATCCTCAATCCAAATGACGATAAACTCGGGGTTCACTGCCGCCCCCTCAGTGGGGGTTTCCCGAGGACTTTTTTGCAGGACTTCGGTACAGAGGGTGAGGGTAGGGATATAGTCTTTGGAAGAGGTTTGAGCCAGGGTGTCTTCTAAGGCATCGATCGCATTAGCCAGAAGATTCATGAACACTTGATTGAGTTGTCCCGGATAGCACTCTACTAAGGGTAAATTCCCATATTTTTTGACCACCTGAATGGCCTGATGTCCCGCGCTGGCTTTCAGTCGATGTTGCAAAATCATTAAGGTACTATTGAGACCTTGATGAATGTCTACGGCTTTGATTTCTGCTTCATCGGTGCGGGAAAAATTTCGCAAGCTCAAGACGATATTTTGAATTCGTTCTGCCCCGACCATCATGGATTTAATAGTTTTGGGTAAATCTTCTACCAAAAAATCGATATCCATTGCTTCGGCTTCTTGCTGAATTTCCGCGACGGGTTCAGGATAGTGCTGTTGATAAAGATCCAGCAGTAAGAGTAAGTCTTTTACATATTCATCCGCATGATTAACATTGCCATAAATAAAACTCACCGGGTTATTAATTTCATGAGCAACTCCAGCTACTAATTGACCAATGGAGGACATTTTCTCGGCTTGAATCAGTTGCCCTTGGGTGGTTTGCAATTTCTGCATCGCCGCTTCTAAGTCCGTGGTTCGGCGGATGGATAGTCCTAAATAAATGGCGATGAGTCCCGTCAGTAGCAACCCGATCGCCAGGGTGGCGATGGTGCTTTCCATGAATCCCTCAAAGGTGGAGGTAGGACGAAGTAATAGAGTCCATTGGCGATCGGCCACTTGAAAAGTTTGGGTACAAAGGTTAGGATTTTTGTAGCACAAAGACTTCCGAGAGAGGGGTTCGGGGGTTTTCAGCCGGGTATCTGCAATAAATTGGTGGGTGTGTGAGTCATAAAAAATGAGAACCTGATTATGGAGTTCCCCCGCCTGGTCGATTAAGTAAAAATCGACGTGATTTAGGCTTAATCCGCCGAGGGCCTGTTCTAACAAATTGGAGAGGCTATAGACGGTGTAAGTCATTCCCCTGAAGGTATTGCGGCGATCGAGGACGCCCTGGGGCTGTTCGCCCCCTTCATAGACCGGGCGAAACATCGCAACCCCATAAGTTTTGCCATCGGCTAACCTAAATCGTTCCGTTACCACGATCTCTCCCTGGTTTTTTCCTTGGGTGATCGCGGCCTTGACTTTGGGATCATAACTCGGATCTAATCCCAATAAATCTCCTTGATAGCGACTGCTGGGCTGTCCATAGAGAATGGGAAAATATTCTAGGCGATCGCCTGCGGGAACTAAGTTACCATCGGGGGCGCGATCGCGAATTTGGTAATTTTCTTTCCCTTGGGCTTGCATTTTTTCCTCAAAAGCCCTCCGTTCTGACCTCGGTACTTTTTCTAGCCATGCCATCCCAAAAATTCCTGGATAATTGTCTAAAAAGGATTGGGAAAACCGCTTAAAATTTTCCTCGGTCACCGGGCCCGAGATATCATATAATGCACCGAGTGATCGGGTCACTTGAAGATATTCCTGAATCTCACTTTTTAAGGTGACGGTCACGGTTTCCCGGCGTTGGGCTAAGTTGTCTTGTGCTGATTGTCGTTCCCATTTATAGACTCCTGTTGCAGCGATCGCCGACAGTGACAAACCCACGAGTAAAGTTAATCCAACCGGAAGATAGGTCCGGATTCCCAAAAGGGTGTTTTTAACTTCTCCAACATCTTTCCAATGAACCGCCATAAAACCATTTGTCTTTTCTAATTGAACCGGATTCGCGCTTAAAAACCCCCGGGTGATTACTGCTGTTTTAAAAACTTTTAGCTTTGGGAATCTCTGACTGGGTTCAAAAATCGCTACGGTTGGGATAATCTGTTCTACAATAACATTTTAACTCCCAAGATTGGGGCGGAAAAAAACCCTGAATTTTTAAGTATTTCCCGCAAACATCCCGGTTGCAGGGGATTCGGCCTAGGGTGGGAGAGGTGGGTAGAATCCCGGGGCTTTCTTGGCGTATTCTTAGAAAGAGTTGTTGAATGGGGTTACCTGTTGGCTTCCGTTGGAAGGCACAAGTGACCTCTAGTCCTTTAGAGTACGATCCGATATGGCTACTTTTCTATTAGAAGTCGGTACAGAAGAATTGCCCGCAGGGTTTCTCGAAAGCGCAATTACCCAATGGCGATCGCGCATTCCCGACTCCCTCGCTGAACAGTTTTTGACAAATGACGCCGTTTATGTATATGGCACACCGCGTCGATTAGCGGTGGTCATTGAAGGATTGCCGGTTCAACAAGGCGATCGCGAGGAAGACATTAAAGGCCCTCCCGCCGCTGCTGCCTATAAAGACGGCAAACCCACCAAAGCGGCGGAAGGATTTGCCAAAAAACAAGGGGTGGAACTCGATGCGTTAGAAATTCGCCCCACGGATAAAGGGGATTTTGTCTTTCTGCGCAAAACCATCACCGGACGTCTCACCACGGACATTCTCCAAGAGTTGGTCCCGCAGTGGATTAGCAAACTTGAAGGCAAACGCTTAATGCGCTGGGGAAACGGAGAAATGCGGTTTTCTCGCCCTCTGCGCTGGTTGGTGGCCCTGTTTGACCAGGATATTTTGCCGATTCAACTGGATAATGGGTCTGAAAGTCTCACCAGCGATCGCATTTCCTCGGGTCATCGTGTCTTACATCCTCAACCTGTAGAAATTGCCACCGCCTCCGATTACGTTCAATCCCTAGAAAATGCCTTTGTTTCCGTCGATCCGGACCGCCGTCAAGCGATTATTCAAGACCAAGTAAAAGCAGCCGCCGAAAAAATTGGAGGAACTGCCGATATTTCCCCGGATTTACTCCAAGAAGTTACCAATTTAGTCGAATGGCCGACGGCTGTTTTAGGTAAGTTTGATGAAGAATTTCTGATTTTACCCGCTGAAGTGATTACCACGGTCATGGTTAGCCATCAGCGGTATTTTCCGGTGTTAAAATCTCCAGATACTTCCGGTAAATCCCCGGAACTTCTCCCTTATTTTATCACCATTTCTAACGGTGACCCTGCCAAATCTGACCTGATTGGCTTAGGAAATGAACGAGTGATTCGCGCCCGATTAGCTGATGGGCAATTTTTCTATGAAACGGACCGGGCAAAACCTTTAGAAGCCTACCTCCCGAAATTAGAGGAAGTCACCTTCCAGGAAGATTTAGGCTCGATGCGCAAAAAGGTTGATCGCCTCTGTCAGGTAGCCGCGTTGATTATGGAACAATTGCAGATTCAGGGGGAACAAAAAGAGGAAATTGCTCGGGCGACTTTACTCTGTAAAGCTGATTTAGTTACCCAAATGGTCTATGAATTTCCTGAACTCCAAGGCGTCATGGGTGAAAAATATGCCCGAGCTTGTGGGGAATCGGAAGCCGTTGCCACCGCAATTTATGAACATTATTTACCGCGCAATGCAGCAGATAAGTTACCGGAAACTCCTGTAGGTCAGGTCGTTGGATTAGCGGATAAATTAGATACGTTAGTCAGTATTTTTGGCTTGGGGATGATTCCTACAGGTTCCTCCGACCCCTTTGCTTTGCGACGGGCTGCTAATGCGGTGATTAATCTAACTTGGAGTGCAAATTTACCCTTAAACTTAGGGGAATTACTCGGGAAGATTGCCGCATTGTTTACCGCCAGCCATCCAAAAACGTCCCCGGATTTGCTGTTGCAATTACAAGAGTTTTTCTTACAACGGATTCGGACGCTGTTGCAAGAGGAACGAGGCATTGATTATGACTTGGTGAATGCGGTTTTAGGGGAAGAAGACCCGGAATATAGCCAACGGGCGTTAGAGGATGTTTTGGATGTTCGCGATCGCGCTTTATTCCTCCAGTCCATCCGCCAGAATGGTAGCTTAGATACCATCTATGAAACCGTGAATCGGTCTGCAAGACTGGCAAAACAGGGGGATTTGGAAACCACAGTCCTGGATCCGACTCAAGTGCTGAAACCGGAATTGTTCCAAAAATCCTCAGAACAAGGGTTTTATGAGGCTTTGATCCGGTTAATGCCAACCACCCAAGCGGCGCGATCGCAGCGTAACTATCAACAGTTGGTGGATGCCTTAGCAGAAATTACCCCCGTCGTCAGCCAGTTTTTTGATGGGGAAGACAGCGTATTGGTGATGGATCCGGATCCGGAAATTCGCCGCAACCGCCTCAACTCCATCGGTTTACTGCGAAATCACGCGCGGGTTTTGGCGGATTTTGGTCCCATTGTCAAGCCCCAGTAGCACCGGAAACCTTGGCAATAACGGGGGAGGGTTGAAACCCCCACCCGTTGTTGCGGGAAATCTTTTTGCAGAGAAAACCCCCTATAGACAGAACAACAAACGGTAAGATGAAGGTTAGACTTTGAAAAAATGCGATCGATAAAAGTATGCCGAAGGCTCATATCATTGGACTAGGACGCTCAGGGGTTGCCGCAGCACGGTTATTAAAAAAGCAAGGATGGGATGTCACCTTGAGCGATCGCTCAGACAATGACGCCTTGCGGCAACAACAACAAATGTTGGCTGCTGATGGCATTCAGGTCCATCTTAATCAGTCCTTTGAACCGGAACAGTCTTTGGATTGGGTGGTGGTTAGTCCGGGGGTTCCCTGGGATCTTCCTGCCTTGGTGAAGGCGCGGCAGATGGGAATTATCACCCTGGGGGAAATGGAATTAGCATGGCGCAATCTCAATGCTTGTCCCTGGGTGGGAATTACCGGAACCAATGGTAAAACGACGACGACTGCTTTGATTGCGGCAATTTTTCAAGCATCAGGGTTGAATGCACCGGCTTGTGGCAATATCGGATATGCGGCAACGGAGTTGGCGTTAAAAGGATTTGACCAGAATCAGGCGACCCCGGAGTATCCCGACTGGGTGATTGCGGAAATTAGTAGCTATCAAGTTGAGGCGTCAGAAACTGTAGCGCCGCAAATTGGGGTTTGGACGACCTTTACGCCGGATCATTTGAGCCGTCATGGTACGTTAGAAAATTATTTTAATATTAAAGCATCTCTGTTGGAGCGATCGCAGCAAAAAGTTTTAAATGGAGATGACCCCTACTTAAGAAAAAGTTTAAGCGATCGCTGGCCGAATGCCTGCTGGACGAGCATCAAAGGCAAAAGTGAGTTATTAGGAAATCCTGATAAAGGGGTTTATATTGAAGACGGTTGGGCAGTGGCAATGGGCGAGGCAGTTGTGCCGGTTGATGCCTTAAAAATGCCCGGGGAACATAACCTCACCAATCTGCTGATGGCAGTGGGTGTGGCGCGCTTGGCGGGAATTGATAAAGCGGCGATCGCCAATGCTGTTGCCAACTTCCCCGGTGTTTCTCATCGCTTAGAACTGATTCGTACTTGGCACGGAATTGACTTTATTAATGATAGTAAAGCCACCAACTATGATGCCGCACAAGTGGGATTAGCTGCGGTTGCTGCGCCGGTAATTTTAATTGCCGGGGGTGAAGCGAAAGAAGGAGATGATACGGGATGGTTGCAAACCATTGAGGCAAAAGTTGCCCAAGTGCTCCTGATTGGCGATGCTGCTGATGCCTTTGCTAAACGCTTAGAACAAGTGGGGAATAATCGCTATGAAATTGTTTATGGCATGGAACGGGCGGTGATTCGCGGGGCGGAATTAGCCGAAGAATTGGAGGCACAGGTGGTTTTGTTGTCTCCTGCTTGTGCCAGTTTTGATCAATATCAAAACTTTGAGCAACGCGGGGATCATTTCCGTCAACTTTGTTTGGAAATGCTGCCGGAGTGATGTGTGCCCGAGGGGTTCGGGGGTTAGAGTCTGGGGTTTCTCGGTCCTAACTCCCGGGGATAACTACAAGCGATCGCGATGGGCTGCGATTTGAATCACAAGTGCCGGTGATTAATCCACCTGCGAAAGAATACTCAAATCACCGCTCACTTGCACCCAATGCTGCAAACTAGAAGCGCAGTAGAGTTGAATCCGAACTTATGCCAGCATCTAGTACGAATCTGGAAAATAACCTTACTGATTTGTTCGCACAAGCCTGGTTTTCCGGGAAACTGAGCGCGAACGAACAGCATACCCTTCAGATTGCGTTACTCAATAACGCCCTGAGTCGGGAGGATGCCTTGCTCGTCCATCGTTTGTTTTATGCGGTGCGTCGCGGATGGCTCAAAGTGAGTGCATAAGCGATTCCCAGCGGAATCTCACTCATTCCTAACCTCAAACCTTAGAAAAGTGCGATCGCCACTGGGATCCGCCTCTGGTTAGTGGGCGATCAAAACCTTTTGATCTCACTCACGGCATTAGCGACTCATCCAGTCGTTATGTTTTCCACTCAGGGTCCAGGATCGGGCGACAGTTCCCCCGATCCTGAGTCGAGGCAATTCCAGTTTAGCCCCTAAAGACTGAATGACAGGACAAAACCTTAGTTGTTTTAAGCGTGTGAGTCACATTCCTGAAAAGAGCAACAGATCCTCACATTCCTGAATTTTCAAGGTTGCTCGGATTGAGAGGCGTTATATAAGTAATCCTCACTCTTGTCTATAACTTTCTCTAATCAAAGAAAAATTGGTTAAAATTTTATCATTAAACTTGACATTTTAGGTAACAGGTGTGGTTTCATAGTCAAAGTAAACTCCTCCGTTCACAAATCGTAACAATGAAACCCCATCTTCTTGGATCTGGACTCCTCACGGCAGCAGCTTGTCTGTGCCTGGAAATGCCAGTCTTTGCTAATACTGCCCCTTATTCGGAACTTGACTCCGAGGGGGTGGTGAATGCTACTGTGGAAATTGCCCAAGCCCCCGAAAACACCTATAACGCTTTGGGAAGCGAATGTAGCAATCTGGTGGAACAACAGCGCTTCAGCGAGGCGATCGCCGCTTGCGATCGGGCGGTTACCCTCAAACCCGACTATTCCCTCGGCTTAACGAACCGTTGTGTCGCCCTCCTGCAACTTGATCGCTATCAAGATGCCGTAGAATCCTGTCGCCGCGCACTTACTGGCGACGGCAACTGGGGAGAGAGAAGCGAAGCCAGTGGCTGGGTGAATTTTGGCGGGTCCCTCATCCTCTTTGCCGGAGAAAAACCCAGTCCTAACGAAGCTGTTCCCCTGCTGCAACAAGCCCTCCTCGCCTTTGATAAATCCCTGGAAATCGAACCCACCAATCCCAATACTCGCCAACTGCGCAACGAGTTAGAAAAACTGATCCAAGAGTTGACTTAACCCGATTTCCTCAACCCGCGCTGCAAGGTGTCTACTATTAATGATGTTGCTGATTTTTTAGCCCTCAAGGGTGCGTCAGAATCTAACTTATTCCTACCATCAGGACCTCTACATTCTGACGCAGGCATCCTCCTATTTCAACCGCACCCCCCGAATGGATAAATCTAATAATTCCATCGGGTGCATCAACGGGATATCTTTCCCTTCTAACTGCAAATGCTTTTGAATTTGCAATGCACAACCGGGATTGGGAGAGGCAATTAATTCAGCCCCGGTATTAAGTAAATTCTGCACTTTTTGCTGACCCAACTCTTCCGATACTTCCGGCTGAAGCATATTATAAACCCCCGCACTGCCACAACATAACGCGGCATCTATCGGTTCTTTCAGTTCAATTCCGGGAATTTGTTTGAGAATTTGGCGCGGTTGCTGACTTATTTTTTGACCATGTAACAGATGACAAGCATCCTGATACACCACGGTTAATTTTCCTTCCGTTAAGGGAGAAAGATTAGCCGTTAACCCCACCATTGCCAGGAATTCTTGGACATCTTTGACCTGATTTGCAAAAGCTTGTGCTTTGTCGCGATAATTCGGATCATCTTGGAGAATATGACCATATTCTTTTAAGGTATGACCACATCCAGCGGCATTAATAATGATATAATCAACCTCAGTACCTTCAAAACTATCAATCATTTGACGAGCGATCGCCTGTGCCTGTTCTTCTTGTCCTTGATGTGCAGGCAAGGCAGCACAACATCCTTGTTCTTTAGGAATCACCACCTCACAGCCATTCGCAGTTAAAACCCTTACCGTTGCCTCATTTACCGGATTAAAAAATAACCGTTGTACACATCCGAGTAACATCCCCACGCGATACCGTTTCTCTCCTTGTGCGGGAATCACATCAGGATAGTTTCCCTTGAAAAACTCTCCCGTAATATTGGGTAAAATTGACTCCATTGCCGCCAATCGCGGGGAAATTTTCTTTAATAAACCCGTCTGACGCACTAATTTGGGAATTCCTAACTTTTGGTAGAAATAAAGGGGGACTAATAAAGGACGTAGACGATTGGGATACGGGAATAAATTAAAAATGAGACTGCGAATCACGCGATCGCTTAGGGACCGTTCATAATTGCGCTCCACTTGAGGACGAGTCGCCGCCAGCAATTTATCATATTGCACCCCCGAGGGACAAGTGCTGACACAAGCTAAACATCCCAAACAAGTATCAAAATGCTCTACGGTTCCCTCTGCCAAAGGTGCTTCCCCGGTGGCGATCGCATCCATTAAATAAATCCGCCCTCGTGGCGAATCCATTTCCTTCCCAATCACGCGATAACTGGGACAAGTAGACAAACAAAAGCCACAATGAACACAAGTATCAATCAATTTCGGGTCCGGTGGATGTTGAGCATCAAATCCCGGCAACCCTTCCGACTCACTCAACTCATTCAAATGCGGATTTTGACCTAAAAAGTTACTAGATTTAGCTGCAATAGTAGATTCCACAGGTTTCATATTCCTCAACTTAATATATTCTACAATGTTCGCCCTAAGAGCTTCAGTTTCCCCGTTAACGTTACCCATTCAGTCTTTTTCTTAGGCTTGTAGCCACGACTGAAGTCATTCTCCCCCTCTTCATCAATCCGAAAATCTCATTTCCACCCTAATTTACAACAAACCCAAAAAGGACTTCAGTCGTTACTACAAATGTGAAACTGACAGGGTAATAATAATTAAATTCTCCCTATAAATCGCTGAGGACTTAAAATATTATCTGAATCAAACTGCTGCTTAATCTTTCGCATCACCTCAAGAGCATTTCCCTGATACCCCCAAACCTCGACTTGATTTTTAACAGAAATGGGTGCAACCATCACACTCAAAAAACCCCCAGAAGATTGACAGAATTGCCGCATGGATAAAACCGACTCCTGTACCGTCCCCTCGGCAAACCGCAACCAACCTAATCCACTACTGACATGAATTTGTCCCAAACCAATACCCTCAGAAAGCGCCGCAAATTTTGATAAAGCTGCCACTGCTTCTGTCGGACGTACTCCTATTTTGCAGGCGATCGCCCCTTGTGTGTTAGTCCGTTGCATTCGTTCTCTCAATCCCTGCCATAAATCCGCCTCGTCCTTCTCCGTATGACAAGTCCCCTTTAATCCTAACGTTTCCCCCACAGATATCAGTCGCGCTGATTGTTCTTGCACACTTTCTGCTACGCTTTGAAAGCGCACTAGCAGTCCCATTTCCTCCCCTCTGCCCAATTGCTTCACCAATCCCCGGGACAACAAATCCGCTGCTGTTGGCGTGAGGGCGGAAGCAAGTAACGTTTGACTGGCAGCGGCGATCGCACTTGCATCTCCAGACAACATCACCGTACCCGATGCCTCCGCTTGAGGATAAACCCGAAAAGTAACTTGACAAATCATCCCCAATGTGCCGTAAGACCCGGTGAATAATTTCATCAAGTCATATCCCGCCACATTCTTGACGACGCGACCCCCTGCCTTCGCCAACTCCCCATCCGATCGCACGAAGGAAACCCCCAACAGTTGATCGCGCACTCCCCCATACCGTTGCCGCCAACTTCCCGCATCCCCCGTGGCAACAATTCCTCCCAAAGTCGCGCGATCGCCATAGGCGGGGTCTAACGCCAAAAACTGACCCGCATCCGCGAGAATAGACTGTAACGAGGCTAAATTCATCCCGGCTTCTACTGTCACCGTTAAATCATTCACAGCGTGTTCAATCAGGCGATTCAGACGTGCGGTACTCACAATCACTTGCACCCCCGAAGGAACCCCACCCCAATCGATTTTACTCAGAGACCCCGAAGGAACCAAAGCACATCGACTGGCAGCAATAGCGGCGATCGCCTCAGTTAATTCAGCTTGAGTTGAGGGATAGGCAATGCAATGGGGGAGGGAAGACTCAGGAAAAGCGCAACGGAGACGCTGTTGAGTCGGCAAATCCAGACTCTCCCACTCGATAACACCGTCGGAACCAAGAATACTGGATAAAGTTTGGGCGATCGCTGACATGATAGAAGGTTGAACCCTAGGACATCTACTTACTATCTTTGCACTCTCCCATCTAAATTTTAAAAACTAAAATTTATGACTGTTTTTGCTAAACTCATTGGACAACCCCAAGCAGTCGAACTCCTAAATCAGGCTGTTAACCGCGATCGCATTGCACCCGCCTACCTCTTTGCCGGTGCTCCCGGTGTGGGTCGAAGTTTGGCAGCGCGGCATTTCCTGGAACTCCTTCTCACCGCTAAAAATCCAGGCGCAACCCCCCCATCCACCCGCAAACTGGAAAATCACCCGGATTTACTTTGGATAGAACCCACCTATCTGGATAAAGGCAAAATGCTCACCGCCACAGAAGCAGCAGCAACCGGGTTTAAGCGCAAATCTCCCCCGCAAATTCGCCTTGAACAAATCCGTGAAATCGGGGAATTTTTGGGACGCCATCCTTTGGAGGCACTGCGCAAGGTGGTGGTCCTAGAAGAGGCACAAACCATGAAAGAAAGTGCTGCCAATGGATTGCTCAAAACCTTGGAAGAACCGGGACGCGCGAGTATTATTTTAATTGCACCCGGAGTCGATTCTCTCCTCCCCACCTTAGTTTCCCGATGTCAGCGAATTCCTTTTTATCGCCTCACCGAGGCACAGATGAGGGAAGTTTTAGCAACCGTGGGATACCCGCAGATTTTGGAGAATCCAGCAGTATTGGCAATGGCGCAGGGGTCTCCCGGAACGGCGATCGCCTGCTGGGAAAAACTCCAGGAAATCCCTGCCGAACTTCTGGAAAAACCCCTAAAACCCTCCCTCTCCACCAAACAAGCGCTAGAAATTGCCAAAGAAATCGATCGCAGTCTCGACACCGAGTCCCAACTCTGGCTGATTGAATATCTGCAACAGGCATACTGGTTATCCTCCCAACAGCGCGGGACCTTCAACGCCAACCCCCTCCATATCCTTGATCGCGCAAGGCGTTATCTCCTCAGTTATGCCAGTTCCCGCCTCGTCTGGGAAGTCACTCTCATGGGGATGAAGGGATGAGAATTCTAGATTTTTGGGGGTTGGCACAAAATGCTTGTGCAAGAAGGCAACCTCTGCTAAGATAAACTTATGCGGACGTGGCGGAATTGGTAGACGCGCTAGATTTAGGTTCTAGTGTCTTTGATGTGGGAGTTCGAGTCTCCCCGTCCGCATTCTATTATGATCAAGAGTTTACAGCTTAAAGAAAGTTGTAAACTCTTTTATTTTTGGATGCGCTCTTTTTGGCTATCCTTAAATCTTTTATTGACAATTTGAAATCTAACAAATACCTAGACTAGAGTAACTCACAAAATTCCCTGGATAAAAAGCTGTGGCGGCAAGCTGATAAAGCGTTGCAGATGAAGATAACCAAGCCAAAGTTCAATAGAACCTCAGAACTACTCTTTGGAGAAACCCAGCTCAATTGTTATTGCTTTTTCAATTTTACTCCAATATTCATCCTCTAAAACCCCCTGTTTTGTCTTGATCCGTTGAGCATCTACTGCTCTGATTTGGTTGGCTTAAATTGATATAGCGATCGCCATCCAATCCATTTTGTAACGTTGGCTTGACATTAACAACAAAAGGATATTTTTTACTCCCTGGCAATAAGGGAGCAATAATTGTAGTCGAACCCTGTTGATTCCCAATATCATTTTGCAAAATCAAACAAGGACGCTGTTTATCAGTTTCACTGCCAATAACTGGCTGAAGATCCACCCACCAGATTTCGCCTCGTTTATAAGTTAAAATTCCGTTAGGCATTTAAACCATCGCTCACCGTAACATCCCAAGCTAAGACCTCTTGTTGAAATTCTGGGTCATTACTTTGTTCTCGATAAGCATCGGCAAGCTCTCTCATTAACCGCTGCTGTTTTTCTTTTAAAAGAATATCATTAATAAATCGGCTACGGTTATGGCCCGGTGCAATTGTATCTACAAATTTTAAAACTTCATCGTCTAGGGTGATGCTAACTTTTTTGCTCATAGTCTAACTTTTAGCGGTCTGGTAGCATTCCTTTATTATACTAGCTAATCTTACCGTGATTGTCAAGAGGTTATGGGATGCGCGATGACAGCCCTATTTCTTATGGTAAGACTTACGCAATATTTACTACTATTAAACGCCTAATGTAGAGTTGATTGGCGAATCAACTCTACATTAGGAGGCGACTATACGGAAACGTTCTTAACTCCCTCCATTTCTATCCTCTTCGGTTAAACTTGACCCGCAATCCATCCCGAGGAGAGGGGGTGGGTACGGTGACTAATTCTAAATTTTGTCCCGGCAACAATTCCCAGTCATAACCGTGGACTAAATGGGTTCCGAATACCCGCAATACTAACATTGCAAAAGCCTTCCCTACACATTCTCGCGCACCTGCGCCAAAGGGAATGAATCCAAAGCCTTTGTGTTTTTCTTCAGTCCGGTCTGCACTGAAGCGATCGGGGTCAAATTCCTGGGGGTTAGGATAAATTGAACTATTTTTATGGGTTTGATTAATCTGATACAAAACCATCCAACCCTCGGGGATTTGATAGTCCTTAAATTCACAAGATTGAACTACCCGGCGAAATCCTCCTCCAACGGGTGGGACTAATCGCAGGACTTCTTTAATGACCTGTTCTAAGTAGGTCATTTCTTTGAGCATCTCCATCGTAAGAACTCCAGTAAATCCTACATTTTGCTGCTCTTCTCGGAGTTTGGTGATGACTTGGGGATGTTGTGCCAGCAATAAACAGAAGGAACAAAGGGAGGAGGTTAAGGTTTCATGACCGGCAAAGAGGAGTAGCAATACTTGGTCTTTGAGTTCCTCTAAGGTTAAGCCATTTCCTTCTTCATCTTTTGCGGCTAAAAGTAAGCCGAGAGCATCATTTCTCGGTTCGGTTTCTTGTTGGCGGCGGCGGACCATTTCTTCAATTTTTTGGAGGAGCAATGTCCGGCAGCGAAGGGCTTTTCCAAATTGCGTCCAAGGTAGATTCAGGGGAATTGAAAATAATCCGTCACACCAGGTTTTAAAAATTTGGCTGAGATAGGCGGTTTCGGAACCCGTTTCAGTGCCAATTAATAAGCTACTGGCAATGTCAAACATATAGGTTCGCAGCAATGGATACCAGGTCATTTTTCCTAGGGTTTCCCATTGTTTGAGATAGCGATAAGTAATTTCTTCCATACCGGGAAGGTATCCGGCGATCGCCTTGGGAAGAAATGCCTGGACCATTAAGCGCCTTCTACTGGTATGTTCGTTGCCGGTTTGGGTAGCAAGAGATTGAGGACCAAGTAAGGTGCGGGTACTATAAGGCCAGGTGGCACTAAAATAGCTGTTGTCATGGGTGAATAGAAAGCGATTCGCCTCCAAACCGCTCATCATGACAGTGGGTTGTCCAAAAATGTTGGTTTTGTACACCAACCCGTATTTCTGGTTGCGCTTGTCGTTGAAGTCAGCATCCCGCAAAAAGCTGATGGTTTCGCCAATGACGGGTAATCCGAATTTTCCAGGGGGTAGGGGAAGCGATCGCAGGGTCTCGTTAGTCATAGGTTTGGCTGTCTCTAAACTACTCCGCTTCTATTTTGACACTGGAGGGCGAAAAGGTGAAAGCAGACCCCATATTTTGAAGTAAATTAATGATATTTCACTCCTTCTTTGGAGTCAACAGAGTTAGGGATTAGCGGTAGAAACAGGTGGGGTAATATTAATAAAAGGCAATGCTCCATTACCCCCCATCACCATCGGAAATTGTCCATTCCATTTTTCAATGGCTTCTTTTTGGAGAATTGATGGAGTTAAGTTTTCTCGTAACAATCGTTGGGCTTCAGCTTGACCTTTGGCCCGATTAATTTCCGCAAAAGCTTCTTGTTCGGCTTTCTGGGCAATAAATGAGGCTCGTCTGGCTTCTTGTTCTGCAATTTGCTTGGCTTCAATGGCTTTAGCAAATTCCGGAGAAAATTCAATATTTACCAAGGAAATATCATCAACTAAAACGCCATAACTAGCCAGTCGTTGCCGAATATCACTATCGATTTCTTGTTTTAATTCTCGGCGTCGGGTGATGATTTCTTCAGCATTATTTTTAGCCGTTGCTGCTTTCACCACTTCAGAAACAGCGGGGGAAATAATCAGGTTGACAATTTGAGTTTCATCGCCTATGGTCTGATAAACCTTGTTAACTTGAGTAGCATCCACACGCCAATTCAGGGCGACATTAATGGTAACATACTGTAAATCTTTAGAAGCAGCATCGGCTTTGAGTTCATCTTTTTGCACCCGAACGCTGAGGGTTTCCACGCGGGTGACTAAGGGAATAATTCCGTGAATCCCTTCATCGAGAATGCCTTCCTGGACTTTTCCAAATTTCATGACCACGCCCCGTTCCCCGGCGTTGATAATCACAAAAGGTTTTAAATTGGCGGCTAAAATTAAGAAGAATATTCCTCCAATCACGGAACCGGCAATCCAGAAAATGGTCTTTGAGTCGTAAGAATAACTGGTTTTAGCTGGCATTGAAATTTACCTTAATGAGGTTGAAACTTACGGTTTGTAAAAAACACCCCATCCCGAACCTTTATTAAATTTTTCTTAAGTTTTTAAGAATTTCAGTCCAGATGGGTCTAGGTTTGACTTTGATATTCCCAGGGACTTGCGGGACTATTGTTGTCTCCCAAAGCTCGATACAAATTGAGTGACTCTTAAAATGTTAAACCGGAATCCAGAAAATTGTCTTAAAAGTAATAAAATGTTATGAAAATTGATAAGCCCCAAAGTTGGCCGGAGACGGTGGAGGAGGCGAGGGCAATTCAGGAAGAGTTACGGGAACAAGTCATTGTAGAAGATGACTTGCCACAGGTTCGATATGTGGCGGGGGTGGATGCGGGATATCACGAACAGGATAATGTGACGCAGGCGGCAGTGGCGGTGTTAAGTTTTCCAGATTTGCAACTGTGCGATCAGGCGATCGCCCGGTGTCCGACTCACTTCCCCTACATTCCTGGATTCCTTTCGTTTCGCGAAGTTCCGGCGGTTTTGGAGGCCCTGGAACAGTTGTCTATTGTGCCAGATTTGCTACTTTGTGATGGTCAGGGATTGGCCCATCCCCGGCGGTTTGGGATTGCTTGTCATTTGGGGGTCTTGACGAATCTCCCGGCGATTGGGGTAGCAAAATCGCGCTTTATTGGTACTCATGAAGGATTACCCCCGGAACGTGGCAGTTGGCAACCGTTGCTGGATCAAGGGGAAACCGTGGGGGCGGTTCTGCGATCGCGCAGTCATGTCAATCCCCTTTATATTTCCATTGGTCATCGCATTAGTTTACCCACTGCCTTGGATTATGTGCTGCGTTGCACTCCGAAATACCGACTCCCGGAAACCACGCGGATCAGCGATCGCCTCGCTTCGAGTTAGAACAATTCCGGAGTGCGATCGCGATCGCACTCCGGTTAGATTGGGGTCACGGCTACACTTGATCACGATCGCACCTTTAACGTTCAAGCGATCGCTGTGCGCTTAGAGTTTTTCAGAGATAATTATCCTAGTTAAAAAAATAGTCGCTGTGATTCAGAAGCGATGGGAGGGTTCTGCCATGACAACTCATTTCCAATCTATTGATTCCCCCAATCATGCCCACGGAAATCGGGATGCAGAACAATTACTTCGCCATAAAAATTTGCAAAACTTTGGTCATCGCGTGAGCATTTTGAGTAGTCTCGCAACTGGGGGAAAAATTTCTTTAGAAGATGCGTTTGAAAAAATGAATACGTTATGGGAGGAATTGAGTGAGACGATTCCCTAAACCCATTAGAGACATTTGCCCGGTCCTACAGAACGGCGAAGGGCCTTGAGTAAGGCTTTTTAGCTTAGTTTGCTCAAAGGTCACTTCCCCACCTGAACCGGATGCGATCGCAAGTATGAAGATTCGTTAAACCCAGTCCATTCAGGGAAGGAACCCGGTAAAGTTTCAAAAGGACCGATCAACTGGAAACCCGATTATCACATCCGGACCCGGTAGAGAAGATGGCATTCTGGGTTTGTCCCCTGATGTTGGCCTAAACTCAATCGTTTCTGTACAAAACTCAAAATCCCTGTGAACTCCTCCCCTGTTCCAGGAAATGGATAAGGGATAGGAGACTCACAGAATGGTGTGCTTCTATACTTGCTCCTGAACCGAAAAAAGCTAGATAATAAAGATATCTTCCCGAGTCAGGGGCGGAAAACAGGTGCTGCTACTATGGAAACTTGCGATCGCCATGCATGAACTAACCCTAAAATGGATTGAAGCGGGTGAGTTTAGAACTCAAACTATCTGGGATAAGCAACCGAGCAAAAATCCGGGGACCGTCCGGATCGGTCGCGATCCCACTCGCTGCGATATCGTGTTGCTTCATCCGACAGTCTCTGGGTTGCACGTTGAAATCTTTTATGACCCCCAGAAAAGTCATTTTTATTTGAGAAATCTTCGGCCCAGCAATCCTTCTAAAGTAGATGGGCAACTGTTAACCCAGGGTGAGATGATGTTAACCCTAGGTAGTCTGATTTGTTTGGGACAAATTAAACTGAAAGTCATTGCCATTGACCTCCGATTTTCTCAGGGAGTAACTCTTTCTGCCCCAGAGGATGATGATAGTGAAGCCTCTATCAGTCAACCCCTACGCCGTCGCCTTCCCCGCAAACCGCTGCCGACCTATGGTTTAAAATGTCCCAATTGTCAGAAAATTTCTCATTATAAACTTCTCGATTTTGGGTGTCCTTGGTGTGGTACATCTTTGGACTCAGCCAATAGTGTTTTGATGTCCACTCGTGCGGATTGACGGGAGAGAGAAAGGTTTATCCTGTTGGGTGGGTGATGTTACCATAACTCGGAAACTTTCCGGTGAACCGTCTGTGAAAAAATCTGAATCTCCCCTCAATAGCATTTGGCTGTTTCTGATGGTAGGGTCTACCGTCGTCGCAACAATGCGTGGGACTCTGCCGGAACTGACCGAAGCGGCATTTGAGTCGGCAGCGAATGCGGTTACCTTGGCGATCGGGTTAATTGGGGCATTAGCCTTGTGGTTGGGAATTCTGCGGGTGGTGGAAGTGGCGGGACTTATGGAGGCGATCGCCCAAGGGATTCGTCCCCTCATGCTACGACTGTTTCCTGATATCCCGGCAGATCATCCCGCCATGTCTGCCATGATCTTAAATCTCGCCGCTAACGCCCTGGGTTTGGGCAATGCTGCCACTCCCATTGGACTCAAAGCGATGAAGGAACTGAATCGGCTGAATTCGGACCCTGGAACTGCTACCAATGCGATGTGCTTATTTTTAGCCATTAACACCTCATCGGTGACCCTTTTACCCATTGGGGCGATCGCTGTACGGGCCTCCGCAGGGGCCACCAATCCCGGGGCAATTATTATTCCCTCACTTGTGGCTACAGTTGCTTCCACCACTGTAGCCATTGTAGCCGCTAAAGTTCTGGCCCATCGCAACCAAGACACGGCCCCTAATCCCCCAGTAAACGCCCCGGAACTGGATTCAGACAGCCCCTCACAGAGTCCTGAATATGCCCAACCTGTTGAACCCTTAGAACCCCCGGGACTGGTAGGACGGTTATTCTTTGGTGGATTAATTGTGCTATTTTTTGGGGTACTTCTCTATCGATTAACCATCACAGGAACGGCGGGATTGGCAAGTACCCAAATCATTGAGGCGATTTCTAATGGGTTGTTACCTTTAGTGATTTGTAGCTTCCTGCTGATTGGCTATTTTCGCGGGGTGAAAGTGTATGAAGTGTTAACGGAAGGGGCGAAAGAAGGCTTTGATATTGCGGTGAGAATTATCCCGTTTCTGGTTGCAATCTTTGTGGCGATCGGGATGTTTCGCACCAGTGGCGCATTGGATGTGATGACAGCAGTGTTATCCCCCATCACCAACTTGATTGCCATGCCACCGGAAGCCTTACCAATGGCGCTAATTCGTCCTTTATCGGGCAGTGGCGCATTTGGGGTGATGTCGGAAATTGTAGAGAATGACCCCGATGGGTTCTTGTCTTATCTGGTTTCAACGATGCAAGGTTCGACGGAAACCACCTTTTATGTGATGGCGGTTTATTTTGGTAGTATTGGAGTGAGCCGGACGCGCCACACCCTACCCGCTGCCCTGTTAGCTGATGCGACAGGAATGCTTGCCTCTTTGTTGATTTGTCGTCTCACATTTTGAGAGATCTGCTTCAAAAAAACAATAAACCGGATTTCTGACCTAAATTTGCTACAAAGTAAGATGGTAGGGTGTGCTTCTTCCCACCCTATTGCTCACTTAACCACCTCAGAATTCCTTTTCTTTAAGAAAACCTTTTTAGAATCAACCGTATCAACCGTTATAAACTCTATATTTTGTAATATATCCATCAGTTTTAAAGCAGCAAAAAATTGCTTTAAGGTAGACCTGATTGGTACTTGATAAACGTTATAAAACTCTGTTCCGATCTCCTGGATCTCTATAGTGGATTGGTTGGATTCTCTCGCTATTTTTTTGATAAGCTTGCCAATCACTTGCTGCAAGTCTTCTACTGTCTTAATTTCTTGAAAAACTTTATCCTCCTCAGTATCATCAATTCCGTATTGCTCTAAAATCTTATTTTTACGGGGTTTGATTTTAGGGTCAAGCGCCCAATTTGAAGGAGGTTTTTTATCCGAAGGCATATTCAGAGAATGTGATAGAGACTCCATTTGATAAGGAAAACTCTCTGCTAAGGCAATGTAAAAATCGTTCGGTTTACACATCGGATAAGTCCTGAAATCCTGATTGTTATTCAAAAAAAAACCTGGTTCAACAGCCATCAGTTCATAGGATTTTAATGCCGAACAAACTTGTGAATATTCGACCCAACAAGATTTGATAGTGATTTTCCGGATGATATCTTTGATTAAATTTATATCCATGCCATTCAGGAATTCAAGTTTAATCAAGTGGGCTGTGCAGACCCTATAGAAATTTGGACCTACAGCCTTGCACTACGCTCTAGTATAACTTACTCAATTCCTGAAGCAGTAAATGTTTATGTTTCTTAATATCAATCTATCTCTGTGCTATCCGGGTTTGCTCCTCTTGGGGTCTTGATACTTTAATAGGAAGAAAACCCACTTTCTTCACCAACACCAATGTGGATCAGTACCAAAAGTCAGAGTGAAGAAACCCGGTTTTTGATAATAGAATTACTGACTTGTGAATTCCTCCTCAATTTTCCCATTGAAACCAGGCGGTTAAGGCGACGGCTAAGGCATCTGCTGCATCATCGGGTTTGGGAATCGTCTCTAAATTTAATTCCCTCGCTACTGCTTGTTGCACTTCATATTTATCCGCATTGCCATAGCCGGTAATCCCTTGTTTAATTTGTGCAGGAGTATATTCAACTAAGGGTAATTGATGTTGCGCTACCACCAGTAAAATCACCCCTCGCGCTTGGGCGACTAAGATGGTATTTCCCATGCGATAAAAGAACAATTTTTCCGCTGCTACTAAGTCCGGTTTGAACTGGTCAATCAGGGCGTGTAAATCTTCATAAATCGTACATAACCGCTGACCCAGGTCAGTCTTGGCGGGGGTTTGAATAATGCCAAAATCCAGCAGGGAAACGGTTTCGCTACGACTTCTGCCGGTGCCTCCGGTTTGAGCGGCGATCGCCCCAAATCCTAATGTTGCTAAACCCGGGTCTAATCCTAAAATTCGCTTTTCCATAACCGTTAGATGTAGAGGCGCTTGAGGGCTTTTTTGATGAACTTACCCCAGCGCCACTACACCGATTTAACCTTCGGTTGGCATTTCCACGCCAAAGACACTACTAAAGACTTTTTGAACCTTATAACCACTATCAATGGATTCTAAGGGGTCTTTACGGAGGCGGTGACGTAGACAGAGGGTAATCACCCGGCTAATATCATCCAGGGTAACTTCGGTGCGTCCTTCTAACGCCGCGATCGCCTTGGCAGCGCGGTTGGTAACAATATCTCCGCGCAATCCATCTACATCTAACTCAGAACAAACCTGGGAAATTTGGACGCGCATTTCATAATCCAAATTCACCGAAGGTAACAAGTTTTGAGCATCAATGAGCTTTTGCTGTAACGCTTGTTGTTCTGCTTCGTGTTGTTCCAAATAGGTTTGAGGATTTTGGTCAAATCCTGAGCGTTCCTCAACGATTTTCACCCGTAAAGCGGGTTCTTTTACCGTGCGGATTTCGGCGTGCATTCCGAAGCGATCGAGCAATTGCGGACGGAGTTCACCTTCTTCCGGGTTACCAGACCCCACCAACACAAATCGCGCCGGGTGACGAATGGAAATCCCTTCCCGTTCAACGGTATTCCACCCCGAAGCAGCGGAGTCTAACAACACATCCACGAGGTGATCGTCGAGTAGGTTGACTTCATCCACATAGAGGATACCGCGATTGGCTTTGGCTAACAAACCCGGTTCAAAGGCTTTTACCCCTTCTGAGAGGGCTTTTTCAATATCAATTGTCCCACAAACCCGGTCCTCTGTGGCACCGAGAGGGAGATCAATCATTTGCACCTTGCGCTGCATCACGGGTAAGGTTTCTCCCCGAGAGGCGCGATCGCGGACCACATCACTCATCAGTTCCGGATCCGAGGGATGACTGTTGAAGGGGTCATCTGCCACCACTTCAATTTCTGGCAGCAGATCAGCTAAGGCGCGGATGGTAGTAGATTTGCCAGTGCCGCGATCGCCCATAATCATCACCCCGCCAATCTTGGGGTCAATGACATTTAGCAGCAATGCCAGTTTCATTTCTTCCTGCCCCACAATAGCAGTAAAGGGAAACACAGCACGCCGCGCGATCGCGGGTTGAGTTGGAATAGCTTGGGCAATCGGACTCACGACTTTACCTATATTTCTATCTGTTTATGGCGTTTCTCATTGTGCCATTGTTTAACCCCCCTTGTCTGTCCTTTTGCAATCCGTCTTGGGGTTTAGGGTCATCCCCCACTCGGAAACAGGCTGTAGGTTTTGGGGGTTACCAAGTGGGGTCTGACTTTAATAAGGCTTCAATTTGTGCTGCCGGTAAGGGTTTAGCGAAAAAGTATCCTTGTCCACACTCACAGCCTAGCGATCGCAATTGGGCTAATTGTTCCGGTGTTTCCACCCCTTCGGCAATCACATCCATGTTTAAATTATGGGCTAGGGCAATAATGGTTTTAACAATTGCTGAATTTTGGTTTCCTTCCACCATCCGAGTCACAAAGGACCGATCTACTTTTAAAGTATCTGTGGGAAATCGGTGCAAATAACTCAAGGAGGAATACCCAGTGCCAAAATCATCAATGCCTAATTTCACATTTAAAGCTTTCATTTGAGACAGCATCTCGATCGCCAACTCTACCTCATCCATCACCACACTTTCAGTTATTTCTAACTTCAAACAAGTTGGATCAAGATGGGTTTGGTCTAAAGTTCGTTTAATAACTTCAATTAAATTGGGTTGAGCAAACTGCTTCCCGGAAAGATTCACACTCACCATTAACGGAGGTTCTTGAGGAAATTCCTGTTGCCATTTGCAAATTTGCCAACAGGCAATGACTAATACTAATTCACCTAATGGCACAATTGACCCGGTTTCTTCGGCAACGGTGATAAACTCACCGGGAAATACTAAACCCCGTTCCGGATGTTGCCAACGGACAAGGGCTTCAAATCCGCTAATTTTTCCCGATGTTAAGTCCACTAAAGGCTGATAATAAACCAAAAACTCGGATTCAATTTTGCCATTGACTGGGGTCGCCCCTGCATTAATCGCACGCCGCAAGTCCGTTTCTAGCTGAAATCGGGCTACGGCATTATTTTGCATGGCACTTTCAAATACTTGTGGGCGAGCTTTGCTCAATGCTTTAGCGCGATACATAGCGGTGTGAGCATCTCGCAATAAATTCCGAGAGTCATCCGCCCGCCCGAGGGCCATGCCAATACTGGCGGTAGTATAGATAGGTTGACCTTTGAGGGTAAAGGGTCGAGCAATTTGGTGGTAGAGAGATTCGCCAATGTTGATAGCATCTTCGGAACGGTAAAGATTGTCCAGGAGAATGGCAAATTCATCTCCACCGACTCGGGCAATGGTAACTGCTTCAATGCCATCGGTGCGAGGTTGACGCATCAGGGTCCGAATCCGTTCAGCGATCGCAATCAGCAGCAGATCCCCGAGCTCATGTCCGAGTCCATCATTAATGACTTTAAATCGGTCTAAATCCAGAAATAAGACGGCTAATAACCGAGGTACAGGAGTAAATTTAGAGTCAAAGAAGAGAACGGGAGGTTTCTGTTCTGAAAGAGTTGGAGAGTTCTTTCCTAAAGTTAGGAAAAACGGGAATGTTTTCGGTTGCGATCGCCGATAAAGGCGATCAAGTTGGTTCATGAATGAGGCGCGATTCGGCAGTCCCGTTAAGTCATCATGAAACGCGGTATAGAGTAATTTTGAGGCAACGACTCCACTCAGGGCGAGGGTAAAGGTGAGCACAGGGGCCGCAACTGGAATCCATCCGCCCCAGTGAAATAGGGCAAATCCAATGGCGACAATGCCGCCTACTCCAAGCATAAATCCTAAACCCAATTTTAGGGGATGTTTAATTTGCCATGCCACAATTCCCCCGATCGCACTCCAACTGGCAATCCATAACATCTCGATCCAGTTGGGCAAAAACCAAAAAATTGCCTTACCATCCAGGGCACTACTGAGCAGTTGACTCACCATTTGGGCGTGCAGTCGCACCCCAGGCATTTTAAAAGTTTCGGTTTCGGTTTTGATGCCGTAGGGAGTAAAAAATAAATCTTTTTCGCTCGATGCAGTCGTCCCAATTAAAACAATTTTATCTTTGATCCAACTGGGATCAACTTCTCGATTTAAAACTTCGCTAAGGGTCACTTCTTGAGAGATAGAACCCGGTGCGCGATAATTGAGGAGAATTTGATATCCCTCAGCATCAATAGTTTTATAGCCTCCCGAATCCTGCTCTAAAGGGGATAAAGTAGCTTTTCCCAACAAAATACGCTGAGGATCGGTGGGACTATTTTCAATAACAATGCCGCGATCACTCAAATACTTCAGGGTAACGCGCAAGGCAAAGGAGTAAAACGTATTTCCCTCGGCATTTTGGGCAAACAGTAAATTGCGGCGGGCAATGCCATCAGGATCATTGACAATATCATTAAATCCCACCGCTTCTGCGGGTAGATGCGGTGGGGGAGGAACGCCCGGTTCTTGAGAATCCGAGAGTTTGGTAATGCCAATTACATTATCTAAAGATTGGAGTTGAAAACGTAGGTCTTGATGACCGGGTGAGTGGGGGACGTCGCGATATAAATCTAACCCGATCACTGCCGGTTCAAACTTAGCGAGTTCGTCTAATACTCGGGCGACAATCCGATCAGAAAGCGGCCATTTTTGTTGGGTTTGAATATCAGTTTCTGTGATTTTTACCAGTAATAATCGTTGATCGAGTCCGGGATTATACCAGCGATTTCGCATCATCCAATCATAGGTGACCAGTTCTAGGGGTTGAACTCCGCCGGTTTCTCGAATCGGGAGAACGACTCCGATCGCAATAGCAATGGCGATCGCCACGGAACTGACCGGAGTATGCACCCGGTTGAGCTTGATTTTGACAATCTGGTTATAAACCCCAGATGCCAACGAGTTGACTTGCCTAGAAAATTGATCAAGCACCGTATATGGGTTAAAAAAGTGATAAAAAGGGGGATCAAGTATCCAGATTAGAGGGAGCGATCGGCTCAATCCAGTTTTGCCGAATTCTGAGTCAGTTGTAGAGGATGTCCCGGTCTAAATTCCGAGCTTCTTGATCCTGCCTTCCCTGCCCTCAATTGTCAATGGCCCAACTTAACTTAAGATCTCCCCACCATCGGGATTAAAATGGCTCAAGGTTCAATCCGGGCGGGAATCTCAACCGGGCAACTCCCACTCAACCTTACTATAGTATCGATAGGGAGATGCCCACGAAGCGGGGTAAAATTCCCTCATCTAGTTCCAGGGGACTTTATTGAAGTATGGCAAATCAACTTCCGATTCCAGTTGTCGTCAATGGCGCTGGGGGCAAAATGGGCCGTGAAGTCGTTCAGGCGGTTTCTGAGGCTCCAGATATGATTTTAGTAGGGGCCGTCGATCGCAATCCGGAGTATCTGGGTCAAGATATTGGGGAAGTGATTGGATGTGGACCTTTAGAAATCCCGGTTTTAAATGACCTCGAAGGCACTCTGGGGATGGCACTTCAGGAAAAGCAATCAGCGGTGATGGTGGATTTTACCCATCCCAACTCAGTGTATGAAAATACGCGGGCGGCGATCGCTTATGGGATCCGCCCCGTGATTGGTACCACCGGCATGAGTCCCCAACAGATTCAAGAACTTGCTGCTTTTGCAGAAAAATCGAGCATTGGTTGTGCCATTATTCCCAACTTTTCGATTGGGATGGTCCTGCTACAACAAGCGGCGATCGCAGCCTCTCAACATTTTGATCATGTAGAAATCATCGAACTCCACCATAATCAAAAGGCAGATGCCCCCAGCGGGACCGCCATTCAAACCGCCCAAATGTTAGCAGAAATGGGCAAAACTTTTAATCCTCCCCAGGTGAAAGAAACGGAAAAAATTGCCGGGGCCCGAGGTAGTGACGCGGGAGAAGGGATTCGCATTCATAGTATCCGCCTCCCGGGTTTAATCGCTCACCAAGAGGTAATTTTTGGTGCACCGGGTCAAGTTTATACCCTGCGTCACGACACCAGCGATCGGGCCTGTTATATGCCCGGAGTCTTGCTCTCTATTCGCAAAATTCTCCAACTCAAAACCCTGGTTTATGGCCTAGAAAAACTCTTGTAAGTGCTTTTTCTGGATTGAATATTGCAATTCCCATTCCTCGTGACGTGGCTCCGCCGCGTCACGCATTATTGGCGGCTCTGCTGCCTGTATCACTGGTAACGAGTTCAAGCCGTAACAGATAGCATCATAGGTAGCTTAAGCCCTTGCTTGGGGACTGGAGGCAGAGCCTCCTATGGTCCATGACGCGGTAGAGCCACGTCACGAGAATTAGCTCTAAAACTGTCCTGAATGTCCCGAATTTCTCAAAACCGTCTCTTGCCTTTATCTTTGAATAATTAACCCAATCAGAACCCTATTAACAATGCTAATTCCCTTAACCCGTGAAACTTTTGAACAACTCATTCCCGGCATCGCAACCGGCGCGCAATATGCTTATTATGGGGGTAAAATTGACAAGATTTTAAAACGCGTCCTCATCTCCGTAGCCGGAATTGGACTACTCACCCTAACCGCCAATGCACTACCGGATAACTGGCGACCCTTTTTATTAATTATTGGTATTATTTTCGGTCTCTATTGGCTATGGGGACCCATTGCCTCCGCCTCCCGAGAAAATTACCAATGTCGGCGTTATAAATACAGTGGATTTTGGCGGGGAGAAGTTTGGGATGTCTTTGTCACCGAAGAAGTCGTCGGCACCAAAGAAACCGTCAGTCCCCGGGGAGAACTGGTCATCGTTGAGAACCGCGAACGCCGACTGAATTTAGAAGTCGGTGACGAAACTGGGTTTAGTACCCGGGTGCTGGTTCCTTTAAGGAAAGAACATAAGGCGATCGCCCCCGGAGATATGGCCGAAATGGTGGTCATGTCCAACCGTCCGGACCTCGGACGCATCGCCAAAGTCTCCGATATCTACCTCCCCCGAATCGATTTCTGGATTAGTGACTATCCCTATTTACGCCGAGATTTATTTGTAGAAATCAGCCAAGAAATGGAAGAGTTAAATGCACCGCGACCCCGCAAACGAAAAGTGCGTCGCGAAGAGTTTAGATAGAAATTTAGGGCGATAAAGTCTCTAATTCATCCTCAAATCATGCCCCGTCCTTCCTGTCCATACGCTTGCCATGCCAAGTCTACCAATCCATTTAAAATAGCAACCGCAACCACCGCACTCCCTTTGCGTCCATCCACCCGGATATTCTGAATCATCGAGTCATTCAGTCTCGCCTTTGCTGCATCCACCCCGACAAACCCGGCAGGAGTCCCAATCACTAAAGCGGGACGAATTTCCTCCGCTTCGATTAACTCCACCAGGGTGGTTAGGGAAGTTTGGGCCTCACCTAGGATGAAAATGCCTTCAGGATACCGTTTGGCAAGGGTTTCGATGCCCCAGGCAGCACGGGTTTTCTCTTTTTGAGGACGGGTGAGGGCATCCATCGAACAGTAAACCGGATTGGCAAAGGTGTTTTGAATGTGGGGAGAAATGCCAACTTGCACCATCGGCACATCTACCACAATCGTTGAGCGTGCCGCCAACGCTGCCGCACCCGCCTGGAGCGCTTGTTCAGAAAAGCGAATCAGGGATTTATATTCAAAATCAGCGGTGGCATAAATCACCCGCCGCACAATCTCATACTCCGCCGGGGAGAAAATGTGATCCCCGATTTCCCGGTCAATAATTGCCAGACTCTGAGCATCGCTGCCGTGCCATTCCATCTTTAGCGTTTTGTTATGAATCGTTAATTTTCAAACTGAATCGCCCTAGTTTATCCCGGTTTCGGGACATCCTAAAAGAGCGATCGCGCAAAGAGTGTGCTATTTCCCTTAGCCAGCACAATCATACCAGTCGATCGCCCTTCCACCAACAGCTACGTTTTGGTTTCGCGGGACCCCATTTGGGATGCTTCTGAGTCCATCGGGTTCACTCTGCTGGTTCGTTCCTCTCCAGCAACCCCACAAACCCCAGGAGTGCCTCGGAATGGCGATCGCCTGCCACGAAGATTAGATCATTATGTCCCGCACCCTCCACCCACAGCGCCTGCTTCGGTTCCGGTGCCGCCGCAAACAATGCCTCACCATGCCAAAAGGGAATCACCTCATCCTCAGTCCCATGAATCACCAACACCGGACAATTCACCCGTTGAATGTTCTGAATATTATTAAACTTATCCACGGGATAAATTGGAATTCGCGTCACGGTTCTAAAAATGGAAGTAAATGAACTTTCCACCACCAATCCCCCCACCGGATACCGCGCCGCCAACTCCAACGCCGGTCCCCCACCCACCGATCGCCCATAAACAATAATTCGTTCCGGCGGAATCTGCAAGGTTTCGGTGAGATAAAAATAGGCCGCTTCCATATCCTGAACTGCCCTCCGTTCCGTGGGATTCCCCTCAGAAATTCCATACCCTTGGTAATCAAAACTCAACACCGCAAACCCGATAGTCTGGAATTGAGTCAAAACCGGCAAAATATCCCCTAAATCTTCCGCATTGCCATGACTATAGAGAATGGTATGGTCCGCTTCAGGATTCGCTAAATAAACCGCTGCAATTTGCTTCTCATTTGCTGAAGTCAACGTCAGCATCCCCGGCAGTTGAGAATAGGAAGCGGGTTGAGGGATAAATATCATCCGTTCGGAAAAGAAGTAGCCGTAAATGCCAATGGAGAGATAAACAAATAGCAGCGACTTAACCAAACGCTTTAGAGAAAATTCGCCAATCAGGAGATGCTTTAGCTTCGGATTCATACATGACACTCGCCCAGTTAAAAAAGAAATTTAAGCCCAGAATAGACCCTGGGGTGCTGTTATTATAAAATAATATCCCATTTTCTTGGATTGATTCAACTCAATTTTCATTAAAAATCTTCAGTCTTCATCCCAAAACTGAGAGTTTGCAAGATAGTGTATATGAAAGAATAAAAAATTATCGCCTTAATAATTATACTCTCCAAAAAAACCAAAAATGCAAGTCTTTCTGCTCTATAGAAACAATATACTCAGGCTTTAGCTCAAAAGAGAATAGTGATTGCACCTATTAATAGAAGTCTAAAAATTTTTGAAATCTTGTCAGGTTGTTATCGAAATTGTCACCGCCGTTATGGCCTCCGCTGTAAGTTGCTGGCAGCACTGTATAATTATGAGTTGGCTCTGGAGTCTTAAAGTTAAGGCTTTTTATTATAACATGGATTTTTTTGTTAGAGGTCTAATTGCAATCTGTCAATCGGATTAATCTAGTTGAATTTATTATATGTCGGCAGGAATAGTTACTAGACCGCAGCCTCTAAAACAGGAAGAGAATTTTCAAAATTTGATAAAATAGCTCTGGGGATAGAGGGCTGTAATATTAATAATTAGATACTTTTAGAATAATAATCAACTTTGGTACAAATTTTATGCTCACTTTATCCCATCCCCTAAAACAGGTATTCCACTGCCCGGAAGAATCTGATTTTTATGCGCACTGTTTAGAAAGTTTAGTGTTAAATGCCAGCGATAATTCTCGACTGATCGTAGAGTTTGGTTCAGGAGAGGGAAGTCCTGTTATTAAGTCTTTGCTGAGAACAGATTTTGACGGGACAATACAGGGATTTGAGCTAAATAAAGTAGCGTGGAAAATTGCTCACTCTCAAATTAAGGAATATGAACTGAGTGAACGATACACCGTCAACAATTGCTCTTTTTTTGATTCGCCTTTATACGAGTTCGCGGATTGTGTCATCTCAAATCCGCCTTACTTGCCAGCGATGGATGATAAGATTTACCAGCCGCTGTTGCACGGTGGGAGTGATGGTTGTACCATTTCTAAAAAACTTTTATCTTTGGGTTGCGACGACGTTTTGCTGATGGTTTCTAGCTATTCTAATCCTGTGGGTTTGATTGATTATGCCTTGGATCGAGGCTACTCGGTTGCAAATTTTGAGATTACACCTTTAAATTTTGGCTATTATAGCTCGGAACCGAAGGTGAAAAGGGCGATCGCCACTCTGCGAGAACAGGGAATGGCTTTTTATTCGGAAAATATCTATCTGCTGGCTGGAGTTTTGTTTAAGAAGCAGCAAAAAGCGCAAAGAGATGTGTCCATTGAGCTCATTAAGTTAATGACAGTATTTTAAGCTATATCTTAGGGTGGGTCACAAACGGACGCACCCTAAGATATAGCTCTTAAGTCTGTTCTGTGGCTTGGATCAATCGCACCACAGCAGCCGCAGCCCGATCGCCGATCAACTTCTCCTGATCGTACCCCAACACGAGCTCCCACGCGTCCTGCGGGTATCTATCAACCAGCGGGATCGCCACTTCATCCAACATCCAGCGACCGTGACGCTCATCTTCTTTGATGTGCAGTTCCCAATAACCCATTGCAGCCTGGGAGAGGCCCAGACGCTGGGCGGCGGCTAGATAATTGCGGTAAGCGACAGGCCCCGCTACCTCAAAATAAGTGAGTCCACCGTTGTAGCGCAGAAAATGGCGTTTGCGTTCGGTAAGCAGGAAGTTGTGATTGATGCCGCAGAGCACTTGCCAAGGCACTAAATCGAAGTACGCTTCCGGTTCCGTACTCATATCGAATTCAGCGAGCATTTGAGCAAAAAAGGTCGAGTGCTTGCGGGGGAGGCGACCGCCGCCGTATTCTTCCATCAACACTCGGGTAAGGGTGCACTGGATTTCGTTGCCAGCGCCCCCGAGGATGCGAGAAAGGCGGCTGGCTTCAACTAAACCGTCGAAAGAGGCGATCGCCAGCAGGTGTCTGTATCCGGCTGCTGTCATCTGTTCGCGCAAATAGCGATCCAGATCAGTGAGCGCAGGATCGACATCGACGGCGGCGCGATCGCGCAGTGCTTGCTTGACATCCGGCAATTTTTGCAGCGCTGCAACGTCGATTTGCGCGATTTCCCACTGCTGCCAGGGTTCCTCAATGCGATCGCGCACAGAACGCAAATAGTGCGATCGTTCGTTGTTGTAGCGGTGTAAATCGTCGTACCAAAACAAGTTAAGGCGGTTGATGCGGTAAAGCACGCGCTGCAAGAAGCGGTGAGCAGCCTCATCCCCCGGTTCCTGTTGGTAAGCCGATTGAATTGCAGCGGCGATCGCGCTTTCAAAATCGCTGACAAGTAACGGTTTTGTCGCCACCGTCTTATCTAAATCCTCGACTTCTAGCAAATCGACAAATTGCCGCTCGGCTGCTTCATAATTGGGGAGTAAGGATTGCTTTTTGGAAAGACTCGGCGAGTGTGCAGAAGGAAGTATCTCTATCGTATTTGGCATGGAATCAAGTTATGTTAACTCTAATTATTGTGCTGCCTATCCAAACAACAAACCGTTCCAGATTGCTGAGGATGATGGCTACTTAACTTCACGATACCGAACCAATCAGCCGCATACACCCTTCCATTGATAGAGATTTGATCGCTACCGTCTCATACCGTTTTCAATTTGTGAGTAAAGGTAGCAACGTTTATGAAAAGTGGGATTAACTTAAGCCCCAACCCCGATAATTCTCGGTTCGTTACTTCTATAACTGGCGCGGACCAAAGCTGCCAAAAGAACTCCCAAAGCTAATCCGACAACGACTGAAATGAAGAGTGAATCCGGTAGTAGCAGATCCAGTGCTGAGGCAACTCAAGGCCCTGGATAATGCTCTCATCTCTGAGTAAATTACGGGAATTACCGGAGCAGACGCAAGTTCGGTGCGCCTATGAATTTACCCTCCGCAATCTCCAGTTTGCCTTAACAGTGGATGCAGACAATCCAGATTTGCACGAGCGCTTGGCACAGGTGAAGGCAACGCGATCGCGCAATGAGGCAACGATTCCTTCACTTATAGGCCAGTTCAAAAACTCAATTATAAAGAATGAGTCAACCGTAAAATTTCAATTGCAGTTATAGCTATCATCATGTAAGCGCCAGGTCAGAAACCCGGTTTCTTAAAACCGAGTTTCTGGGTTCTGAACAAGTTACCCCTGAGAAATGGCTGCTTCAGGTAGCGCCCCTTGCATTCGTCCTAACCAATCAATCAGGGTTTCTAATTGATACTCGGGACGCATAATTCCAATACCGCGAACGGTGACTTTACCCGGTCTGTAGACAAACTTTTCTTGCACATTGGCAGGTAGATTTTGGGCGAGTAAGTTCCAGGCAGGTTCCTCCATTGGGGTTTCTAAAACGATGTTTTGGTTGCCTTCCGGTTTGATTCGGGAGAATCCTAAAGGTTTGGCGATTTGTTTGAGTTTCATGACTTGCATGAGTTGAGTGACGGGTTTGGGAATCGGTCCGTAGCGATCGCGCCAATCCGCTTCGATTTGGGCTAGTTCTTTCTCCGAGGTTGCCAAAGCTACGGACCGATAAGCACTCATCTTTTGGTCCAAATCTACGATGTAATCTCCAGGAATAAACGCGGTCAAGGTGAGGTCGATTTGTGTCTCTTCTACGGTGGGAATTTCTTGGCCGCGAATCTCTCGAATTGCTTCCTCTAACATTTCCATATAGAGATCAAACCCGATCGCATCCAATTGACCGGACTGTTCTGCACCTAATAGGTTTCCGACGCCTCGGATTTCCATATCTCGCATAGCGAGTTGATACCCTGACCCTAATTGAGCAAACTCTTTAATTGCCCTTAATCGTTTCCGCGCTTCATCGGTTAATCGGCCACTTTTGGGGTAAAATAACCAAGCATGAGCTTGAATTCCAGACCGTCCCACTCGTCCTCTTAATTGATACAATTGAGACAATCCGAAGCGGTGAGCATCTTCAATTAAAATGGTGTTTACCCGAGGAATATCTAACCCCGATTCGATAATTGTGGTACAGACTAAAATATCCGCTTCTCCCGAACTAAAAGCAATCGTAATTGCTTCTAATTCTGAGGGGTTCATTTGACCGTGAGCGATCACCACTCTGGCACTAGGAACCATTTGTTGCAAGGCGGCCCCCACTTCCTCAATGCCTTCCACCCGAGGCACCACATAAAACACCTGTCCCCCTCGGTCCAACTCTTGGCGAATGGCCGATCGCGCGGTTTCTAAGTCATACGGGGCCAAATGCGTCTGAATCGGGCGACGTGAGGGCGGAGGGGTGGCAATCAAGCTCATCTCTCGCACACCAGATAAAGACATATATAATGTGCGAGGAATTGGTGTAGCGGTTAACGTTAGCACATCCACTTGGGTTTTCAATGCCTTGATTTTTTCCTTCTGATTCACCCCAAACCGTTGTTCTTCATCTACCACTAACAGTCCCAAATCTCGGAACTGAATGGATTTACTCAGAACTGAGTGAGTGCCCACAACTAAATCCAATTCCCCTGTAGCGAGGCGATTTTGGATATCTTGACGTTCTGCTTGACTGCGGAAGCGATTCAATAATCCAATTTGGATCGGATAGGGAGCAAATCGTTCTTTAATCGTGTGATAGTGTTGTTGGGTTAAAATGGTAGTCGGGGCCAACAATGCGACCTGTTTTCCCGCTGTAATTGCTTTAAAAATGGCCCGGATTGCCACTTCAGTTTTACCAAATCCCACATCCCCACAAACTAAGCGATCCATCGGGCGCTCACTTTCCATATCCCGCTTTACATCGTGAGTCGCCTTCAATTGATCCGGCGTGGGTTGATAGGGAAAAGAATCTTCTAACTCTTGTTGCCAAGGCATATCCGGGGGATAAGCAAACCCTTGTTGATCCGATCGCTTGGCATATAAATTCAGCAAATCCACCGCCAGCTTCTTGACCGCTTTGCGGACTTTGTTGCGGGTTGTTTCCCAGGATTTACTCGTAAGTTTATTCAGTTCTGGTTTTTTACCCCCAGTCGTCCGGAAGCGGGAGAGGGATTCTAGTTGGTCTACAGGAACGCGCAGCAGTCCATCGCTATATTTAACAACTAAATATTCCCGGTTTTGGAGTTTTTCCAGTTTGATAAATTGGCCGATACCATGATGGCGATGGACGACAAAATCCCCTTGGCGCAGTTTATTGGGGTCTACTTGTTTAGAAGCCGCGCGACGACGTTTGCGAACGTAGGTGGGAGTCGCAAGGGTATGTTGTCCATAAAATTCGCGATCAGTGATAATCACAATTCTAAAAGCGGACAAAATAAACCCTTCAAGTTCCGCGAGTCCACTATATTTCAGGGCAACGGGAATATGTTGGACTTGCAGTTTTTCGATCGCCCGATAGTCCCGAGAATTGGGAATAAATTGCGCGGGACAGTCATGTTCTTGCAACAGGGAAACCGATCGACTCGGTTGCGCGGAAATCAGAAAGACATTAAACCGGCGATCGCGTTCTTCTCGTAACAGTTCGGCAAGTTTGGCAAACTGATGAGGTAACACCGGAACTGGACGACTATCTAAGTCAAAACTAATATTAGGACCTTCGGTTTTGCGCGGAATCACCAGTTCTGAGAGGGAAATGCGGTCAAACGATTCCGCAGTGGCGAGGGATTCGCTAAAGTTGCGGTGGACCCGAGACAGGGGAATCGGTTTTGAGGGGAGGGTTTGGAAATGTTCTTCGACTTGTTCCGCCCAGCGATCGCCATGTGCACTACAGCGATCGGGTTCATCAATGGCAACAATGGTATCTGGGGATAGATAGTCCAGCAACGAGGCCGGATGCTCAAAGGCAACTCCGAGAAACCGATGCAGAGAGGGGGTTTCCGGGGAATCTTCGAGTTCTAAATCATTGGAGATAGCTGTCCCTACGCTTCTGAATGCTTCTGGGAGATGGGTTTGAATGAGGGGACTGAAGGAGGTGGGGGTGAGGACCAGTTGCGCGATTTTATCCAGGGAACGCTGGGTGGAAGGGTCAAATTCCCGGATATTTTCTAGTTCGTCCCCAAACCAGTCTAGGCGGACCGGAAGTTCGGCAGAAACGGGAAAAATATCGACAATATCCCCCCGGCGACTCCATTGGCCCTCGGTTTCCACAAGGGCCACGCGCTCATATCCCATGCGGGCGAGTTGTTCATCTAGGGTTTTGGAGTTCCATTCGCTTTTGGCCGTGAGGGTGAGGCAGTAGGGTTTAAACTGATTCACCGGGGGTAAATGGGGTTGTAGGGCCCGTTCTGTCGTGACAATGGCGAGATTGTTTTCTCCTCGGACTAAATCGGCGAGAACTTGCATTTGGCCCCAGGTGGTTTCTTCTTCCGGGTCAAAGAGTTCGTAGGGGGATGCTTCGGAGGTGGGGTAAAAATGCACCGTAGGCCACCCCATTGCTTCCAGTTGGGCGGCCCATCGCCCTGCTTCTTCCAGGGTAGCGGTAACCACCAATAAACTCTGGTCCCGTTTTTGCGCGATCGCCGAGACGACCAATCCTTTCGGGAAGCGGGAGATCCCGTTGAGTTCGATGTGGTGATGGCGATCGAGTTTCGTCAGGAGTTCGGTCGCTAACGGCGATCGCCCCAAGGTGCGGATGATGGAAGAACAGGCCATGACTTGTTACAAATGCGAGAGCGTAGGTTGAAAAAAATCCCCGGATCTTTTTCTCTATTCATTTTAGAAGCCTAGGGACTAACTGTGCGGATCACCTCGGACGAGGAAAATTAGGAACACAATTTCGAGGTGGGGATGATTCGGCTATTGCCGAGAAATGTTAACTTAGCTAGAATCTGGCACTAACTGCATCTGTCCACGGTGGCGATCGCACTCCCATAATTGAGGGGCGATCGCCACATTCGCCGAATCCCAAGGCAAATTCCACACAACATGAATTCTTTTTCCCTGGAAATTCTGATCATTCTACTCCTGATTCTCATTAATGGGATATTTGCCATGTCCGAAATTGCGCTGGTTTCGGCAAGGAAGGCCCGACTACAACAATGGGCTAATCAGGGGGACCTTAAGGCCAGAGTAGCCTTAGAATTGGCAAATTCCCCTAATCGATTCCTCTCAACGGTACAAATTGGGATTACTTTAGTGGGAATCTTTGCGGGGGCCTTTGGCGGTGCCACCATTGCCGAAAAAGTGGTGGTTCAGTTGGATCGTCTTCCAGTAGTCGTGCCTTATAAAGGGGCCATTGCCCTCTTGATTGTGGTGGTTAGCATTACTTACCTATCTCTGATTCTCGGGGAACTGGTCCCCAAACGCCTCGCTTTAAACAATCCCGAACGAATTGCCACCCAAATAGCGATTCCTATGCGATTGCTGGCGCGCATTGGTTCCCCCGTGGTTCATTTGTTGAGTGCTTCCACAGATTTGGTCTTAAGACTGTTAAGAACCCAACCTTCTAACGAACCCCAAGTCATCGAAGAAGAAATTAAAATTTTACTGGAACAAGGGACTGAAGCCGGGACTTTTGAGCAAGAAGAACAGGCAATGGTCGAGCGAGTGTTTCGCTTAGATGAACGGCGCGTCAGTTCTTTAATGACTCCTCGACCCGATGTTATTTGGCTCAATTTAGATGATTCTATAGAAGAAAACCGCCATAAAATTATTAACAGTACCCACACCCGCTTTCCCGTCTGTCAAAACGTGTTGGATAATGTTTTGGGCGTAATTCAAATTAATGATTTATTAGCCCGTTCTTTGCTCTCCCAACCCATCGACCTCACCGCTGCATTACGTCAGCCTTTGTTCGTTCCTGAACATACCAAAGCCCTCAAAGTTTTAGAATTATTCAAGCAAACAGGCACTCATATTGCCTTAGCCGTTGATGAATATGGGGTGCTTCAGGGATTGGTGACCTTGAATGATATTTTAGAGGCGATCGTCGGAGATTTGCCCTCCATGAATCAACCCGATGACTTGCAAATTCTCCAACGTGAGGATGGGTCCTGGTTATTAGATGGCATGGTCTCTATTGAAAAATTCCGGGAAGTTTTTAATTTACAAGAGTTACCCGGCGAACAGCAAGGGAACTATCACACTTTGGGAGGATTTGTTATCACTCATTTAGGACGAATTCCGATAGCTGCTGACCATTTTGAATGGTCAGGATTTCGATTTGAAGTCATGGATATGGATGGAAATCGGGTTGATAAAATATTGGTAATGCCCGTCCCGGGGAATCTTCAAAGTTCTTTTCCTATAACCTAACATTACTCATGAGTAAAGCCGGGAGCATCTTGCTCTTGATGAGCATTAAATAGTAAGATGCTCCCCCTTCCAAACAAATTATCCGGTTGATTGAGACTCCCTACAGAGAGAATAAATCAATGAAATGACAGAAAAAACTTGCTTTATAAATAATGTAAAACCCGTAGACATTTTCGACAATTAAAAGGTCTAATCTGG
>CBFGOM010000002.1:0-82354 GCA_965650385.1 uncultured Oscillatoriaceae bacterium
GGAAATCAAGGCTATCTTACCATTAAAGGCCCTTCCCAGGGCAATTCTCGTCCCGAGTTTGAGTATCCAATTCCCCTAGAAGATGCTCAATTTATGTTAGAAAATCTCTGTAATCCTCCTTTGATTGAAAAACACCGCTATAAAATTCAATGGGGAGAATTAGTCTGGGAAGTGGATGAATTTTTTGGAGAAAATAAAGGCTTAATTGTTGCGGAAGTTGAACTCACGGATGAAAATCAAGTGATAGAATTTCCGGAGTGGATTGGTCAAGAAGTTTCGGATGACTCGCGCTACTTTAATGTTAATTTATCTACCTATCCTTATTCTCAGTGGTCCGAAGGGAACTCGGTGTGAAGCAAAGAGGACAGGAGGGCGATCGCTAGAGAGCAAGACAACCCACCGATCCATCAGTCTCGTCTAAGCGATCGGCCTAAACTGTATTAAAAACAGCTTTAAAATGAGTCACTTCCTTGTACACTAAAGAGTTAATTCAGAGGGCTTTCCCAGGGACATAACATGGACGTTAAAGAACTCATCGATCGCTATGCCGCAGGAGACCGAAATTTTTCTGAAATCGACCTCAGTAAAGCTGACTTACAACAAGTTGACCTGAGTCAGTGCAACTTGAATGGTGCCAACTTAACGGGATGCGATTTGCGCGGTGCAAATCTCCGGCAAACCTCTTTAGCTGAAGCGAATTTGAGTTGGGCCAATTTAGAAGGTGCTCATCTGTTGGAAGCTTCTCTCAATGGGGCGAATTTAGAAGGGGCGAATTTGAAACAAGCTCTCTTGGATGGTGCTAACCTTTATGGGGCTAATTTCACTCGTGCTGACTTACGAGGTGCCGATTTAAAAATGGCTGATTTAACCGAAGCAGACCTCAGTTTTGCCAACTTGGATGGGGCGAAGTTATGGGGTGCATATTTAACCGGGACCAAGGTTAAATATGCGATCGGTCTGCAATTGGCAAATCCCCCGATTGATGAGTCAAAATAGGGCGATCGCTTCTCCACTCCTCCCTCCTGGCGATCGCCGCCATTTCACCCTAAAGACGTGCAATTTTCACGGCTGTCCCGGGCATTTTCCGGGACTAAACCCTTCTTAATGAGCTTAATAAGGCGGTTCTGGATACTCAAACTCATCCTCATACACATAAGCTTGATTATCTCCGGGACTCGTGGGGGTGGATAGCCCCCCTTTTGACCCTTCTACTTTCACAATTTCCTGACCAAAATCTTTATAGTCCTCAAAAGTTTCACAAACCAAATTAGACTCCTGTGAATTGGAGGGAATCATATAATCGGCTAAGTTGCTGGCTGTAGGATGTTCATAATCAACCGTATCCGCCACCCATGCTGTATTGCTACCCGAGCCTTTTTCCACTGCCTCAAACATCGGGCAGAAAATGCCATGAGCATGAAATAGAGGGCCTTTGGGGGCAAAGGGTTGTCTGCGAAAATCTGCATAAGCTTGTTCCAATTCAGCAGTAAATCCCGCGAGTTGTCCCATTTTTGAGGAGCGATAAGCAATCCCAAATCCCGCTCCAACGGAACCACTTAAGGTCAAGCGTAAGGGCGTTTGGTGGAGCAATTTTTGGTCTTGTCCTACCAAGAAAATCAGATAGCGGGTGAAGGTTTTATATTTGGGGCGATCGGCTTTAAATTCTTCAGAAAAATCAGAAAATCGTCCTAAAATATCCCCACTCATCCGGTCTTTAACACAAAGCGGACCTCGGCGAACAATCAACATTCTGGGTGTCGTCGTCATCAGCAGAGTTTCGATCGCCCCGGTACTAAATTCATGTTCCACCGGCTGCCAATTTTCATCCGGCGTAAACCCCGATGCTCTCGCTTGATCTAGCTTAATGCCTAACCCATAAGGTTTGAGTCCATCCAGATGCAAGCTGGGGTTAATCATCTGACACCAAGGCAACAATTTAGATGGAGGTGCCTTAAATTTTTCATCCTCGAAATCAAACGTTGCAGAAGTCTTCATGGTTTTTATCATATTAATGGCTTCTCATTCAGTTTACCGGGTCTCGTCATCATCAAAAAGTAAGGGTCTATCTCAGGGGCAACTCGCTATAGTAGAATACGGGATGAGTCAATTGGGGTTCTTAATCCAGATCGCACGGATCTGTGGAGCAGTTCTAGCATTCATCGATTACACCCTTGAACTCGATACTCTGAAAAATTTAAGATTTTCGCGATCGCCAACGTTCATGATCAACCCCTCTCCTACCTGGACCTGTAGCCACACCCTCACCGCCCATTCTGCCGCCATTCTTGACCTTGCATTTAGTCCCGATGGACATACCCTCGCTAGTGCCTCTCTTGATACCACGATTGTCCTCTGGAATCCCCATACCGGCGATGAAGGTCAAACCCTCCTCGGTCATACGGATTTTGTGAACGCGATCGCCTTCCGCAGTGATGGTAAAGTGCTCGTCAGTGGGTCCCTCGACCAAACCCTACGAATTTGGTCGCTTCGGACTGGGGAGGTCACCCGGGTCCTAGAAGGTCATCGCAAACCCATTGAATCCGTCGCCATTTCTCCCGATGGTGAAACCATAGCCAGTGGCAGTTGGGACCGCACAATTAAGCTCTGGGATGCGAATACGGGTCAGGCTTTGCAAACGCTCAGAGGTCATGAAAAACCCACGGTTACGGTGGCATTTAGTCCCGATGGCAGGGCTTTAGTCAGTGGCAGTTGGGACCGCACGATTAAACTCTGGAATGTGGCGATCGGAGAAAGTTATCGCACCATTCAGGCTCATTCTAATCCCATTGAATGTGTCAAATTCAGTCCCGATGGAGAACGATTAGCCAGCAGCAGTCTCGATTCAACGGTGAAACTTTGGCATACTCAAACGGGGGAATTAATTCATACTTTAACCGGGCATACCGATGGAATTCGCGCGTTGGCTTTTAGTCCCGATGGTCGCTATTTAGGCAGTGCCAGCAGCGATAAAACCATTAAGATTTGGGCCGTAGAAACCGGGGAAGAATTGACAACCCTGCGCGATCATTCTAGTTATGTTTTTGCGATCGCCTTCAGCCCCGATGGACGGACTTTAGCCACCGGCGGCGATGATAAAACGATTAAACTCTGGCGTATTCACCCCCCCTACTCCCAATCCTAACTCCCTGAGTTCATCGGGTCATTATTCCTGTTCTCTCGCCCGCTTAATCTGCTGTTCTCCTTCCGCCTCCAAATATTCATAATTCGGATAATCGGTAATCGGGGCCTGGGTTTGAGCCTCGATTCCCTCTTGATTCAATAGAGTTTTCAATCCCCCCACCACTCCGGCTACTAATGCATTATAATTCCCCACAGACTGACTGAGCTTTTGGGTATTGCGGCTGTCCCAATATCCCCCCTCATCATAAACCGATTCTAAAATTTCTAGGTCTTGGGCAATATCTAATAGTTCAATAACCAATCCATGACATTTCAGAAAATTTTTCATTCCTCCATATTCTGGATTACTCGCATACTGGGTTTTGCAGAAATTCGACCAAGACCAATGGGGTAAATTCGTGGGAATAGTGCGAAGCTCTACTTTGCTCTCATCTATTTTTCCGGTTCTTCTTTCCTTAAGTTTTATTTTGAAATCTTCCCACCCCCAGGGTTTTATCTGATTCGGGTCTGCACCGGGTTCAGGTTTTCTGAGTTTTACTTGGGTCGTTTCCGGAAACAAGGCGAGTCCAAAATTAGCAGATTCACATCCTTTTCCTGGCAATACTGTAAAAGCAATCAACTCCAAAGCATCTACAAAAAAGTAGGAATTTTCGTATTCTATACCCCGCGCTGCTTCTACTTTTAAAAACCGCTGGAGGTCTTCCCTTAGATTGCGTTGATCGCGCCATTCTTCCCCCACTAATTCCACGACTTCACTGACATTTTCAAAGGGTAAGTTCATTGCCGATTGGTGCAAAGCGTGGATTTTTTCCCGGGCCAGTTCAAGAGAGTTACTGCCTAAATTAAAATCATAACTGATCGTTAGCCCCATAATGTTAAGTCCCGATCGATAAAAGGTTCAAGGGTCCCCAATCTGATTTGTTAATTGTAGGCGATCGCCCTCTATTTTGCCCAATCCCAGACAAGTCTCTCCGTTGCCTTTCTGCTGAGGTCATCTTACCCCTTCTCCCACAGCACAATTGTCAGGGTATGTTAAATTTACCCTGACAAGACGACGAGAGAGATTGTCGAGTCTATTTCCTCAACCTTAAGCGGATTTATCGAATCGCTTTAAGCTGTCGATTCACTTCCTCGATATTAAATACCTCGGGGTCAAAATCTTCCTTCACCCATTCCCGGGTTTCTGCATAGTCTGGATCTTCAGGATTTTTGAGGATTTCTAAAACCTCGGCATATCCGCGAATACCGCCACATTCTTCAGGAGGACAAGCGCGATCGCCTGCCACACACCGGGGATAATGTACCCCAGGAGTTGGTTCCAGAATTTTTTGCACCGTAATGTGATGCAACCAACTATCATCTAAATTATATTCATAGATAAAGCTGGCATTTTCTTCCGGGACTAATTCATCTAATCTCGCCCGCCGCTCAGTTTTCATTTCTAAGCCATATTCCGGGTGCGATTGACCATAACAAGTTCCATCAATAGTGAACTGATGCAGATGGGTATTTCCCCATCCCATCACCACTTGTAAAATTCGCTGGAGTTTGTACAGGGTAATGTGACTGCGAACCTGAATTTCCCGCCAAATAGGAGGTTCACTTTCTTTGATGGTGACTTTTAATTGATAAATTGACTCATGCTCGTTGGCGTTTGTCTGGTTCATGGCGATCCAACCGGGTTAACTTTTAGTAAGGCATCGTTTGCGTGCTGTTAACCGATAATCATAAAGAGCCGTCGCTCTAAAACGTTAAAATAGCAACAAACACTTGTCCTCTAATATATTATCATGGTCATTCCATCAGATTGCATTCAAATTGTTAAGTTTTAAGAAATTAACCCACTGACCAAATGGATTGAGAAACATTTTTCTAAACTATCTCCCCATAAACACCCCATCAGGGCCAGAAACCCAAAACCCGCGCCCTTCAGGGTGCGGGTTGTAACGACGATATGCCTATATCTGCGATCACCTCCTAAAACGCTCATGGAAACCCAACTTTTAACCCCCAACCGTCCTCATCTCGCCGTCACCCTGGGAGACCCTGCTGGAATCGGTCCCGAAGTCATCCTCAAAGCCCTTGCGGACCCGGCGATCGCCCAAAATTGTCACATCACCCTCGTCGGCAGTCGGAAGCTGCTGCAACAGTGTTATCAACAACTCAAACCCCAGACAGCGATCGCCGATCCTGAACAGTTTCCTATCCTAGATATTGACCTGAACCAAGAGGCGATCGCCCTGGGGACCGGCAATGCCGCATCCGGTGGTGCGAGTTTTGCCTATATGCAAGCGGCGATCGCCCGAACCCTTGCCGGAGACTACCAGGCGATCGTTACCGGACCCATCGCCAAAACCTGCTGGAAAGCTGCTGGACATCCTTATCCCGGACAAACTGAACTCCTCGCCGAAAGCGCCCAAATCAAACGCTTCGGAATGCTATTCGTCGCCAAATCCCCCCACAGCCACTGGACCCTCCGCACCCTCCTCGCCACCACCCACATCCCCCTCCGCCAAGTCCCCGACGCCCTCACCCCAGAACTTCTCACCTGGAAATTAGACCTTTTAATCGAATGCCTATGCCAGGATTTCGGCATAGAAAACCCCCGCATCGCCATCTCCGGACTCAACCCCCACAGTGGCGAAAATGGACAACTTGGAACCGAAGAAAAAGACTGGTTAATTCCCTGGATTAACCAACAACAAAACATCCATTCTCAAGCTACAATTGATGGACCAATCCCCCCAGATACCCTCTGGGTCAAACCAGGACAAGCCTGGTTTGGAACCGCTACAAACGCCCATGATGCCTATCTCGCCCTCTACCATGATCAAGGCTTAATTCCCGTCAAATTAATGGCCTTCGATAAAGCCGTCAACACCACCATCGGTTTACCCTTCATTCGCACCTCCCCGGACCACGGCACCGCCTTCGATATCGCCGGACAAGGCATCGCCGATTGTGCTAGTATGAAATCTGCGTTGCAGTTAGCCGCTGAGTTAGGAAGTCAGAGAATGAGTGGGGGGAAGTATAAACACTAAACAGCAAATGACACCCATTCAAGACAATGAATCATAAAAAATATCTTCAGCTTTAACCAGATATTTACAGGAGTTGCTATTTCATGAAACCTGTTACAAGCAAAGGCCAACTGAAAACCTGGAAGGATGATAGAGGGTTTGGCTTTATCACACCGGATGAGGGTGGGAAAGAAGTCTTTTTACATATCAGTGCCCTCAAAAATGCCAGTCGTCGTCCCCGCGTGGGAGATACGATTTTGTACCAGCGAGTTACGGCCAAAGACGGCAAAGCCCAGGCTGCTCAAGCCTCAATTCAAGGGGTTGCATCTTCACTGGTGACAACCCAGCCTAGAACTGGGAAAAAAGGTCTAGTCTCCACTGTTATCAGTATGACCATTCTGGGTGCTATTGCACTGGTGAGCAGCGAATTCCGTCCGAGTCGTGATCCTTCTTTTTCTCCTGCTCCAGTACCATCTACCACTCAGGCAGATTGTCTCATCAAAGGCAATATCTCAATTGGAACGAACAAGAAGTTTTATCACCTTCCTGGCATGGAAGATTACGACTCCACACGTATCGATACAACAAGGGGAGAACGATGGTTTTGTACAGAGTCAGAGGCGATCGCAGCTGGTTGGAGTAAGGCACCGAAATAGCCACAGCCCCTTTTTCTCCACTCTCCTGGGTTTTATCGGACTTTTCTCAAGTCTCGGCCAAGGGTAAAGAGGGCGATCACCCCTAATTTTATATCCTCTACGCAAAGCCTAACCCAAGATTTCACGGATTTTGATTGAGGGATTGATAGATTTTTCTGTTGTCACAAAAATTTACAGGATTTGCTAAAAAAAGCAAATTGGGCTAGACAAGGAGGATTGACTTTGGTAAAATTTATTTGATAATGACAGTATCTGCAAAAATATTATTGAACTTCACATCCCATTATGAATATAATATCGAATTAAGTCAAGAAATACAACCTCCTGGGCGAACTTTTTTGGGGTGCGCTGGTTGGGGTGATAGTAATTCAGGAAGTAAAACTATGAATAAACCAGCGATCGCCATTTTGGGAATAGTCATGATTGCGGTAATTGGAATTGCCGTGCTTCTTGGCAACCCAGAAAATTCTAACTCGGTGACTCCAGGACAAGGTAGTGAGATCGTCCAAACTGACGGGAATCACGACGAATCAGGGGTGATCGCCGAGTTACCGGAAGCTATTAGCGAGAAAGTCTTAGATGCAGTGGCCGAACAAACCGGGGAGGAGCGATCGCAATTTGAAATTGTCGCAGCGCATCGGCGCAGTTGGCCCGATGGCTGTTTGGGACTAACGGAACCGGGGAGTTTTTGCACCCAAATCGTGGTGCATGGGTGGGAAATCACGGTGAGCAATGGCGAAGACACTTGGGTGTACCGGACTGATGGGAATGGGTCCCATGTGATGCTAGATAGTACGGCCAGTAGCGCTTACCCGTTGAAAGAACCGTAACCAATTTTGAGGGGACTCGGCCAAGGATGGGCAAAAATCTGACAACTTATGCTACTGTATCTCGGACAAGGGATGCGGTCCATCGTATTTTAGAGGCAAGAGTTGGGAAGCCCGTTATGGATTGCCACTCTAACGGCTAAAATCACCAAGGTTAAAAGGGGTCAACAATGGCTAAGTTGCGGGTAGGATTATTATTTGGCGGTCGTTCCGGAGAACATGAAGTCTCCATCATTTCCGCAAGGGCGATCGCCAAGGCATTGGCAGGGGAATCGAATGGTCAGAAATACGAAACTCTGCCCTTTTATATCGACAAGGAAGGGTTATGGCACTCCCCAGCAGTGGCGCAACAGGTTTTAGATGCCGGAGTGCCCCGGAATGAGGGGGGAGAGACGGGCGATCGCGCCAAATTGTGGCAATTTCCAGCAGAAGCAGGGACAGTCGAGGTGTGGTTTCCGATTCTGCATGGTCCGAATGGGGAAGATGGCACGATTCAAGGATTACTGACCTTAATGCAGGTCCCGTTTGTGGGGACTGGGGTGATGGGTTCTGCCGTGGGAATGGATAAATTGGCGATGAAAACGGCGTTTAGTCGTGCGAATTTGCCCCAGGTAAAGTATATGGCAGTCACCCGATCGCAGGTTTGGTCTAACCCTTGTGTGTTTCCGAAACTCTGTGATGAAATTGAGCAGAATTTGGGTTATCCCTGCTTTGTGAAACCGGCGAATTTAGGTTCATCTGTGGGGATTTCCAAGGTGCGATCGCGCAGTGAATTAGAAGCCGCTTTGGATAGTGCCGCCAGTTACGATCGCCGTCTGATTGTAGAGGCGGGAGTCGTAGCGCGGGAAGTGGAATGTGCAGTGTTAGGGAATGATAATGCCAAGGCTTCTGTGGTTGGAGAAATTACTTATGAAAGTGATTTTTACGACTATGAAACCAAATATACCGACGGCAAAGCTTCCTTATTTATTCCAGCAGACTTACCCGATGCTGTTGCCACTCAAATTCAGGAAATGTCAATTCGGGCTTTTGAAGCCGTTGATGGGGCTGGATTGAGTCGGGTAGACTTTTTCTATGTGGAAGCAACCGGCGAGATTTTTATTAATGAAATTAATACCTTACCCGGTTTTACAGCCTTGAGTATGTACCCGCAACTCTGGGCGCAAACGGGGGTTTCTTTTACTGAATTAGTAGACCGCTTGATTGAGTTAGCCAGAGAGCGGCATACGGATAAAAGTAAGGAATAAGGGCAACGAATTACTCAAGAAAGGGCGGCAACCAGAACTCACTCAGGTTGGGGATTCGAGGAGCAATTTATGAGTTCGAGACTTTTAAAACCGTTTACGGTATCGGATCGGCGACAGATTAATCGGTTACGCGCTTTTATGCCAAACCGGGAGAGTCAGTTGGCGCGATTGCGAGAGTTAAGCGGGAGTCAGGATGCTCATTTGGATTATTTGAGGCGGTTGAGGGAACAAGGCGATCGCCCCCTGTTGCCGGAGGGGAAGGGGGGTCATCCTCTAAAGGTACGCCCGGTGAGAAAACGATCGGCTTCTGAGTCTCTGGTGCGATTTTTGCAGCAGCAGCCTTGGGTGTTGGGGCTTTTGGCCTGGGTGCTGTTGATGGGCATGGCTTGGAGTTCCTGGAATGTATTAGTCAGCCCTGGGTTTACCGAGGTTCCAGAAGTTCAAGAGAACGAGTGATGTGGAATTGGGGAGAGGTTAGTAGAGAGGCGAGATTTTGCGTCTCTACTAACTGGGGAGAACGCCTGAAGGCGGGACGTTGAACTGAAGAGGTGGGATTACTCTCGCGTCATGAGGAGCGATCGCCAATCTTCTAGGGCGGATTCGGGCCACATCCAGTCCGTTGCTAGGGCGTCCGGTTGGAAACTCAAGGGATCAACGGTGAGGACGATTTCGCGCAGTTTAATGGCTTTACTGAGGACTTCAGCCCGATCGCCAGGGGGTAAATCCGATGCAGAACGACTTAGGACTAGAGAAAATCCGGCATAAGCGGTGAGAGCATCATAACTTTCTAGGGGAGCAGATTCCGGTCTCATCGAATTTTTTGACCCGGTTAATGGCATTTTTTCGAGTAATTTTAAGGATTCCATCCAAGCATCTTCGGCTTTTTTGAAGTTGCCATCAGCGTAATAGGCAAATCCTAGAGCATTGTAATAGGTGGGATTATTGGGTTCTTGTTGGACAGCGCGAGTCCAATAGCGGCGGACATCATCCAAACTGTATTTAGGATTGCCGGAGAGGACCGCTTGCCAAGCGAGGCGACCCCATAAGAAGGTGATACTGGAGTCAAATTTATGAGGTTCGGGAACACCACTGAGGACCGCTTCAGCATAATTGAGGGCGCTGCGTTGGGGTTGCAGGAGTTCTTCCACTGCTTTTTGACCGGCGATCGCATCCCCTTCGTTAAAATAAGCAAAAGCTAATTTGCCGACTTCTGGGGTTTGTAATTGACTGAAATTGGCTGGATTGCCGGGAGATAACGGCGACTCCAGGGCGATGGAAGCGGTGGGGGGAAATAAAGTCCCTGGTTCTCGGGTGGCGGCAGAAAAGCGAGTTTGCCCCGTCCAGAATCCAGCCCCAGCAATGGCGATCGCCACCGCTGCACCGATCGCCACACGCCATTTATACCCCAATGATTTGACAGCAATCAACGTCTTCTGCTGGGGTGGCTGAGTCAGAGGCGCATCCGTTGCCGGTAACGGCCAGTTTTCCACGCTGTAAGGGGGAGTTTTCGGCGTTGGGGGTAACTCCTCCGTAATGGTTTCTTCCAGGATATCAAACGCCTTTTGGACTTGGCTGTTCTGACGATGTACTGCATCCGTTTCCGGGTCAATCTCACCGACCATTTCGCGGAACAACTCTGACACCACGGAAACGGCCTCATCCTCATTCAGTTCGTCATACATGATATCTTCATAAACGCCTTCGAGGTCTCCCTCATCGAACAACTCGGGGTCATCTTCGGCAAAAGCACTTTGCACCGTCATTGTTCCGGTGCGGGAGGGGGGGATAGTGCTGAAATCGAGAGATTCCCGGGAGTGAGAATTCCCTGGGGTGGAGAATGGGGAGAGAGAACTGGCAGCGGCGACTTCTTGAGGAATCGGGGAGGTTTGACGGGGAAGAAGGCGATCGCCTGTGGTGGTGCGAGGGTTTCCGGTAACCTCTTGGTCTGATGTGAGATATCCATCAAATTCCGGATGGAGATACAGCACAGGCAACGCCCAGTAGAGTTCGTGAGACCCATAGGCGGACATTAACCCCTGTCTAGCACGATTCAGACTGAGGTCAACGGGATAACCTTGTTTGATATTGTAATAAAATAACCGGGTTAGGGTGAGAGCGACATCATCGGTAATTCGTTCCGCCATTGCCAGAACCCCAGGAACACCCCGCTTCACCAGGACCTCGGCGAGAGACCGTCTGCCAGTGGCATCCGTGGGGTCAGAACTGGCCGTATAAGCCCCGCGACAGGAGTTAAAAACGGCCATACGAATCCCCGCATTGACTAACAATCCCGCGAGGTCATTGCCCGTGAGAACTTCGCTTAAGCCAGTTTTACGGTTGACGAGATACAGTTCACCGCCACCGGCCCCGACATCGCTGTGACCGGAGTAATGTAAGACTTGATAGTGATTTTGTTCTAAAGCGCGGGTGAGTTCTTCTCGGTTGGGTTGTTCCAGGATATCCAATTGGATTTGTGGCGGTTTGCCGGTGACGGGAGTGCCACTGCGCCAGCGGGCTTTGAGGTCTTCTTGCAGGTGAATCGCTTCCCGTTTCAGGGCGAGATTTTCCCGGTCCGTCGGTGCAGCCAAAACCATTAAAATTTTAACCCGATCGCCGGTATTGCCGGGGAGGGCAACAGGGGCGAGGGTGGGTTGATAGCGGGAGAATACCAGGTCTTTCCCCGTGGCGATCGCCCGGGTTTCTTCGTGAATCACTTCCCAAGGTAAACGAGGCAGGTGAGGGCCTTTTAGTCCCAAGCGTAATCGCAGCACATTCCCTTGGTTATGGGCGATCGCTTGGGCCGAAGTCAGGCGATCGAGCAAGCTGCCTTGAAACAATGCTTGATACAACTCCTGACCCAGTTCTACTAAGTTTCCTAACGTCATCCGTTCTGAATTACCCCTTGAGGTGTTCGCGGAAGAATCAGGGTGATCATTTAAGCGCATCAACATTGATAATGGATCTTCCATTAACTTAGTTGCTTGACTCAACCATCCCTCTACCGGCCAGACCACTTGTTCCTCCGCCGGTAACACACCTTTGGGTGCTTGTTCGGTCCGCACCAGATACTTATCGTCCCCAACTGGGGTTACAGAAATATGTAATTCTTCAAATTTCTGGCTCACAGTTTCACTGCACTCCTGCTCACTGTTTATCTACTATCTCTGGGGCTGACCTACGGTTAGGGTGAGGCTGGCCCCTTTATTTTTAACTCTAGTTTTAAGGGGATAAATGGGAAAATCAATTAGAAAATCCCGAAGGGAATAGACAGATATTAGCGGATATTTCCAGGTTTTTCGGCTCAGTTTATCCCCTATTTAAATCGTAACTTTATAGATGGACCCTCAAGATTTTTCCTAAGTTAAAGGAATTTTATTTTGCATAGAGTCTTTCCGGATAGACGAAACCGCAGTAGAAAAGTTACCCGCTTAAAAAACTTTTTCATTCTCCACTTGAAATTGGCTATTAACCCCCTAAGCAATGACTGCCAAAAATTTCTGATAAAATGCTGACAACTCTCCGGAATGCATAGACTTTATCGAGAACAATAGAGTGGTAGATGCACCCTGATGGATAGATCCCGGCACCAAAACGCCGGGAATTTTTTAAGCTTTTGGCGGTTAATTTGCTGACCATTGAGAGACTCCCCCAGGCGATCGGGTTAAAAAGAAGGGAGAATCAGCCCGGTTAAAATACGGACTGTTCACCTTAAGCCTTCAACCCCAATCAATATTAAACGGGTTACAGATATCCTTTACCTTGATCCGGTTAAGCTGAGAAATCTGAGAAGAATCAGGTATAGATGCACTCAAAAACAGATCCCTAGTTGTTAGGAGCTAGGGATTTTTTTATGGAGGATTGAGGAGCGATCGCATGGCTGGGGATCCTTCAGATGCACGGCTGAATCGCTCCTGAACGCAGAATCCCTTGCCTTGATTGACGGGACAGACACCTAAAAACCTGATGGGCCGGAGAGGAACGCACCCTAATTGACGTTTCCTCTCCTCTGCAAATGTAGTGGCAGCCTGATGGGCGCAGGTTTGCTTTGTGCCTGCTTAGTGTCTAGTTTAGCAATAATTTTTCCGGATTGCAGGGGGATCTCAAGAAGAAAGGAATGGTAGATGCACCCTGATTGACGTTTCCCGGCTCTTTTGAGCCGGTTTTTTTTTATCAAAATTTTTGACTCACCCCAGTCCGAGGGGTCTCCGTTGGTGAGGCACCCTTGTTCTTGTCGCGTTGCTACCCTCATAAAAATTCTGTAGTGTAATCACATAGCGGGAATTACCCCGGACTTTTCTCGGAACAGTTAAGCCCGTTAAAATAGTACGGGAGAAAAACTCCGGGCGGTTTAGGGACTGTACCCTGTTTTTCCCCTCATGGGTGGAGTGACTCCTCACCCTTCATCCTCCCCATCCCTTGTCGATTACCGGAACAGGAACGGGCTCAGTTGTAAAACCAGCGAGGAACCGAATGGTTGAGAATTGCCCAATTCGGGGTTAAATAATTGAAGCTCTTTCGCGATTTGTGAAGATTTGTGTCTGACCTAAAAAAACCCGCTCGTTCTCTAGCTGGAATTGCCGGTCTTGTGGCGATCGCCACCTTGATCAGTAAAGTCTTTGGTTTAGTGCGTCAACAGGCGATCGCCGCTGCATTTGGAGTCGGTCCCGCCTTTGATGCCTATAACTATGCTTATGTGATCCCCGGTTTTTTGCTGATTTTACTCGGGGGCATCAATGGACCCTTCCATAGCGCGATCGTCAGCGTCCTCGCGAAACGCAAACCGGAAGAAGCAGCCCCCCTCGTCGAAACCATCACGACCCTGATTGGTGGATTGCTGCTGATTGTCACCGGGGTTTTAGTGGTATTTGCAGAACCCCTCATGGGTTTAGTTGCCCCAGGTTTGAACATTTCAGCAGCAGAAGCAGCAGCCCAGGGTCTTTCTACCCCAGAATTTGAAACCCTGCAACTGACCCATGCGATCGCCATCCAACAATTCCGGATTATGGCCCCCCTCGCCGTCCTTGCCGGATTGATTGGCATTGGATTCGGCGCCCTCAATGCTGCTGACCAATATTGGATTCCCTCCATCAGTCCCCTGTTTTCCAGTCTCGCGCTGATTGGTGCATTAGGCGTCTTCATCCTTCAAGCAGGCAAAGATATTGGCCTTCCTGAATATGCGATGACCGGTGGGATGGTGTTAGCTTGGGGAACCCTTGCCGGGGCGATTCTCCAATGGGTAGTGCAAGTGGTGACCCAGTGGCGCAGCGGCTTAGGGACCTTGCGTCTGCGGTTTGAGTTTAATCGTCCGGGGGTCAAAGAGGTGATGAAGGTCATGGGACCCGCCACCTTCTCCTCGGGAATGCTCCAAATTAATGTCTATACAGACTTGTTTTTCGCGTCATACATTCCGCAAGCGGCGGCGGCTTTAGGGTATGCCGGACTGCTCGTGCAGACGCCCTTGGGGATTGTTTCTAATATGCTGTTAGTGCCGCTATTGCCGGTGTTTTCTCGCTTGAGCGACCCCAATGATTGGCCGCAACTGAAACAGCGGATTCGCCAGGGGTTGATGCTGACGGGGCTAACAATGTTACCTTTAGGAGCATTTACGATCGCTTTATCTGTGGCGATCGTGCGAGTCATTTATGAACGCGGGGCCTTTGACCAAGAAGCTTCGGCATTTGTCGCCCCGATGCTGATGGCGTATGGAATCGGGATGTTCGTCTATTTGGGACGAGATGTGCTGGTCCGGGTGTTTTATGCCTTGGGAGATGGAGATACACCGTTTCGGGTCAGTATCGTGAATATTTTTCTGAATGCAGTCCTGGATTTCTTTATGGTGAAGGCATTCGGTGCACCGGGTTTGGTTCTGGCAACAGTCGGGGTGAATATTATTTCGATGCTGGCTTTGTTGATTTTGCTCGATCGCAAGTTGAATGGATTGCCTTTAGCGGAGTGGAGTAAACCCATCGGCTTATTAACCGGTGCTAGTGCGGTAGCGGGTGTGGTTGGTTGGGTGATTCTTCAAGGCTGCGATCGCTTCTTTGAAGGCACTGGATTATTGATTTATCTTGTGGAATTGGGTCTCTCTAGCTTGGGTGGATTCCTAGTATTTGCGGCGCTCGTCACTCAAATCAAATTACCCGAAGTCGATATATTTATGCAGCGCCTCCGTCAGCGATTTGGGCGATAAACCGAAGCTGAACCCTAGATTTTAATTACATGAATAGCCCGCTAATGCGGGCTATTTTCATGGGGAACAATTGTACAGGAGGCATCGGGCTTAATAGAGGTTCTGTTCTGCTTGTTGGAAATAAAAGGCGATCGTTCCCCCTAGAAATATCACCCCGGTAAAAATTAAAATTGTGGCGATCGCACTCGCTTGTCCCAATCCAACTTGAATCATCTGCCAGGTAATCAAGAAAAATAGCCAGATAATTTGCACCTTCATCCAAGCAAACAGTTCACGCACCAGTCCTAACAAGCGGTCCCCATGATCTTCTGGCATCGGAAACGGACTGTCTAACAGTTGTGGTAATAATGGGGAGAGAGTTAACACCAGGTAAATACAAGTTCCCATGCTGGGTAATAGCCAGAGAATCGGTTTGGAACCCCAATTATCTGGTTGGCCCGTGATGCCAAAATGAATGGGGATAGTCTGGGGAAGGTTTCCCCAGGATTGGAGAATCGCTAGAAATGTGCAGAGAATGCCAGTTAAAGCCGCAATTTCTAAAGCCAGTTCCATCGGCGATCGCACGATTGCTCCTAACAGACTTTCCGTGTTTTTGTTTTTATTCATAAGCGTTTTTAAGCGAAAGTGATACCTATTGTTGTCTATCTTAGCGAATTACCTCGCAACCGTCTAACGTCTTCCGAGGGAAATGGGTCAACCAGTTTGTATCCGCTTACCCTAAATTGCGCTTCTGCCAATTCATCATCATTCTACCGGCTCTACACTTTTTATGGGTCTGGAAATCTCTATCTCGACGTTGGCGTTCCTTCAGTCCCTGTCATGGCACTTTATTTTATTAATTTTAACGTAACCAAATTAACAAATTTCCTGAATTATTGTATTAAAAATAACAGAATTTTGCCATTGAATTGGCCGGGGGTAGATAGGCTACTCTAAATTCTGATGACCATAGAATTGACCAAATGGGAGCATCTTGCTCCCGAATATAGGAAAGAAGATTACAAACTCCCCTTCATGCATGAAGACTGATCTGATTTATTTAAACAAGGCTATATTATAGGCGGATCTAAATCAATTGTCCCCGGACTGCAAGACGCCTTATAACGGATTTTATCAAGAATTCCTAACCTTTAAAAAAGTAAAATCGTACTCAAAAAAGAAACGGGACAGGTACGATTAGGGCATTGAGTCACCAGCCAACTCACAATCTAGCCCCCATACAACAAGTCTATGTTAGATAACCTTGATCTCAAACTTTCCTTGGATAAAAAGACATATCAGGAACAGATCGAAACCTTGATGCAGCAGATCCGACAGCTACAACAAGCCTGTTGGGAAAAAAAACTAACCTCTATCTTCGTCTTAGAAGGTTGGACTGCCGCTGGGAAAGGGTCGCTAGTCAAAAAAATGGTGGGTTATATGGATCCTCGGGGATTTCAAGTGCATCCAATATGGCCCCCGAACGAAGAAGCACAGCAATACCCTTTTCTCTGGCGGTTTTGGCAGAAATTGCCAGCGCGGGGCAGTATCGGAATTTTTTATCACAGTTGGTACATTCGGATGTTAGAAGATCGGTTATTTGGCAGGCTAACAGATGCGGAAGTGCCCACGGTGATTCGACAGATCAATGCGTTTGAGCGGCAGATGGTGGATGATGAGGTAGCGATCGCCAAATTCTGGATTCACATCAGCGAAAAAGAACTGAAGCGACGACTGAAAAAATCCGCAGCAGACCCCCTCACCGCTTGGCGAGTCCGTCCCGAAGACTGGCAGCAAGCGAAAAAATACGACACCTACAGCGCGTTAGCGGAAGACATGGTGATTCAAACCAGTACGGGACCCGCGCCCTGGACCCTGGTCGAAGGAGACAATCCCCAGTGGGCACGGGTGAAAGTGCTGACAAAAATGGCAACCACCCTCACCGAAGCGCTCGATCGCCTCCACTATCACCTACCCGTCCCTGTTTTGCCCGCCCAAGAACAACTCCAACCCACGGAACCCGATTTTCTCTCCCAAGTTGATTTGAGTGTGAGCTTAGATAAACAGGACTATAAAAAACAACTGCGTAAAGAACAAGTTGAACTCACAAAACTGCAACTTGAGATTCATGCACGAGAAATCCCTGTCCTTGTCTTATTTGAAGGATGGGACGCCGCTGGCAAAGGGGGAGCGATCAAACGCTTAACTGATGTCCTAGACCCCCGGAGTTATGCCGTGAATGCCTTTGCAGCCCCCAGCACGGAAGAATTAGCCCATCATTACCTTTGGCGGTTCTGGCGACGATTACCGCCCCCTGGAACCATTGGCATTTTCGATCGCAGTTGGTATGGTCGAGTTTTAGTGGAACGTATCGAAGGATTTGCCAGCGAACCGGAATGGCGTAGAGCTTATCGAGAAATCAATGAATTTGAAGAACAACTCACCAGTTCCGGTTATGCCGTGGTCAAATTCTGGCTACATATTAGCCCCGAAGAACAACTTAAGCGCTTCAACGAACGCAGCAACAATCCGTTTAAGGAACATAAGCTCACCGATGAAGATTGGCGCAATCGCGAGCAGTGGTCCCTTTATAATGTGGCCGTGAATCAGATGATTCAGCGGACGAGTACCCCTTCGGCACGGTGGACGGTGATCCCGGGGAATGATAAATATTATGCCCGAGTCAAAGTCATCCAAACCGTGATTCAGGCGATCGAGACTGAAATCAAACGGCGCAAATAATTTGAGCCGCCTTCGGTCCCCTCTTCGGGCAAACAGCATAGGGGGACCGGAGTTGCCGCCGACCGGCTTAATAGAGGGTCCCGAGGGTCATCTGTGGGGAAAAAGCTGCACTGTCCCAGGCGATCGCCGCCCCATACTGTTGCATTGCCCCTTCTACCTCATTCAAACTCCGACATTCTGCACCGTCGTAAGTCGCGCCGGAAAAGTTGGCATCCCGCAGATCCGCATCCGTGAAATCCGTCCGGGTCAAATTCGTAGAATTTAACCGAGCTTGATTTAATAACGCTGAACTTAAATCCGCCCCGGTTAAATTCGCGCCGGTGAAATTTACTCCGCGCAGTTTAGCATCCGTAAAATTTGTAAACCTCAGATTCGCCCCAGCGAGATTGGCACCACTGAGCTTGGCCTCACTCAAATTTACCCCATCGAGATCCACCCCTGTTAAATCCACCCCATTCAAAAAAGCGCCGCTGAGATTCACTCCCGTTAATTGCACCCGATCCAGGATGGCACCGCTCAACCTGGCACCACTGAGATTAGCCCATTTCAAATTGGCCCCAGCCAGGTTTGCACCACGCAGGTTCACCCCTTGGAGATTGGCCCCACATAAATTGGCCTCTCGTAAATCTGCCCCTCGCAGATTGGCGCTGCTCAGATTGGCTCCACTCAATTTGGCGTGATTCAACTGGGCCTTGACCAGAAAGGAACCCTGTAGATCCGCTTTGGTCAAATTCGCCTCGGTTAATCGGGCGTCACTGAGTTTGGCAAAATTAAGATTAGATCGATTGAGGGCAGCACGAGTTAGATTGGACTTGGTTAAAAACGAGCGAGCGAAATTCACGCCTTCGAGATAGGCACCGGTGAGGTTAACCCCGATCAGGGTCACCCCCATCAATTGAGCTCCACGCAAGTCTAAACCCGAAAAGTCTCTAATTCCCTGTTCGTAAAGGGTCAGCCAATGATTAATAGTCATAGGGGTGCTATTTGTATCAACCCAACACTTGGGAGGAACTGAGGATTTTAATTTTAATTGCTCAACTTCTATCAAGTATGGCGCGGTATCGGAGGATTAATCGAGGATTTTTTATTAATCTTTGTAACACTTTCATCCCATCGATTAAATGATTCTTAATCAGTTTAGAGAAAATAACGAATTCCATCGGTTAACTGCTAAGACAGACCGTCGATGGGGCCGCCACTCTGCCTCCAAGGAAAGAACTGGCATCCGGGAGTCGGCTTTCTCTCGGGGTTAAATTCGATCTGACTACGGTTGACTTTCAGACACATTTAAGAACTGCATAGATTTGTCAACAAAAATGTAACAAACTAAAATACCTCCGAATAAATACTTAAATTTCCCGGCGATCGCCCGGTTTACCCCAGACTTAGACCCGAGTTTTCCCAGAGTTCATTGTTTTGACTGAATTACCGCCGTAGGAGCATACAGAAGATGATTCGATCGCCCTTTAACTTGCACCTTGAGGACATCTTGCAATGTTTCTAGTCATAACCCAGCTTCTCCTATGGGTGGTTGTCGCCCTCCTCATCTGGTATGTCCTCCTCCAGCTTATTCCTCGGGAATACCTAACCTGGCTCGGGGGCGCAATCTTGTTAAGTATTATTGTCTTAGCATTCTTCTTTCCCACAGAACAAGGGGTTGCCACCCTGTGGTATATTCTGTCGTTTCCCCTCCGACCCCTCGGATTGTGCCTTGTCCTCTTGTGCACCGCTACCCAAAGGCCGAAACAGCGACAGCCGCTGGTTTGTGCTGCCCTCGCTGTCTTGATTCTCTGTAGCGTTCCTTGGCTGGCTCAACACTATCAATATTGGCTGATTGGCTCTAATTTCCCCATCGCCTCGGTTTGTTCAGCCCAGGGAAACCCTAATCTTGTCCCGGTTGTCGGTCGTCCCGAAGCGATCGTCCTCTTATCCTCGGGCATTTCCCAGCCTTCCTTGCCCTATCAGCCGGAATTGGTAGAAACAAGCATGAGCGATCTCATCGTCACCACCGTTCGTCAGTACCAACTTCAACAAAAGGTGGGCCACTCCCCTCGGGTCATTATTGCAGCTCGACCTCAACCCTTTCCCTGGCAAGGGGTCAGCGCTCCTTGGTATTCGGTTAACTCCACAGATATCCTCGAAGCGGACATCATTAGAAGCCTGTTAATTGCCCAAGGGGTCTCCCCTACTCATATTTTTGTTTTAAATAAGGTCGAAAATATCCGGCAAAGTGCCGAAGCCATTGGAGAACTCCTCCCTCCACGAGCTAACCGTAACCCTCGGCTGATCCTCGTCGCCTCAGTTTTGCACTTACCGAGGGCCAGCCTCTCCTTTGAAAGCCTCGATCTGGAGATCATCCCGCGATCGCCCAGTTTATACCCAGAAATCTGTGCCTTAAAACAAGCCCGCACCGGCATTTATGACATCATTCCCAATGCCACCAGCTTGGCCCTCACCAGCCGCGTAGTCGAAGAATTTTACACCATGATGTACTATTTCCTCCGAGGTTGGGTCGAACCTTGTGCTCGTTGCTTGTCTAACTAACTTAAAAAGGTGGGGAAGATTGGGGAGATGGGAAGATTAGGGGGAGCGCTATCGAGATTAGGTGAAGAATAATCCTCCTCACCTTCCTCATCTCCCCCATCCTCCCCATCTCCCCAATCTTCCCCATCCCCCCGATCGCCCTCTAAACTAAAAGAGGGGTAAAAACATATCAATTCGACATGGCTCGCTCAAAACTTCAAAAACTGGCCTCTTATATGCGTCCCCACTGGCAGAATGCCTTAGTGGGGGTGGTGGCCCTATTTATCGTCAATGCTTTGGGGGTCTACATTCCCCTGCTGATTCGTAATGCAGTGGATGAACTCGAAGTCACCTTTAGCTTCGATCGCATTCTGTATTTTGTCGGCATCATCCTCGTCCTAGCTTCCCTCATGTGGGTGATTCGGGTCGTCTCCCGAATGTATCTGTTTGGGGTGGGACGTCAGGTGGAGTTTGACCTCAAACAAGGCATTTTTCAGCACGTCTTGACTCTGGAACCGGCCTATTTTGCCCTGAACCCACCGGGAGATTTGATTAACCGTGCTACCTCGGATGTGGACAATATCCGGCGTCTGCTGGGATTTGCGGTGTTGAGTCTGGTGAATACGATTTTTGCTTATGGATTAACCCTGCCGGTGATGTTGGCGATTAATGTCAAGTTGACCCTGTGGGCTGTGGCGGTCTATCCGTTTATGCTGATGATCGTGCAGTTATTTAGCGATCGCCTCCGCACTGAGCAATTGGAAGTCCAAGAACAACTCTCGGGACTCAGTGACTTGATTCAAGAGGATATGAGCGGGATTTCTTTGATTAAAATCTATGCTCAAGAAGAAAACGAACGCCTTGCGTTCCGCCAACTCAATCAACAATATTTACGAGCCAATCTCAAATTAGCCCAAACTCGCAGTTTTCTGTTTCCCGTCTTAGGGGGATTAGCCAGTATAAGCTTACTGGTATTACTGACTTTTGGTGCCGGGGCGATCGCCGATGGGGTAATTTCCGTGGGAGATTTCATCGCCCTGTTATTATATGTCGAACGCCTGGTATTTCCTACTGCTCTCCTAGGGTTTACTATTACGGCGTATCAACGGGGAGAAGTGAGTATCGATCGCATCGAAGCAATTTTTGAAGCGAAACCAAAAATTCAAGATACACCGGAGGCGATCGCCCTGACAGAACCGGCGCAAGGTCATTTGCGAGCCAATCACCTCACCTACCGCTATCCCGAGGCGCAAACCCCCGCCCTGAATGCCTTGAGCTTTGAGATTACTCCAGGTGAGACGGTAGCGATCGTTGGTCCCATTGGTTCCGGGAAATCCACCCTCGCCAATGCTATCCCCCGCTTACTGGATATCAGCCCTGGACAACTGTATCTCGATGGCAAAGATATCACCACCCTCCAACTAGAAACCCTGCGGGGGAATATCGCGTATGTTCCCCAAGAAAGCTTTTTATTTAGCACATCCATCCGGAACAACATCCGCTATGGCAAACCCCTTGCGGAGGACCCGGAAATCATCGAAACGGCCAAACAAGCCCAAATTCACCCAGAAATTCTCAATTTTCCTCAACAGTACGAGACATTGGTGGGGGAACGGGGGATTACCCTTTCAGGAGGACAGCGCCAGCGCATGGCTCTCGCTAGAGCCCTGCTGATGGATGCGCCGTTGCTGATTTTAGATGATGCCCTTTCCAGTGTGGATAATCAAACCGCAACGGATATTCTCAAAAATCTCTCCTCGGGGACACAGCGCAAAACGGTGTTGTTTATCTCGCACCAAATGTCCGCTGCTGCCTCTGCCGATCGCATTTTTGTCATGGATCGCGGGGCGATCGTTCAAGTCGGTACTCACGCTGAGTTAGTCGAACAACCGGGTTTATATCAGCAACTGTGGAATCAGCAAAAGCTAGAGGCACTCTTGAACTAAGCTAGAAAAGCAGTCTCTTAAAGCGTGACTCTAGTTCTTTCTCCTGCTCATTTCTCTCGGGGATAGGCGTGCTGATTCCCCTTCAGTCCAGATTTCCTAGGACTTTGGTACAGGAGGAGATGAGAAGACAAACCGGGTTTTTTCACACCATAACTTGGGCGATCGGGCAACCCCTCCAGGAGCAAAACCCGGTTTCTTCTCCCCCAGTTTGAATCCTGAATCCACTTCCTACGCTACTCTAGGTCTGGGTATTCTTTGCAGTCCTTTTTGAATGAATGAACATGGAAACGGAAAAATTTATCACCATTGATGACGAAACGATTTCACTGCGGCAAGCCCTAGGGTATCTGCGAACCAGTGGCGACCTGCAACAGTTTATCATGAAGATTCTCCGGCAGCACGTCATCGAACAAGAGTTGCAAAGCCAAGCTGATTTAGAAATTGATGCCTCCCTCTTAGAACAGGCCATCATTAATTTTCGCCTCCAAAATCAACTGGTACAATCGGACCGCTTTGACCAATGGTTACAAAGTCAAAGCCTAACTTATGGGACTTTTCGTAATCAGTTTGCCGCTGGGTTAAAAATTGAAGAAATTAAAACTAAAGTCACCGCTGAAAAACTGGAAGACTATTTCCAGAAAAATCAGCAAGCTTTTGAGCAAATTGTTCTCTCCCGAATTGTCGTAGAACAGTATGATAAAGCCGTAGAACTCAAAGCTCAACTCGAACAAGCTGGGGCAAGTTTTGAAGCCCTAGCAAAAGAGCATTCCATCGCCGGAGAACGCGCCTATAATGGCATGATGGGAGCGATTTTGTTCAGTCAACTTCCCCCCGCCATTCGCGATGCCATTTCCAACACTCAACCCGGAGAGATTATGGGTCCATTAGAATTAGAAGGCCGCTACAGCTTATTGCGCCTAGAACAACGGATTCCGGCCACCCTAGAGGGACAACTCAAACGCCAGCTTCAAGAGCAATTGTTTGAGCAATGGTGGCAAAGCAAACTGCAAAATAAAAACGTGAATTTGCAGGTTGAATAACTCAGCAAATTACAACTGAGTCAACTTTTATATTTAAGGAAAAAACCGGGTTTCTTACCGAAATTTAGGCCAATCGGCAAAACTTTTATCAAGAAACTCGGTTTGTATTTGGGTTACAGTCATGGAACTTTTTTGAGAATGATCAAGACTCTTTCATTGCTGTTTTTATTGGCTCTGCATTCGGTTTAAGGTAGAATCAAAGACCGAAAATGTTATTTTTGTTTAATCACTAATAGGGTGATATCATCATATACTTTTTGACTACCAATATAGCTCATGACGTCTTCAATAATTTTTTCTCGCATTTCATGAACAGTTAAATTCCAGGAAGCGCTCACCACTTCACACAGGCGTTCTAATCCATACTGAACCCCATTGATATCTTCTGCTTCCGTAATCCCATCGGTATAAAGTACCACCCCATCTCCAGGATTCAACCGAATATCAGTGTAATTCAAGAACTCTGCAATATCCGGCTCAAGACCCACATATAACCCTAAGTCGAGAGTATCAATTCGTTCAATTTCGCCTCCCTTTCTAACAATGATAGCCTCTTCATGTTGTCCACTAATTTTCAAGTCTCCCTGATGGTAATCCAGAATCGCTAATGTCATATTTTTATCGATATTCATCCGGTCAATATTCTTATAAATGGCCCGGTTAATAATTTCTAAAAATCGAATTGGGTCATTTTCTTCACTTTCCAATAAGGTTCGGACTGCCATTTGGGCCATAATCATTAACATCCCACTTTCTAATCCATGTCCCGTAACATCGCCAATGGCAAATTTTACACCACCTTTGTGAGGGAGTACATCATAATAATCCCCGCCAACTTCATCCGCAGGTTCCATAAACCCGGCAATTTCTAAATCGGGAATTTGCTGCAATTCCCGATCTTTAGGTAAGACCATTTTTTGCAGCTTACGGGTCACATCCAGTTCCGCACTCATGCGAAGATTTTCGGCTTTCAGCCGTTCGTTTAGTAGGGTAATTTCCTGATTGGCTTCGGCGAGTTGGGCGGTACGTTCTTTAACTTTAGTTTCTAGGTTTTGATAGAGTTGAGCATTTTCAATCGAGATGGCAGCTTGCGCGGAAACAACGTTTAAGAGTTCCAAGCGATCGGGGGTAAAGGCTTCAGGGGTGAGATTATTTTCGAGATAAAGGATGCCGACTAAGGTACCGCGATTCACAATCGGGCTACATAAAACAGATTTGGGTTGCTGTTCTATAATATAGGCATCTGTAGCAAACATTTCGGAGGTTGTGGCATCACTTAAAACCACCGATTTTTGAGTGCGGGCTACATACTGAATGATAGACTGGGGGAGTTGTTGGCTTTGATGTACCGGGATGGATTGCAAGACTTGAATTTCGCTATCCATCGTCCCTGACCCTTCTATCATGAGTTGCTGATGATCCGATAAAATTAAAAATCCTTGTTGCGCTCCGGCATTTTCTAGGGTAATTTGGATTAATTGAGTCAGGAGTTTATCGAGATGAATTTCGCTGGCGATCGCCTGAGAAGCTTTCATGATGGTAGCAAAATCTAGGACTTCCCCCGTTTGGTTATCGGTGGTGCTTAGAGTGACTGTGGTTTGCAGTTCCCCTGATGTCTTGCGCGATCGCTGACCCAAAATGCTAGGATACTGTTGCACCAACTGTTCAATCTTTCGCTTCGCCCCCCAAAGCTGATATTTATAGTGAGACCTCTTCAGATAAACAGCGGCAAAGTCTTCTTTTCCTTTGTTCCACCAAAATTTACCGGCGAGTTCATGAGCAATCGCTTCATGGTGAATAAATTCCTGTTCACTCGCCTGGGCGATCGCGCGATCGTAGAGGTCCATTGCCTCTAAATCTTTTCCCAAAATTCGAGCGATTTCTGCTGCGACTAAAAGGAACTTATGCTGGAAAGTTTCGGGGCAATTTTCAGCCCAGATTTTCATCTGGGTTTGGTTAGCTTCCAGTTGCTCCAAATAGAGGGCTGAGTCTGAACTAGATGCGGTAGGATAGAGTGCAGCTAAAGTGAGGGAGTGATAAAAATTATAGTCAGCTACAATAATATTCCCGGTAATTGTAGGAATTAGCAGGGCAATATCTGGGGCTAAATTTAGAGCTTTTGCAAATGAGCCATATAAATAAAGAATGGCAAACTTGAAAATTTTATAATAACAAATTCCCTGCCAGCTTTGATGGTCTTGAAAAGTTGATAAATAGACAGATTCGGAAATTTCATCCACCTCAAAGCTCAATTCATGGGTTGTATGTCCCAGCAGGTTAGCAACGCCGATTTTGAATCCTAAAATATTATCAGTCGCCCATTGGTTTTGGGTTTCTTGCGTCACCGCCAAAAAATTACTGAGTTCCGTCCAGGCATCGGGGAGATGAGTCCCTCGACAAAATAACCGAATCGCTTGGAACTGAAGAATATAGCCAATGTATTGAAACTCTCCCGATAGCCATCCAGCTTTATATCCCTCAGTCAACAAAGAATCTGAGGCTTTTAAGGATTTAACCCAGGGATAAATTAAGCCGCCGACAACGGTGTAATTCTTGCATTTTAAGGCAGGATAATTGAACTGTTCCGAAAGTTCTACAGCAAGACTTCCAAACTCATCGCCCCAGAGATAGTTTCCAAAGCAACACATCAAAAATCCATAGGTAGAGTATCCCTGAGCTGACTCTCGGGAATGACCATATTTCAAGGAGGTTTGAACAATTTTAGCAACAATAATCGAATATAACTCTAAATTGATAATATAACTGACTGCTAAAAGATTGACGAGTAATTGTATGGCAATGATTTGCTCTGGGTCGGTCATTTGGGGGTGGTCAATCAACGAGGAAATCTCGCGATCGCCCAATTCTTTTTCAATGGTTCCAATTTCCAGCATTAAGGCGGATTGAAAATCACTTTGAGGTAAGTCAATTCCCAGCAGTTGCAAGGCTTTACGCCCCGCTGCAATTCCTTCAGCATATTTGAACTGGAGGGTGTATTGGACGATCGCCAGGTTGTAGATTTTGGCTTTCTCCAAATCCGTATGCGATCGCGCCAGGACCAGCGTAATTAATTCTTCTGCCGCTTCAAAATTTCCATTGAGATACTCTACCTCTGCCCATTCCTTATGCAGATCTAAAGATAAATCATAATGTTCCGTCCAACAGGTTTCTGGTAAATAGCTGATGGCAAACTGTAAATATTCCCAAGCGGCTGCATAAGCAGTTGATTCTTTTGCTTTTTTTCCGGCTGATAAATTTAACTCAGCTAACTTGATCCGTTCCTCCGGTTCTATAATCAATCCTTGACCCAGATTCAAATGATCGATGATTTCAAACAGATTTGCTCCCCGTTCAGCTTCGGGAGTATTTTGAAGTAAAACGCGTCCTATTTTGACATGGATAGCCCGTTGGGCTTCGGATTCTAATAGGGTATAAGCCGCTTGCTGAATGCGATCGTGAACAAAGCGATAACAATTAGATAAATGGCTTACTTCTGTCCCCGATTTAATCCAGTTGGAATCATCACTTTCGGTAAAAATAAGCCCTAATTCTACAGCATCAAATAAGTGATGGGCAATCGTTGAAGGGGTAGTTTCATCCAAGAGGGAGAGGGTTAATAAATCAAATTGATTACCAATACAAGCCGCCAGTTTGACAAATTTCTGAGCCGTTTCTGGCAGGGATTGAATTTTAAGCACCATTAATTCGACCACATTATCGGTGATTTGGGCTGATTTGATTGCGTTGAGGTCCCATTGCCAGTGGTGAGCGTTTACTTCAAAGCTTAGGAGATGATCGATATAGAGTTTTTCCAGAAACTCCGTAATAAAAAATGGGTTACCATTAGTTTTTTGTAAAACCAACTCCGCTAAAGGTAAAATTTCTGGGTTCTCAGTTTTGAGCGCATCAGCAATTAATTGTCTAATATCGGCTAACCCCAAAGGAGTCAAAGAAATATGATTCACCGATGCCCTACTTTGACGAATTTCTGATAAAGTTAACATCAGGGGATCCGTAGCGCTGACTTCATTATCGCGGTAGCAGCCAATTAAGAGGAAGTATTGGCTATCTGCTCGCGTCATGAGTTGGTGAATAATTTTTAAAGATGCAGCATCTGCCCATTGCAAATCATCTAAAAAAATGATGAGGGGATGTTCTTTTTGGGTAAAAACCTTGATGAAATTTTGAAAAACGAGGTTAAATCGATTTTGAGATTCTCCTGGAGGCAAGGGGCTAACCGGGGGCTGTGTGCCGATAATCAGTTCTAATTCCCCAATTAAATCCACCATAATCTGCGCGTTAACCCCTAACGCCTCGACTAATTGCGATCGCCACTGTTCGATCTGTTCAGGAGTTTCCGTTAATAACTGTCGAATTAGCGTCGCAAAAGCTTGGGCGATCGCCCCATAAGGAATATTTCGCTGAAGTTGGTCAAATTTACCTGAAATAAAGTATCCGCGCTTTTGAGTTAAGGGTTTATAAATTTCCCGCACTAAAGCCGATTTGCCAATTCCCGAATATCCGGAAATTAGCATCATTTCCTTTCCCCCATTCAACTCCGGGTCATTCAGTCGATCGCTGGCTTTTAGCAATAAGTCAATTTCCGCTTCTCTGCCATAAAGTTTTTGGGGAATTTGAAACCGGCTAGAACTATCATTTTCCCCCAGGGTAAAGGGTTGAATACTTCCCGTTTCTTCCAGTTGATTCAAACAGTTTTGCAAATCTGATGCAAGTCCCCAGGCACTTTGATATCGGTCCTCGGCGGTTTTAGCTAAAAGTTTCATTACTAAAGCCGAGACTGCTTCGGGAATTTCTGAATTAATCTCCCGAGGAGAAACGGGCTGCTTGGCAATATGGCAATACACTAACTCTAAAGCCTCCTGAGTCGCAAAAGGAAGCTGTTTGGTGAGTAATTCATAAAAAGTGACCCCCAGAGAATAAAAATCTGTCCGATAATCGAGAGCCCGATTCATTCTCCCGGTTTGTTCGGGAGACATATAGGCTAAGGTCCCTTCAATAACATTAGGATTTTTAAATGTGGGATTTTCTCGGGAAAACAGGGTAGAAATGCCAAAATCAATAATTTTAGCTTGCTCAGTTTGCCGATTATAAACGATATTCAAAGGATTCAGGTCTTTATGAATAATATTAGCGTGATGAATTTCTCCTAAAGTTTGTGTAACCTGAATAGCAATGGATAGAAATAGCTTTAAATTTCCCGAAATTTCTTCACTGCATGATTTTAAACTTTCTCCCCCAAAGTCTTCAGAAATTATCAGCCACTGATTTTGATAATTTTCCAAGTGGTAATATTGGACTACCCCTTCCACCTGGAGCAATTTTTTATTAATTTCATATTCTAGCTTGTAGCGGGCAATTTGCTCTAAACTGGGATACTCAGACTTCAGAAATTTCAGAATAACCGATTGGTTATCTGATTCTTGTACGGCTCGGTAAACAACGGTATTTTCACTTTCATAAATTGCCGAAAGATTGCAGTAACCGGGAATTTTTAACATAAGGTTGAATGGCCTAAATAAGGGGTAAAGTTGGAAGATACGAATAGGTTAATCTTTTGACTATCCTTTTTAGCTAAAATGCTAATCGCCCGGTTTCAGAAAATGAGGCGATTAGCATTTTAGCTAATTATTTTAAGGGGATAGACAAGCCATAACTCACAAAAAACTGTGATAATCAGGGCTAATGGGAATCTCAGTTGATTTCACTTTTCTGAGCAATTTCGGATTCTTTTTTCGGATAAACCCAATTTTCAAATAAATCCTCGATTAAGGCTTTGTTTTTCGGAGACTGCTGGTTTAAAATGTCCGCGTAATCATCCCGCATTTCAATACAATAACTGGCATTGCGTTGTTTTATCTGAGGCAACCAGGCTGTATGAATCGTAAACCCGACATTAAATTGCTCATGCCACAGTTTGTATTTGGGACCGCTTTTTAAGTCAGCCGCATCAAAAATCCACAGTTCATTCCCGTTGGTTTTTTGGGGTTCTGCACTCTCGTCGTAATGAACCACACAAAGGATGTAACCATCGGTAGATCCTTCAGTTCCAGGCCGAGGAATAAATTGGGGTGAAACGACCCAATGACCCTCGGGAAATTGATATCCATCAGCAATGCTCAACCGATTTTCATCTTCAGCAACCTGATCTAAGGGTGCAATGTGAAGTCGGAATAAGGTGGAAGGTTTGCCTTGAGTCGTGATCTCATCTAATTCCTCCAATCCAACTTCTCGATAGCGATAGTGTTTATACAGATGTTCAATATGGGGGGTTTTTAGATCAGCCCAACATCCCATACAACTCCAGTAAATATCTTCTAAACGGTCGGGAAAAGGACGCTCACGGTAGGCGTAGATGGCTGCCCCCCAGGTATAATCTTTATGCATCAAAATATCTTGATTTTTGCGGATGAATTGTCCGGTTTTGCCGTTAATGACGTGACATCCTAGTTTGCTGATATCCATCGGTCCGGCGATCGCTCCATAGAGAGGGGATGTTCCTGACCCATCCACCGGATCGGCATCATCAAACTTGGTCACCCATTCGGCGGCATCCCAGGCACAAACATGAGCCAAGTGCAAGGTAATCTGATCCTCCGGATTCTGATAATCCACAAGGAAATGTGCTGCCTCTCGGGGAATTGTAACTTTTTTAGCCTCTACTGACTGGTTCTTTTTGTCCAGTTTATTCCGCTCGATGATATAAACTGTATTATCTTGTAATTGTGGATGATCGAATACGTTTCTCAACCACTTTTCAATTTGATCCGATCTTTTGTTCGGCCTAGTCGGCAGAATTTCCTCAACGGAAATTTTAAAAGCAGTATCGATTAACACCAGATAATCTTTAGTGAGTCCCATCTGGTGAGTGCTTTGCTTAATTTTGAGTGGAGAACCCTCGTGGAGAACTTGCCATTTTTCAAGGTCTCCTGAACCATCCCACCGGACTAAATAGAGAAAATTATCAGTAAATATCCCAATGCAAGCTCTCAAAAATTGTAAAAGACTTTTTCCCGTTATTTTAAAGGGTTCTAAGACATTTAAAACAAATTTTCGAGGTGTTTTTGCGGGGGGGGGGAAGTAACCAACCTGCAATAATTCTTCTGCGGGCTTTTCTACGTTTTTACCGCCTAATTTGTGGAATTGTTTTTTAATCCAGTCTATGAATTCTTTAGCCAAATAGACTAAGGGAATGAATTGAGACAAGACGTTAGAGAGCGATCGCCCCACATTCACCGTAAACATTTCCTGTGTATAAGGGTCGAAAACGGGATGGGCTGAACTTTGAATCGTTTTAAAGGGAGTGGTCGGTTTAAAAAAGAGTTTTTCCACTTCGTTAACTTCTTCCCACTCAGAATTTTTCCCCACTGGCGTAACAGTTTCCAGAGTTTTGGGGTCGATTTCGTAGGGACGACCCACATCCCAAGTTACCAGTAACCGTTCATGTTCTGCCTCAGAAAATTTCAGGGGTAGAAAAGCTGTATTCAGTTGATTGCGGGTTCCTAAAGGGCCAGAAACTCGGGTAATACCCAGGTTTTTAAATCTTAAATCTGTTAATTTGGGATTTCCCTCCGAACCCTGATATTTTTGGCAATGATTTGTAGCAATATCAGCGTAGTAGCAGGGAGCTTTGATTTGTCTAGCGGATAATTTTGCCCCTTCACTCAAAGGTTCAAAATCAATGCGGTAAACCATGCCATCGCCATTGTACAACGGGGTAGTTCCGTCATGGGAAGGAAAAACTGTATTGCTGGTAACATCGGGTCGGTAAGAGTTAATCGAACCCGTTGCCCCAATAATAAAGGCATGACCCAGCAAATCAGCGGGTAAAGGTTTTCCATCTTTTTCTTTGAGGGTTAACGGTGGAAATTGAGCATTGGGGTTATCTTCTGGATAACCAAACTCATCTCGACTGACGGATAAAACAGAGGCGGGAAAGGTTTTAGTAGAGTCAGATTTAGAATGGGTGCTCACAGTTTGATTCATGGGGTTCATGATTCCAAGACGGGATATGGAGGGACCTGTTCTTCCTCGGGTTTTGGAAGAACAACTCTAGCAACTGAATGAGGGGGCTGCCCTAACTAGAGATCTTTAGGACAGTGAAAAGGAGGAAAATGGCTGGGGATTTGCGTTGTTAGCAAACTGCTTCAATTGTGACAGAACTGATCAAGGCTTGTCAACCCAGCATAATCATGCGATTTTACTATAATCTCAGGGCCTCAGTCCTGGAATGAATCATTAGGACTGTTACCGAGTTGCCTTCACATTTCTAGGTTCTTTTTTGTAGGCCCTTGCCAAAAAATAGAGTCATTCTTTGTTCTACTAATCTAAATTTTAAAAACTGGGTCCAGCACAATGAAATGGAAAAATCTAAAGGGTTTGACAACTTTTTTAGAGAAAATTACACCAAATTTTTGGTATTAAGACCCCTAGCTTATTTTCAAAATTACATTTTTAAAATTTTATTATTTTAAACAGTAAAATTAAGTTTTTACAATTTAAAAAAAGGGGAAAGCCGTTATGACTAGGCTTTCCCCTTTTTCAGGGTAACAACCGATTTTTCAATTAATATTTCCAATTAAAAGGCATAAATTCGGCCTTTTTCATCGGTATAAAATCCTCGGTCAATTCGTTCTCCCGTCATGGCAGGGCGAATCGTGATGGTGACATCATTTCCCACGGAATTAATATCAAAATGTAAAGGAACCTCACTCGCACCCACTGGGGAATTGATAAAAACATTCAAGTTTCGATACAAATCGGTCTGGGAAGTTGGGTTTAGGAGGAAATTGCCTAACCCGACTCGGGTTCCCGCTCCTATTTCTCGAAATCCCCCATCTTGAAGGCTATATTCCAAAGAGATTCCTGCATTATTCAGCAGGGTGATGTTGATCGGAAGGTTCACATTTACATCGGTTTCTGGTTGCCAAAATCCCGGTTCTCGTCCTCCCGTTTCACTGGGTTGAGAAATCCCCGGGCTGGAATTCAGTAAGACGGTGGCTACAATGGAGGCGGTTGCAATGATTACGCGCTTCATAATGTTTTTTGGTCGGGGTTTACAAAGAGTTAAATCCGTTAAATCGGACAGAATTAGCCAAAGGCTACCCTCATGCTTACGCTTACTATAACTCTCTTTTTACGCCTTGTCATGCTACCCCAGAATAAAGTTATCGTTTGTTCATTTCAGGGATTAAATTTGTGACAATTCTTATCAAATAAGCCTCTTGACAAAACTCTTGTTTTTTGCATTCTCCTGGATTTTGCGTTAAATAGCCATTGTTTCTTCACACCCCTACTGAGCAAGCCCGTATCCTGTTAATGATTCAAGCCCATCTTTCAAGCTAGGATACAGAAAAATTTAGAAACCGAGTTTCTTTTTTAAATGTCTGCTCAGTGGCAGCCCATTCGTGCAAGAAACCCGGTTTCTTTTCTTCTTGAACTAATCCTAGAATAGCCGCCTAACTATTTCCAATCTTCCCAGGTATTATTAAAGATGGAGGTATTAGGAAAGGCAATGGGATTGCCGCTATCCACTAGACGAGTTTGTAACTCTTCTAACTGCGGTTCCCGTTGGGGTAGATTGTCTACTAACTGATAGGGTAAGATGCCTTTTTCTAGGGAGAAATTGGCGGTTTTCCCGGCTGCAACGCCAGAGGACCATTCAAAGGAATGTACTCGATAGGCAGCGGCAGCAATATGGCTGGTAGCGATACTTTTCCCAGCAATTAAGAGGTTGTCAATCCGTTGGGGAATTAAGGCACGCAGAGGAATTTGGAAAGGATAAGCAGTGCCTGCGCCCCGACGTTCTCCCTCTAGTTCGGTGTTTCCAGGAGCTTCCGGGGGTGAGAGAGTCATGCAAGGATGGAAGTCGATCGCATAGTGGGCAATTCCCACAGAATCAGGGAAAATTGTAGAGCGCGATCGCGAGGGTCGTCCTTCCAAATTCGGCCTTTGTCCGATCGCCTCCAAAGTTCCTAATCCCGATAGGGATTCCCACAACCGGCGATACTGTTGGGGTTCTAAATTTGTCCGATAAAATTCGTCAGAATAATCCGCCCGAGAAATATCAATTTCCCAAACCATAAACCCATCAGGATGACCCCAACCAGGCCGCCCAATAATCCGCCGTCCCTCACGCATATAAGGATATTTCGATAATCCATTGGCGGTTCCCATGGGCGAATCGAGTCCCGAAAGATAACGATGATTTGGGTTAGGTTGTTTCACCCCATTTCCTAACTGAGAATCAGTCGTTCCCTGGACTAACCAATAGAAAAATCCAATCGCGTGTTCTTCTCCGGCTTGCAGGGTTTCTGTTCTTAATCCTCCCATCCAACCCCCCGGCTCCAGTTGCCCGGTCGATTCTAACTGCTGACGGGTATAGATTAAATTATCTTCAGCGGTTCCCGGTCGATAATCATTCCCCCAGGTCCAGTTTTGCATGGAGATATCCCCGGGATTAATGGGATATTCTCGGGGGTTAGAGGGGAGGGTTTTCTGATATTTTTCGCTCCAGATCCGGCGGTAGGTATAAACTAAATTAAAATTCGCCAACCGTTCCAGTTCATAACTGTAATAAGGCGCGTAACGGTCGTAAAAATCCGGTTTGACGTGCTGTTGGGGTTCCTTGGTTGCTTGCATAGCAAAGGTATAAGTAAACCCTTGAGTACAGTACGGATTGCCCTCTACACTGGAAGACGAGGGTTCTAAGGGCGATCGCGGATCAACCCCGAGGCGGTAGGGTACATCCGCTAACCCAATCAGTTCGCCAGTTTCTGTCGCATCAATCACATACCATTGGGCCGGTTGGGCGACATTGTTCCCATTGCGGGAATTGCGATCGCGCGTCATGGGGACAAACCGCACAATGTTTTTATGAAACCGGGCCGAATTTTCATAGCGATAGGCATCTTCCAGGATTTGCGAGAGGGGTTCCGCATTCACTGAGGGCTGACCTGGGGCCGGTTTGATTTGAATGGCGATCGCACTTTGAATTTGTTCGCCCCCTTCGGTCCCTCCGGAAATATCCAACTCTTTAATCACCGTGTTGGGATACCATTTGAGAGTGCCTTTCCCCCGTTTGGCTGCTCTTTCCAATTGCTCAAAAAGCAGTTTATGGCCGTCATACGGCATAAAACAGGATTCACTCACCCAACATTGACCCGGGTTGAGGCGTCCATACTTGCGCCGGATACTCTCGCGAAATTCCAAGTATCCTTGAGGATAAAATAACTGTTGTCGTTGGGTGGGTCGTTCATCCAGGGCCGAAGTGCCTTGGGAGGAAATTTGACCCCCTATCCAGTCGGTAATATCCGTGATGCAAACCGTCCGACCCGCCAATAGGGACTCGTAGGCGCTGGCGGCCCCTGCTAATCCACCCCCGGCGACTAAAATTTCACAAGCGACTTCTTGATCTGGGGCCCGAGGCGGTGTGGCATCTGCTACGGAAGTCCCTAATGCTAGGGTGATTAAGCTCACGAGGATGCTGAAACCGGACCGAATGGGGGAAACACCCCGAACGAGATGCGGTGGTAAAAGCTGCGATTGACGCTGCATAGGTATCGAATTGGGTAAGCTGGTAAACGGTTACTTTGAGAAAGGGGATCCGCCGTGTCTGTCACAGTAGTCTGTGTAACAAATACTACGTTTCCTCCTTGTTCATGTTAGCTATACGGAGGTGATTTGGGGAATTCAGGTTGCAAAATTCGGCGATCGCCTTACTCTATTCAGTAGGGATTCAGGGATTGAAGGGCTTTAAATCGATTGAACCTCTGGAAAACTTAGGACGTTATTAACCTATGCACGTTACCTCATTTAATTTACCGATAAAACCCTTGCAAATTCATGGGTTTGAGGGGTTTTCGTCCTCAAATCATCCCCCAGAGGAGAAGGAAACTCTGTTGCAGAGTATTATTAATAATATTCCCCAGGCCATTTATCGATGCAGCTATGAGGGTAACTGGAAAATAGCGTTCATTAGCAAAGGAATTGAACAAATTTCTGGATATCCCATTTCCCATTTTCTCCACCATCCCCTCCTTCAATTTAAAACGCTGGTTCATCCCGAGGATCAGGGGAAGGCTCAACAAACCGTGGAAGCCGCGTTATTATCACAACAGCCTTATACTTTAGAGTACCGCCTCATTAAAGCTGATGGGACGATGATTTGGGTCCGCGAAATGGGCCAAGGCATCTGCGATCGCCAGGGAAATCTATGCGGATTGGATGGAACTATTTCTCCCTTGGGTGATAGTTTCTCTCGCCCTCTTGACGAAAATATCCCCGAATTAGATACCCAAATTGCACCCAAGTTGACCATTTTAGAACAAATTAATGAAGGATTTTTAAACTTGGATTCCCAAGGGCAAGTCATTTATATCAACCCCCAAGGAGAAAAATTATTACAAACCACCCATCAGACCCTTTGCCAACCCCAGGAAACTCTCGAACTCTCTCCTGAATTGGCGCAATTTTTTGCTGATTTGAACAGCGCTTTATCGAGTCCAAATCCTGGACCTGTAGAAGCCTGTTATCCCTACAAAGAGACCTGGTTAGAGGTGCGCGCTCATCCCTATGACTCGGGGATATTAGTCTTTTTAAGTGATATCACCTCGCGCAAACAAGTTTTAAATTCCTTACGTCAGCGAGAAACTCTCTATCGGACCTTTGTCCAAAACTTTCCCAATGGCGTGATTTTGTTATTTGACCGAAACTTGCATCATACTTTAGCCGAAGGCAGAGATTTAGAAACGATTGATTTGACGAAAACAACAGTAGAAGGAAAGACACTCCAAGAGGCATTTCCTTCAGACATTTGCCAAACCCTAGAACCCTTGTATCGGGAGGTACTCGCCGGAGAAAACCGAGTAACTGAACTCACCTTTGGCCGTCGCATTTATTTAGCCCAAATTCTGCCCATCAAAAATGAAGCAGGAAAAGTTTTAGGGGGCATGGTTATGACTCAAAATATGACTGAATGCAAACTAGCTGAAGCCGAAAATGCTCGGTTAATTGCGTCATTACAAAAAAGTGAAGCAAAAACTCGGGCAATGGCCTCTTTACTCTCGGAAGCGGAAAAATTAGCTCATGTAGGATGTTGGGAATTTGAAATTGCCACAAACCGAATTATTTGTTCTGATGAAGTTTACCGAATGTTGGGATTAGAGTTGAATGAAGCCTCCCCAACTTATCCAGAATATTTACAAAAAATTCATCCTGAAGATCGGGCAACTGCTGCACAAGTGATTGAACGCGCAATTCAGGCGGGAGAATCTTACCAGGTAGAACAGCGCATTGTCCGATCGGATGGTTCAATGCGATATATTTCGGCCAATGGGGAACCGATTTTTAATGAAACAGGGCAGGTGGTTAAGGTGTTGGGAAGTCTGTTAGATATTACCGATCGCCATTTAGCCCAGCAAGCTTTAATGCAGTCTGAGGCTCAATCAGAATTGCGGGCGAAGGAGTTAGAAGAAACCCTGTATGAACTGCAACGGACTCAAACTCAACTGATTCAAACTGAACGGATGTCTGGATTGGGTCAAATGGTGGCGGGAATTGCCCATGAAGTGAACAATCCAGTGGGATTTATTTATGGAAATATTGTTCATGCTACGTCTTATATTGAAGATTTGGTGAATTTGGTTAATCTATACCAAAAACATTATCCCCAGCCAGACCCCGAAATTTTAGAAGAAATTGAGGAGATTGATTTAGAGTTTTTATTTGAAGATTTGCCACGATTGTTGCGCTCAATGAAAGTGGGGGCAGAACGAATTCGGGAAATTGTGCGATCGCTGCGGAATTTTTCCCGCTTAGACGAAGCGGAAAATAAACAGGTGAATATTCATGAAGGGATTGATAGCACCCTGTTAATTTTACAACATCATCTCAAAGATGAAAGCCTAAATCCCAACTCAAATACCGGAATTACGGTGATTAAAGAGTATGGAGATTTGCCCCAGGTTGATTGTTACCCCAGCGAACTCAATCAAGTGTTTTTGAATATCCTCACCAATGCGATCGATATTCTTAAACCCCAGGACCCGCCGCGCCAAATCACTATTCAGACTGAAGCACTTATCGGTGAGTCAAGTTCCGCAGAACAGCCGAGTCCTGACTGGATTATCATCCGAATTATCGATAATGGGCCGGGGATGACAGCGGAGATCCAACAACGAATGTTTGACCCATTTTTTACAACCAAACCGGTGGGAATGGGGACGGGATTAGGCTTGTCGATTAGCTATCAAATTATTGTGGAACAACATAAGGGCAAGTTAACTTGTGTTTCTGAAGTGGGAAAAGGAACGGAGTTGATCATTGAGTTGCCTGTCCATCAAAACTATGAGGAACCGGCGTTGTTTGAATGAAGGTTCGGCATTCAAAAAATCAGGTCAAGCTCTCAACAATCACAACCCGCATTACAACGGTTCTATTTGTTTGACCACTCGCAGGATCACCCAACAAATTAAAACACTGCCTAATCCAAGTTGCCACAACCCACAACCAATTAACAGCCCAAGGGCAGCCGCTACCCAAATTGCGGCGGCGGAAGTCAATCCCCGAACCCGATCGCGATCGCGCAAAATTGTTCCCCCGCCTAAAAAACTGACCCCAGTCACAATGCCTTGAATGATTCGGCTGAAAGCATCGGTATTTTCTAATGCTACCCCCAGTTGCACGGGCAACAATGCTAAGAGAGTTGTTCCAAAAGTAACCAACATATAAGTTCTTAAACCCGCCGGTTTATGTTCTCTTTCACGATTCAACCCAATCACGCCCCCGACGAACAAAGATAACCCAAGTCGCCCCAATAAGTGCAAGGTATCCACGGGAGCAAGGGTGCTAAGATTTGACACAATAGAGTTCCCTAAATGGAGTTTGCATCCTTATACTTTACAAGGAAAAAGGTCAAAATGTCTTCTGGCGATCGCAGGGGTCTGAACCCGATTAGGGATTTCATAAGTGAAATTTATAGTTAGAATTTAGGCTATTTCGGGTTCAAGCTTGGGCATGATTACTGCGGTTGCCTGAAATATTCCAGTCTTGCTGATTTTTTGAGTTGGCTAGGGGTCTGATTATCTCGCCATTGAGTTGGGGGAAGTCAATTTTAGGGCTATAAAAATATATTATGTAAAATCAAACTATTCCTTTAGATAGAGGTCACCGCCCGTTGGCTTGTGGGAAAAAGATACTAGAGAACAGTGAAAAAACGAGACGGCTATGCCTAAATCGACGAATTCTCTCTCTTTCCCCTACTCTGACGAAGTTCTTTGTTACTACTTGAATTCTACCAGTGAGATTCAGGTAATTAAAAGTGAATGTCGAGAAAGTTGGGATTTTGAGCGTGTTGTATTTCCGGGACAACGGCTTTTTTTTGAAGCTCTTTCTACAGCCCATTTAGAAATTTACAAGGCGCAGAATTCGGGTTTACAGTTAGCGGCTCGGGTGAAATGCGATCGCTTGCAAGTTATGCAGGAGCGCAGCTCATCTTTCACAACGGTCTCAAAATTCCTAGGGCAACAATTAGCAGCTTGTTAAGTTCCGATAAAATTCGGGGTGATTTTTAGCGGTTTAAACACTGTCTATTTATGTAATGATTGGGTGATGCATGGGTGTGCAAAAGAGAGGAGAAAAAGCGATCGCTTTTTCTCCTCTCTTTATTTTGGGTGGGAATAAAGATTAGCCAAAATTGGCACCATCAAGGGTTGGGTTGTACTCACGTAGACGCATCTGCGGTTTCGGTGAAGGGAAGCTATCAGGCGGGGACTATAGCAGTTTTCGATCGCCTGAATTGCGAAGGCTCCCCCTAAATCTCCCTTGTCAAGAGGGACTTGGACCCTGGTGGTGTCCCTCCATCGGTTGATCAACTCTATTACTTGGGCTCCCTACGATGATGAACAGCCGAATCCGAGGGGATCCGATGGGCGAGAAACCCGATTTTTGAGAACCCCGCTAAACTTTGAGGGTCCCTTTTGGTGTAAAGTAGAGGCGATCGCAATCAGGATCGAGAGGGCATCCGGGGCGAGTGTTGAAGCTGGAGTGCAAAATTTAGACGGTTGAGGATGCGATCGCTACTACTCACCCATGAGGCAGGACCATGAAGATTTTATCCCAGTCTTCCACCTTGAGAGCCGCCTTTGAAACCCAAATTCAATCAAAAATTCAAGGGCAAAGAGAGAGCCAACACCACCAATTCGGAGAAAGTTTCTTAGGGAAAATCGGTTCTTTTTGTTGGGAAGTCAACCGCGTTCAGAAACAAGTTAAAGGGAGTTTTGGGGAAAGCGTTGTGTCTTTTCTCCTGCAATGGTTACCCGATTCTGACCTGTTATTCAATAATGCTTTGATTCCCACACGCAAACCGGGTATTCTGACGGAAATTGACCATTTAATTATTGCCAGAACGGGAGTATTTCTGGTGGAACTTAAAACTTGGAAAGGGTCATTTAGCGCCTACCAAAATCAATGGAAACGCCGGGAAGGAAAGCGGTGGATTCCTATCGACCAAAGTCCCAGTTCCCAAAGTGCGTATCATCAGGAAATGTTTGAGGGCTGGATTCGGAGCATCCTCCCAGATTTACCGGCAAATTTTGTTACAGCCCCGGTGGTATTTCCCATCGCTGATTGGGTGAAAACAACTGAATGTAGCGTCCCGGTGTTGCATCGAGTAAGTGCGTTGCTCACCTTGTTAAAGGGGTCCGAACCCTGCCTCACGCCCCAACAAGTTTCGGCGATCGCTGAAGCGGTTGCCACTTATACAATTCCTCCACGGGAACCCACACCGCCCCAAGCCCCATTACCGAAACCCAGACCAAAACCCTCCCCTCCCCGGGTTGCCAATCCGGTCCCACTTCGGACCTACACCATGCAAGAGAGTAGCCAGGTTGCTGAGTGCGCAACGGCGGATATTACCCATTGGTTACAACATTCCCCCCGCACTATTTCGATTCAAAATGTTGAACATGACCCGCACTATCAATCTATTGATGTCGATTTACTGGTGACCACAGACCGAGGAGAATCTAAACTCGAAATTAAAGGCGATCGCTATCATAAAACAGGCAATTTCTTTTTTGAAACTCATAGCAATCGGGAAAAAAATACCCCCGGTTGCTTTCTCTACACTCAAGCAGATTGGTTATGCTATTATTTTGTAGAAATCGGCCTATTGTACTTGCTGCCGATGCCCCAGACCCGGGATTGGTTTCTGAACCACCTCGAACGGTTTGAGTCCAAGTCAACCACTACTCCCACTAGAGGCGGTGGTGCTTACACCACGGTGGGACGGCTTGTCCCCATTGAGGTGGTCCTCCAGGAAGTACCCGAGGTGAAAACATATCAACTCCACTCAGGAGGGACCGGCGATCGGACCTAGTGTATGAACCGCTATCTGGGATTGGAGACGCGATCAATCGCCCTTGAAACCCCGGTTTAGAGGGGGGTTCAACCCAGTCTGGCGTTACCACAGGTGATAAACCCTCCGCAGTTCATGCAAGGGGTGCCAGATCTCGGTTAAAACTGAGAACGAGAGAATCGTTAAGTTAGAGGAAGTCTGCTGTGGATCCGGAGAAGCAACAACAGATCATGGGGTATTTCATCGAGGAAGCTCGGGAACACCTCGAAACCATCGAGAAAGGACTGTTAGAGTTACAGTCCACCATGAACGATCAGGAACAATTAAACGAACTGTTTCGCGCCGCACACTCAGTCAAAGGGGGTGCTGCTATGTTGGGCTTTGGGAGTATCCAAAAGACAGCCCACAGCTTAGAGGATTGTTTTAAGATTCTGAAAGAGGAGCCAGTCCCTGTTGATCAAAAACTGGAAACCTTATTTTTAAAAGGGTATGACACCCTGCAAAAATTACTGGAACGCCTCCAAGGACCTTTTGGCTTGAGAGAGGAAGATGGGGCCGCCATTGTCCAAGAGTCCCAGCCCGTGTTTGAGGAACTGAAAAAATATCTGGATGCCCTGGTCCAGGGAGGGGCTGAAGCGGAGGCTGCACAAACCAGCCGTGACATAGGGTTAGAGATTGCCAACGAAGTGATCAATTTGTTGCGACAAATGTTAATGCTATTCAAGCAAAAGCCTGATGCAGAAAACCGCAAACGGATCGGGACTTTGTGCAATCAACTGGCAGAAATGAGTCCTCAGATGCAGAATTGGCAAACTTTGGTTAAAACGGCTGCCGGGGCGATCGCTAATCCAAACAATAGCTATGACCTGATTGCACCTGTGGCAATTAAAGAACTCAAATATGCCAGCGATTTTATTGCCGTTGGCAAGCCGGATACTATGCCGCCCAGTTCCTTATTGTTGGAATTGGCCGGTCAAGCGCCCCCCCCAGCAGGCATCAAGCTCAAAGATAAGGAGTTTATCCTTAAAGCAGAGCCACAAGCAGCAGCGGAGAAACTGATCGAAACCTTTGACAAAAAACAGCTTACTGTCCTGACAAAGTTGTTAGTTAAAGCGGTGAAATCCTAAGAATTTCCAAACCCTTAGCGGATGGAAACATACCATAAACCCCTGGCAAAATTCTCTCAAGCCTCCCAGGAATTAACGATTTCTTCCTGTGGCTTCTTCTATTAGATAAACATTAGCCCTCTTCCCAAGACATGGATTAATCTCCCCACCCTCTTTAGATCCCCCTCCCGTGGATGGCGCTGGAAAGGGGGAGACCAGAGGAATCTATCTGCTATTTTGCAAGAGGTTTAGGGTCTAGTATTGCTTTAGGATTAGGGTGTTTGCCAAATGCGTTGATGGTAGGCATCAACATTGGCATAGGGGTCGAGAGTGTCATGATTGTGATTGGGGTCGTGCCCATGACTATGACCATGATCATGACTGTGAGTATGATCGTGGCTATGACCGTGATCGTGGCCGTGAGCATGGCTTTCAGACTTTGCCATTAAGCGGAACTTGCACATTTCACAGTTCATTTGCACTTGGCCTAGATGGGTTTCAATCTCGCGATCGCGCAGGAGGGTGAGTAATTCCCCCGTAATACCCATTTCGGGCAGGGCGGTAATGGAAAGGTCTGTCCATTGTTCTTGTTGGGCGGCAGTGATATCAAAAATTTTCTGCACTAAAACGCCGGTAAACAAGAAATAAGGAACGACTATAATCCGTTTGGGTTGATAGAGTCGGGCGCGGTCAAATCCTTCTTCTAAGCGAGGATGGGTAATACCAATAAAACAAACTTCGACGGTTTTATAACCGCTACCTTCCCACAAAATTCGGGCGATTTTGTAGACATCGCTATTCGCATCCGGATCACTGGAACCGCGTCCGACGAAGAGTAATACCGTGTCCGATCGCTCAATCTGATGGGGGTTATGTTCCGGTTGGTCCAGTTGCGCCAGTCGCGATCGCCACAATTCCACAATTCCCGGCGCAATCCCAAAATGTCGTCCGTAATAAAACTTGAGATGAGGATGCCGTTCTCGGGCCCGGTCTAATTCATTGGTAATATCAAACTTATTGTGCCGCGCCGCAAACAGCAGGACGGGCAACACGGAAAATTCAGAATATCCCAGGTCCACACACCGATCTACCCCCTCCTGAATCGTCGGGCCCGTCAGTTCCAGGAAACAAGGCACAACCAAACGCGACGAGTCTAAGGCTGTATAGGCTGCTGCAAAATCCAAGAAACTTTGCCGACCCCGTTCGTCTCGGGTGCCGTGACCTACCAATAGTAAAGGACGCTGGATTGGTAGCGGGGGCAATTCCACAGACTCTAACTCGGAAGTTTGGGAGGTAATTTCGATGAGATCGGATGTTTTGACGTTAGACATTAAATTTCAGGCTCCTTGTCCCGTGCGAGGCAGGAAATCGATTGAGCAAATAACGGGCGAGGGCATTCTGGCTTGCGATCGCGTCTGAGTCCCCGGGCTGAGAACAAGAGACTTCAGACCCCCAGTCGCTGACAGTTGCCGCACAGCCTCGGATTTTCACCGGAGTTTCCCCTCGCCCTTCCTTTAGCTTCGTTATTTTATCTTATTTAGCTGGGAATCTCTATGCTCGGGAGGGGGATAGATGGGGGCATCCTGCTCTATTCTCTTCCTTATAACTGATGTAAAATAAAGAATAAAGAATTAATAACTCAGGATTTTTTTAGGGGTTAACTGGGAACTTTAGCAATTTTCAAAGCGTGATTTTATCTATTTCCAAAGCCGGTTTCAGCCGTTCCATTCCCCCCTCATTTATAAATTTTCCCCCACATTGTTGGGGTTGTGGTGTATAATTAAACTAGACTTATAAACCTAAAGCTGGGGGTGGATAACTTTAATTGGATATAACCAAACCATAACAAATCGATAAGTCAAGAACAGGAAACTTGGTCACTCTACGGATGCAAGCGAACACAAGAGTTCGACTTGGATCAAGTTTGCTGCCCCAATCAAACCCAGTCATATAAAGGATGGAACTTGTATGAGACTGCCTCATACTTAGCGTTTGAGTCTTAAAAAAGCATCACTGAAACAAATCGCTGACGCGATCGCCCTGGGGGATCGGGCGGTTGGCATTCCCTGCACGGGAGTAGCGATCGCTGTTCCAGCTTGATTTTTATACAAAAAATTGAGGGAATAGGCTGAAAATGTCCGATTGCCGGATTTACAGTCCTGATGTTTCCTTGATGCATACTGTCTTTTATTCTTTCCCGAGGGCGATGACGTTGCAGAGATTGAGTCTTTGAAACTTAGTTTTTCAACTCTGTCCCGACGGACTCAGCACTATACCGCATGGATCTCCAGTTTGCCTTACAACTTATAGACAAACGCACGGGTGTTTGTCCTGTCCTTTTTTCCCATTTTTTGCTTTTTTTTATGAGTATCATCAGTAGATGCCCCGTAGCGGGCGAAACAGACTTACAGCAGATTGCGGATCTCGTTAAAACCTGTGAAGTCGATGGGTTACTAGACGAAGATAAATCAATCGCCGATCTCAAATGGATCGTCACCACCTCATCAGTCAGGTCCCGGCGTTTATGGAAAGACTCAAGCGGTCACCTGCGGGGGTTTGGACAACTTTGGATCCCTGAACCAGATGAACGACTTGATGGATATTTGTGGTTCTATGTTGACCCCAAAGATTCCCTTCAAAACAGCTTTACCGATGGCCTTATTCCTTTAGATACTGAGATTTTAAATTGGGCAGAAAATCGCCTACGCGAGATTGGAAATAAGAGTGGACTGAGTATCCACTTACACACCAAAACTCGCGCTGAAGCCTTAGTTAGAATTTCCAGCCTAGAACGGCATAATTTTAGCCTAGAACGAACCTTTTTGACCCTGGTTAAATCCGACCTAGGAGCCCTACCTACCCCAGAGTTTCCCCCGGGATTTACCCTGCGATCGGTAGAGGCCCCGAGAGATGATCAAGCCTGGGTAGACTTATATAATGAATCCTTTGTTGACCACTGGGATCACCACGATTTAACCCTCAGTAGTTATCAGGATTGGCAACAGGATCCCAACTATCAACCGGAATTTGATTTAGTGGCAGTCGCCCCCGATGGCACTTTTGCCGCCCTCTGCCAAAGTTCCCTCCAAACCAGCTTACCCCACTCCAGCAAAACCGGCTGGATTAGCTGGTTAGGAACGCGCCGGGGCTTCCGCCGGATGGGTTTAGGGCGTTCCATCCTTCTCGCTGCCATGCAACGACTTTACCGCGCTGGTGCTACCAGCATCAAGCTGGGAGTTGATGCCGATAGTGCCACAGGTGCCCCGCGATTGTATGACGCAATGGGCTTCCGTCCTGTCCAAAGTTGGCTGTCCTACGTTAAAACTCTATAGAGAAAGGTGAGTGTTTGTAGTACCGAAAAACAAGCTGAAATAGACCCCGTTAACTGTTTGTAATCACAACTAACGCGGTTGGCGATCGCCTTACAGTTGGCCCCGTTCAGCATTCAGGGAGTGCGCGCATCTGGCTCACACATACTTGGTAGCCAGATGTGCGCACTTCTTTTATACGACTGCATTTTTAGGTCTATAACAACCCACAGACTGTTCTATGAGCGTTCCGTAAGGAAAGACTGGGGCTATGCGAACGAAGCCAGCGGGTAAAGAGAACCCAAACTTTTACCAACTGGATTTGGTATAAGATCGGGATTGCAACCGGCGATGCTGTTGCCTGCCCGATCAGATAAAATTAACCTGCAACCATGAGACAAAAAATCTGGATTTTGCTCTGCCTGCTGAGTGCGATCGCCGTTATCGTAGTGAGTTTGGCTCGTTATCCATCCCCGGAATCCTTTGATCCACCGGATGCACCTCTCACACAGCAACCCGCAGATCCAGTCCCTACCCTTCCGGAAGCGAGTCCTCTCAGCATGGAGTTCAGGCGGGCTCCGGCAGTCGTTCCCGATCGCCTGATGGCAGATTTAGAAGCATTAGCCTTTGATCGTTCGACCCCAGATAGCCGAATACAGTCCCGAGAGTATATCCGCAGTCGCCTTGTCGCAGCGGGATGGACGCCACAATCTCAACCCTTTGCAGACGGAATCAACTTGCTTGCCAAAAAACCGGGGCGCAATCCAGAAGCAGGAAGTATCCTCCTTGGCGCACATTATGATACCGTTCCCGGTTCGGCGGGTGCGAGTGATAATGGCAGTGGGGTAGCGGTGTTGTTGGAAGTGGCGCGACTGTTGCAGGACCGGCAAACTGAGCGATCGCTAGAATTGGCCTTTTTTGATTTAGAGGAAATCGGGTTACATGGCAGTTTTGCCTTTGCCAGCGATCCGAACTTAGTCGGGAACTTGCGCGGTGCAATTGTGGTGGATATGGTAGGATATGCTTGTTATCAAGCGGGATGTCAGAATTATCCGAGTCAGCTTCCTATACAACCGCCGAGCGATCGCGGTGACTTTGTAGCCGTGATTGGGGATACGGAACATTTACCGCTGCTGCAAGTATTCCAGATGGAAACGGCTACTGATTTACCGCCGGTTTATACGTTGCCGGTTCCGTTTAAAGGGATATTGATTCCGGATACTTTGCGAAGTGACCATGCTCCCTTTTGGTATCAAGGGATTGGGGCAGTTTTAGTGACGGATACGGGCAATTTGCGATCGCCTCATTACCATCAATCCACTGATACTCCCCTTCAGATTGATCGGGCTTTTTTTATCGGGTCCGCCCAACGAATTGCCGATGCGATCGTGACCTTATTAGAGAGTCAGGGAAGCTTAGAAACTCAAAATTCTCCCTTAAAAAGTGGGATTTAGGGGGATTGGGCTACCGGCTCAAAATCACGGGGTTCCCTGATAATTTTCAGGGGAATTTAGAGAGTTCTGATGCCGCAGTCATCATCACGGAGTTTCCTGCTAATTCAACTCTAAATCCCCCTTTTTAAGGGGGATTTAGGGGGATATCCTCCCCTAAAGTTAAGCAAAATGCTAGATGGACTGCCCTTACACCAATGCTTGAGAAGCGGTATAAAATTAAGGGGAACACCTAGCTGGGAAACCCGTTATGTTAGAAGCGCCCACCCAAATTACTCATGAGGATTTAGCCACGGAAGCGATCGCCTTGATTCGCCAAGCGGGGTGTGAGTATGGGGAAATCCGTTTGTGCCGGTATCGCGATCGCAGTCTAACCGCCCACGATCGCTCCTTAAGCAACTTGAGCGATCACGTGAGTTCCGGATTTGGGATACGGGTTTTACATCAAGGGTCTTGGGGATTTGCAGCGAGTCACCGCAGGAGTTCCGCTGAAGTTAGACGCATTGTGGCCCTTGCGGTGGAGATTGCTAAAGGCAGTCACCTCACGCAACAGACTCCGGTGAAGTTAGTCCCCGTAGAGGCGTATCGGGATAACTATAGGACCCCAATTGAAATTGACCCGTTTACAATTCCCATTGAAGAGCAAGCGGAGTTATTGTTAGAAATTAATGAGCGGTTGTTAGGGTATGGCGATCGCGGGATTAAAAAAGCTTCATCCTTCCTGCGTTTTACCCAGGAAGAGAAAACCTTTGCCTCAACGGAAGGATCACTCATTACACAAACAATTTACCGCAGTTATCCAGGATATAATTGTACAGCAATTGCGAATGGAGATGCCCAAAGTCGAACTTATGTAAGACCTCCGTTGAATTGTGGCTATGAACATATTGACCGTGCTGACTTACTGGGAGAAGTGGACCGAGTGGCAACGGAGGCGATCGCCAAAGTTCATGCTCCCAAGGGGCCATCGGGCATCAAAACTACCTTAATCCTGAAACCTACCAATCTGTTTCTCACGATTCATGAATCCGTCGGACATCCCACAGAACTCGATCGCGTGTATGGGTACGAAGCGAACTTTGCCGGGACCAGCTTTGCGACTACGGATGGCTTGGGAAATCTGCAATATGCCGCCCCTTGGGTCAATTTTAAGGCTGATCGCACCCAACCCGGGGGACGGGGAACAATGGGATATGACGATGAAGGAGTTATATCACAAGAGTGGTACATTGTCAAGGATGGAATTTTAGTAGATTATCTCACCGATCGCGAGACAGCAGCGCGACTGGGACGGGAGAGCAGCAATGGATGTGCTTATGCGGATAGTTGGTATAATGTACCGATGGTACGCATTCCCAATCTCGGGTTAGAACCGGGACCGGATGGGGGGAGTCATACAGCAACATTAGATGAAGCGATCGCCGATACCGAGGATGGTATTTTAATTGATGGAACTGGCAGTTATTCTATCGACCAACAACGGCGCAATTTTCAATTTGGCGGGGATGCTTTTTGGCAAGTCAAAAAAGGGAAAGTAGTCGGAATGTTGAAAGATGTTACCTATCAGGCGATGACGACGGATTTTTGGAAAAGTGTGGATGCGATCGGACCCAAATCTGAGCAGATTCAGTGTGGCATCAATCTCTGTGGAAAAGGAGAACCCATGCAGATCGCCCAAATGACTCACGCTTGTGTGCCCGTCCGGGTCCGTGACATTTTCATTGGCGGCCCTTCTTAACCCTTGGGGAGTCGGGATATCGCGCTTCCTAGACTCAAGGGGTACAGGGATTTAAGGGCTTGTTGCCCGTTCAATTCCCTAAAGCAGGGATACCGGATTAAATCGGACGGATAAGAAACCGGGTTTTACTGACTTGATGGGTTGCGGGTTGCGCTGGTGTCAAAGTCGGTGAAACCGGGTTTCTAACCTTGACTGTGCCCCCGGACTAGAGTCTCGATACAGGAGGATTGGCTTTACGGGTCGGGTATCAGATTTTTGGGCTAAATGGCTTGCTTTCAAGGCATGGATAGGATAAAAAACGGGTTAGTTTTCCCCGGACTAGACCGACGTCTTTGGCTACTGGGGAGCTAAGAGTTGGTCCCCTTGGCCCAAAAAATACAAGAGGACGGACCTAATTTATCAAAAATTCAAAAACCCAGGGAGACAAGAACAGAAATTGCGGATAGAATCAGATTAATAATACGGTTTTGAGAAATCAAGATATGAGCACCATGAGAAAAGGCCGGAAGAGCAGAAAACAACTGATGAAATAGGACCGGGAGAAACCATCGCTTTTGACCCTAACCCTCCGGCAAACCCAGCCGACTTAAAAAAAAGCGGTTTTCTTCAGATTCCCCTTAAAAAATTTATTAAATAAAAACCCCGATTGATGCCACAACTCAAACTGAGCGATTCCATCCTCAATCGCCAAGAACTAGCGTCGTTGGATGTATTGGTTTCCCCCATCTGGATTTGGGACTGTGACCAAAAGCAGGTGTGGTGGGCAAACGCTGCCGCCTTAAATCTGTGGCAGGTACAAAGCATAGCGGAACTGCCCGAGGGAAATTGGAGCCACCCATTTGACGAGAATTCAAGCGGGATTGAACGTGATCTACAACAATTACAACAGGGTACAACTGTGGTGAAACAATGGACTTTTCAAACAGATGGTGAACCGATATCTATTCGATGTGCTTGTTCGGGAATTCGGATTGAATCGGGAAGAATGGGAGTCTTGGTGGAGGGAATGACTGAGGTCATGAAACGCCATGACTGGGAACTCTGGCGATCAAATGAAGTGCTTAGGCAGGCAACAGTCATGATTTCCCTGTACAAAGCTGATGGGACGATGGTGATGCAAAACCCGGTCGCAAAACGGTGTTATGGGGAGGAGGAAAAAAGGGGAGAAAATTCGATAAAAAATTCCTGGAAACAGCGATTTGTCAGCAGTAGCGATGCGGAACGAGCGCTAAATTGTATTGAAGCGGGGAATGTGTTTTACCATGAAACCCAGATGCAAACGTTGCACGGGGTGCGATGGCACGCGGTAGAGATTCGCAATGCGAAGGATCCGGTGACCGGCGATCGCGCGGTTCTGGTGAATGAAAAAGATATTACGGAACTGAAGGAAGCAGCGGTGCAACTGCAACAGCGCGATCGCCTGTTAGAAGGGGTCGCCTTAGCAACTTACGCGCTGTTAACGGCATCCAATCTATCCGAGGCGATTTCTAAGGCATTAGCTGAATTAGGAACGGCTGCGGGAGTCGATCGCGCCTACCTGATAGAAAATTACCAAAGTCTGACGGAAGAACATCTGATGAGGATGTGCTGGGAATGGGTCGGGGAGGGCATTATTTCTTCTAAGGAAAACCCGGAATTTCAAACCCTTTCTTATGAGGAAAATTTGCCGGGATGGTACGAGACCCTTTGTGCGGGAAAAGTGATCGGGGGAAGAGTTCGAGACTTCAGTCCGGTGGAACGGTCCATTTTAGAAGCCCAAGGGATTCAGTCTATTTTAGTCATGCCGATCGCCATTGAAGGGAAATTTTGGGGCTTTATCGGCTTTAACGATTGCCATCATCAACGGCAATGGTCCGAAACTGAAGAATCGATTTTGAAAGCCGCAGCAGGAAGTATTGGAGGGGCGATCGCCCGCCACCAAGCCGAGTCTAAATTAGCGACTTTAAATGCGCAATTAGAGGCGATCGTAGAGGAACGCACTGCCAAATTGAAAGCAACGAATGAGCGGCTTAGGGCGGAAATTTCTGAAAAAGCTAAAATTGAAGAAAAATTGCGCCATAATGCCTTTCATGATGCCTTAACCGAACTCCCCAACCGGACGTTATTTATGCAAGAACTCCGTCAGGAGTGGGAACGAGGGAAACAAAATCCCAACTATTTATTTGCGGTGCTATTTTTAGATTTAGATCGCTTTAAAGTTATTAATGATAGTTTGGGTCATGGGGTTGGCGATCGCCTGTTGATCGAGATTGCCGAACGCCTTCGCAAAACCCTCGCCGTCCGTCCCCATAGTTTCCGGCGCAACGAACACGCGATCGCTCGCTTGGGAGGGGATGAATTTGCTATTCTCCTCAAAGATATTCGCGCCTTACGCACCGCAAGGCGTGTCGCGGAACGAATTCATGCCTGCTTAACCCGTCCTTTTGCGATCGAAGGACAAGAAGTATTTACCAGTGTGAGTATCGGGATTGCACTCAGTTCCCGAGGTTATCAACGCCCCGAGGACCTATTACGAGATGCAGATATTGTGATGTATCGCGCGAAAGCCTTGGGACGGTCTCGCCATGAGGTTTTTGATACCGCCATGCACGATCGCGTGGTCCGATTACTCAAGTTAGAAAATGACCTCCGTCGCGCTATTTCTGAAGGGGAAAAGCGACTACCAAACCCTCGGTTTTACCTGTCTCCAACCTCGGATTCCGAAGGCGATAACAGCGGAGAAGACCTGGGAATTCAACCCTCATCTCTGCCCTTTAATGCTGTCAAAAAACCCTCCGCCTTTGCCTTACATTATCAACCCATTATTTGTCTAAAAACTGGGAGAATCGAAGGATTTGAGGCACTGGTACGATGGGAACATCCCGAACTTGGGTTTGTACCTCCGGGGGAATTTATCTCCATCGCCGAGGAAACGGGCTTAATTGTTCCCCTCGGACAGTGGGTACTCCGTGAGGCGTGTCAACAGTTGCGAATCTGGCAAGAACGATTTCCCCAATCGTTACCCTTAACTGTCGCAGTTAACCTATCAGGACGACAATTTTCCCGGGTGGATTTGATCGCACAAGTGGATCGGATTCTGGCCGAAACCGGAATCGATGGCAGTATGTTAAAGCTAGAGATTACCGAAAGCGCGATCGTGGATAATCCAGAATTAGCAACCGAAATGCTGTTGCAGCTTAAACAGAGAAAAATCAACCTCTGCATGGATGACTTTGGTACCGGGTATTCTTCCTTAAGCTACTTACATCGGTTTCCCCTGGATACTTTAAAAATTGACCGTTCCTTTGTCAATCGCATTGGAGTCGAAGGAGAAAATTCCGAAATCGTGCTAACAATTGTCAGTTTAGCCCACGATTTGGGCATGGAAGTAATAGCCGAGGGGGTGGAAACATTGGCTCAGTTAGAGAAACTCCAACAACTCGGATGTGCGATGGCTCAAGGCTATCTGTTTTCACCCCCAGTTGATAGCGAAATGGCTTCTCAATTGCTGATTCAAGAGGGGAAGTTGGTTAATAATGGGTAAAACTCTAGGCTCTAAACTGATGAGTTTAGGTCAACAGTCTGAGGGTTTCAAGACCGCGATCGCTGGTCTTGACAGGCCAAATAAACCGCTTCTAAAAACTCCTCTGCCGCCACTTTTTTAGGGAGAGGTTCTTGCATAATTACCTGTTTAACCTGGGTCGCTAATTTACGCCCAATTTTCGTTCGCGCCTCGATAGTCAGTTGAGTACGCCGTTGCAAATATTCCCGAATCATGGCAAAATCATCAGGAAGTAAAGCGGAATTCAGTTGGTAAATGTCTATTAAAACCCGCAGCGTCCAGCCCAAAGGCATACGAACAAAGCCCGCCTCTGCGGGCTAAGAGAGAAAACCACTTTGACCAAGCGGATTTAGTATGAGATTGTGGTAGAGTAGCGTTATCCTAATTCGTAATCAGCTTAGGGGTTTACTTTAACGAGTTTAATTGCTATATCTTGAGCAGCCTTTAAACATCAGTAAAAACACAAGCAAAACAAAAATATAATAGACCATTACCTTTGCGGTGATAAAATACCCTGTAAAATCTAAACTTTAAAACTCTGATGACCCCAGCAACTGCCCCCAGTTTCATGAGTGAGGACCAAGCCTTATCCTTGGTGGAATCGATCCTGAAGCAATCCCAAGCGGATGGCGTGTTTGTGAGTTTGAGTGATGGAGAATCTTCCCTGAGTCGGTTTTCTGAAAATCAAATTACTCAAAATATTAGTCGCAGTCGGTTTAATCTGACAATTACCAGTTATTTCGGCAAGCGAAATGCTTCGGCATCGACTTCAGAACAGGATCCGGAAGCGATCGCAGAAACGGTGAGGCGATCGGAAGAATTGGCGCGAATTGCTCCCGAGGACCCGGAATGGGTTCCCCTCCTCGAACCCCAATCCTACGAGCACCGGATTCCTGCCTTTGATTATGCCACTGCCTCAGTCTCCCCCCTAGCGCGAGGAGAAAGGGTCAAGCAGGTTTGTGAGAAGGCGGCACAATCGGGGGTGGAAAGTTCCGGGACCCTGAGTGTGGCGGCGACAAGTCGAGCGATCGGTAATTCTCTGGGGGTCTTGGCGAGCGATCGCAAAACCGAGGCGGAATTCAGCGTCACAGCTAAAATTGGCAAGGGGTCGAGTTGGACTTCTCGAACGGCGTTTGCACTTGATCGCCTCCCAATCGCCGAGATGACTGAACAGGCGATCGCGCGGTCCATTGCCTCTCAGTCTCCGCGAAAAATTCAACCGGGTATTTATCCCGTTATCTTTGATGCCGCCGCTTTTGCCGACTTACTCCCTTGGGTGATTTGGAATATGGATGCCAGGGCCGCCGATGAAGGGCGATCGTTCATGTCTCACACTGATGCCGCCGGAAAACCTGCCGGGAATCGCATCGGAGAAACAATGTTTAGCCCTTTGGTCCAAGTGCAGCGTAATCCCGCCCATCCCTTATTGCAATCCGGCACATTTTTTGAGGATGGATTGAGTAATACAGCCTTGGATATTATCACCAATGGCATTCCCCAAACCCTCTCCTACAGTCGATATTGGGCGCAACAGCAGGGCAAACAACCCACGGGCATGATGTATCCAATTGTCATGACGGGTTCCGATGCCAGTCTCACCGATTTAATTGCCAAAACCGCACAAGGTATTCTAGTGAGTCGCGCTTGGTATGTGCGCTATATCAATCCGCGTACCTTAGAAGTCACCGGCATGACTCGGGATGGCACATTTTGGATTGAAAATGGGGAAATTGCCTACCCCATTGAAAACCTGCGCTTTAATCAAAGTTTACCCCAGATGTTGCAACAGGTGGACGCTCTCACAACGGGGCAACGCTTTGGGGGTAGTGTTGTTCCCGGTGTGCGCGTCAAAGCCTTTAACTTCACGAGTACGACAGATAGTATATAACGGATTTTGGAAGACGGGAAGAGTTGACTGATCGGCGAATTGGTCTGGATCCGAAAACCGATTTTTGTTCCCAACTCTTCCCTCATTTTAAATTGGGCAAGGTTTGGTTTATAATTGGAAAGTCTTGACCCCAAAAATAAATCATTAAGTAGGTGCTAAATGAAATTTCCTGTCCCTATTATTTCTAAATTATATCGCACTGTCCTCCGCAATCCTAAATATCGGTGGCCTGTCATTTTGGCTAGTTTGCTCTATCTGATTAGTCCTTTGGATATCTCCCCGGACTTTATTCCAATTTTAGGACAAGTGGATGATGTTGCCCTACTATTTCTGTTAGTAGGAGGGATTTCAGAATTGCTGACGAACTGGATGCAAGGTGTAAATCCCACTCCCGTTCAGCAAGAGGTTCATTCCGATTCATCAACTGCGCAAACTCAAACCGTTGATGTGGATGCGGTTTCTATAGATTAGGCGATCGCCTCATCCGGCGCATTGCTTGTATTTGGATTGTCCCTGATTTACTCTTATTTAACTGAGTCATCTATCATGCTTCTTGAATCTCCCACCCAAACCCTGTTTTATACCTGGAAAACCTATCGATGCGCCTATCAAGCTTATCCGGGGGATGAATCAAAAATTCCCTTAGTTTTAATTCATCCGATCGGGGTGGGTTTATCCGGTAACTTTTGGGGCCGCTTTTGCCACGAGTGGTATCAAGGGGGAAACAGCAATCCGATTTACAATCCGGATTTACTCGGTTGTGGAAATAGCGATATGCCGCGAGTGACTTATACTCCCCAAGATTGGGCTGAACAATTATTATTTTTTATCCAAAATGTGGTTAAAAAGCCGGTTATTCTTGTTACCCAAGGCGCTTTATTTCCAGTAGCAGTTAAATTAGTGCAACTTGTCCAAAAACAACCATTAGGAGAAACCCAGTGGATTGAAAAGCTGGTGTTATCTGGACCTCCCGGGTGGAAAATTATGACCCGAGAAGGGTCACCCGGACAGAATAAACTCCGGTGGAATCTATTATTTGATACGCCTTTAGGAACAGCATTTTATCGGTATGCGCGCAGTCGCAAGTTTTTGAAGTCGTTTTCGATTAAACAATTGTTTGAAAATCCCAATTCGGTCGATCAAAATTGGCTGGATATGTTGGAAAAAGGGGCAGCTAATTTGGAAACCCGATACGCAGTGTTTGCCTTTCTGGCAGGGTTTTGGCGGGAAGATTATGAAGGGGCGATCGCCAGTATTCAGCAACCCACTTTAGTGGTGATTGGACAAAATACCTCGAATATTAGCCGAGAAGGATTAAAGGAAACACCGGATGAGCGATTAGCGGCTTATTTGAAGGCATTACCCAATGGGAAAGGGGTAAAAATTAATGGGCGGAATGTTCTACCCTATGAAACAACCGCCGAATTTCTCCAGGAGATCGCACCGTTTATTCGGGAATCATAATCTTAAGAAATAAGGCAATTGCACTATTTTAGTTCAGGGGAGTAGATCAGTCCGGTGGGAATTCCCCCCACTTTCCTGACTGGCATTACAACAATTGATCCAAATGACAACAAATAGAACCCTGCCATCCGGACAACCCGGAGACATTCCTCGTGGCAATCCGGCCCTTATTAACCCTAATGATGATCCGGCAACCCAGCGATCGCTATTTCGGGAAAATCAATCAGCAGAAATTATCGCTCGTGCCGGTTATAATATCCAGCAGAAGCCATCACCGCCTCTGGGAAGCCGAAAACGTCCCGATTACTTAATTGAAGGACAAATATTTGACTGCTATGCACCCGAAACGGCCAACGCATACAATATTGTTGATACCATAGCGGGTAAAGTCGGAAGAGGACAAACAAACCGCCCGACTTGTTCTTAATCTTGAGGATAGCGCCGTTTCTATCGAGGAAATCCGCAAGCAACTGACCCGTACAGTCATTCCGGGCTTAGAGGAAATCTTTATCATTAAAAATAACCAGGTTTTTTCATTTTTTCCTTAAATTATCTTGACAAAAAGAGGAATTTATGTCGTTAGAATATGAGTTAAGAATTGTCACCGATTGGCAACCCTTGGACATTTTAAACCTGTTGTCACGAGACCTGGAACTAGAGTGGGAAGAGACGAGGTTGTTTGGTCCGGGAATCATATTGGGAGTTACTCCTGAAAGCGAGCTTCGTCAATCGATTATGATGGAAACCTTTGGATTTAAGCCTACCTTGGATTTATGGTTTTGGCTGGATTCACAAGAAGATTATCAACAAGGAAAGCAGATGTTGCTAGAGGCATTGATGTTGGTATTAAATCATCTATCCGGAGATGCAGTTTTGTTGTTTAATTCAGAATCTACGGTCTTGCAGCGAATTTCCGGATCTTTAATTTTTAATCAAAAAATTCCTCTGACCTCTAAGGATGAACTGGAGAAATTCAATCAACCCTTTTATATTCAACCTTTGCATTCGCTGTTACTGTCCGATCGCCCTCCCACCCTGGCCGTTTATCACCCGATTTATTCCCAATTGCAAGCGGTAGCGACGGCACGAGGTCAGTCCATGACTGAATTAGCCAATGAAGCGATCGCTGTTTACTTGCAGGGACTCAAAAATCAAGGTGAACTCAATAAACCAATCGCCTCAGAGTAACCCGTCAAAAATAAAACCCTCCTTATCCAAAAGGAGGGTATTTTTATCCTGGAAATACTTTCCCAAAACTTAATAAGCGTCTTGTAACTCGAAAAATTCTGGGGAAATATAATCCTTTCGTAACGGCCAACCGATCCAATCTTCTGGCATCAAAATCCGTTTCAAATTGGGATGCCCTTCATAAACGATGCCATACATATCATAGGATTCCCGTTCTTGGAAATCTGCAGCTTTCCAGATCCAATAGACCGATGGCACCCGGGGATTATCTCGGGGAACGAACACTTTGATGCGAACTTCATCGGGGCGATCGGCATTGTCCGTGACCTTGATTAAGTGATACATACTCACTAAATCTTGTCCCGGACCTGGATCGTAACCGCACTGACATTGGAGATAATTGAATCCGTAAGCATAGAGCGCTGTGGATAACGGAATCAAAAATTGAGCATCAACTTTGAGGATTTCTACCCCGAGATGATCCGGTTCTAAAGCTTCATGTTGAAAGCCATTTTCAGTCAACCATTTAGAAATTTTCCCCGTAGGGACGATTTTCTCTTCAGAATTTGGGCTTTCTTTCTTCTCTTCAGGCACGTTTTTCCTCCTTCTTCTGACTCGCTTTCAGGGCTGGGGGTACCGGCATTCCGATCGCCTCGGTTAACTCCTTCGGTGGGTTTTGGCGTGTGGCAGACTGCAAATAAGTCCCGGTCAGAATCGGGTCAACCGCCTTCATATTATGCTTGCGAGTGTAGAAGCGGTGGGATTGCTTAATTTGGCCCCGTTCCTGCATCGCATCATTAGAGATTTTCTTGCGAAGTTTGATAATGGCATCAATGACCGCTTCAGGACGAGGAGGACACCCCGGCATATAGACATCAACGGGAATCAGTTTATCCACTCCACGCACTGCAGTGGGGGAATCGGCTGAAAACATTCCGCCGGTAATGGTGCAAGCGCCCATTGCGATCACATATTTCGGTTCCGGCATTTGCTCATACAGCCGCACCAAAATCGGTGCGTATTTCATCGTAATCGTGCCTGCGGTAATAATTAAGTCGGCTTGGCGAGGACTGGAACGGGGGACCAAACCGAAGCGATCGAAGTCAAACCGCGACCCGATTAAGGCAGCAAATTCAATGAAACAGCAAGCCGTCCCATACATTAAGGGCCAAAGGCTAGAGAGTCTAGCCCAGTTATGGAGGTCATCCACCGTGGTGAGGATGACATTTTCTGAGAGTTCCTGAGTGACTTCGGGTCTGGCGATCGGGTTAATAAGACGTCCCTCACTCAGATTTGGGGGAGTTGAATTAGATTTCATGACCATTCTAAGGCTCCTTTACGCCATGCATACACGAGAGCAATCACAAGGATTGTGATAAAAATGAGGGCTTCAATAAAGGCCAACACGCCGAGTCGGTGGAATGCGACAGCCCAGGGATACAGAAACACGGTCTCCACATCAAAGACCACAAAGACCAGGGCGAACATATAGTAACGGATATTAAACTGGATCCATGCCCCGCCAATGGGTTCAACACCCGATTCATAAGTGGTTCGCCGTTCGGGAAAGCCTGATTTAGGTCTAACTAATCTCGATGTACTGAGGGCCAGGATCGGGACTAGGCTGCAAACTAACAGGAAACCCAGGAGATATTCGTAGCCGGAGAGGACAAACACAATAAGTAACTCTAGCCAGATAGGACTTGTACGACTGGTTTACATTTTTACATAATTGTGGAGGCAGCCGCTAAGAGAACTGTTCGTCTTCAGGCGTTACTACGAACATGGGGGAGTCTAGGTGGGGCCGATCGCAAAGATTGAAGCCGTAACCGATCTCCAGAAAAAGCGGTTCACTACTATGTCATAATCTTTAACATCGTTTTAATGTTTGGACCTTCCCATCCTTTGAGTTCGATGAACACTGAAGAAGCCGTTCAACCTCAAGAACTAGATCAGTATGAATGCCGCTCATGCGGCTACGTTTATGAACCCGAGAAGGGAGATGGCCGTAAAATTGCTCCTGGAACAGCATTTACGGAGGTTCCCCTGACTTGGCGCTGCCCAGTTTGTGGGGCCAAACCCACACAATTTAGTAACATTGGACCGAAAGGGACTGCCTCGGGGTTTAAGGAAAATTACGGTTTTGGGTTTGGGGGCAATACCCTAACTGGGGCGCAGAAGAATGTTTTGATTTTTAGTGCATTGGCACTGGGATTCATCTTTTTCCTGAGTTTGTATGGTTTACGCTAAGGAACTGATTCGGATGAATCCCTCACCCCAAGCTAGAACCAGCCGCTAACTGCCGGGGTAATTGCCCCAATGGTTTAGGTGTTAAGCCCGTTCATGATTGAGAAATAGATAAATTTTGAAGGTGATGGACTCCATCTTAAAAAGTTTGAAACGAATTGTTACATTGCTGGCAGTTGTCCTACTCTGTGTCAGTTGCAGTAAGGTCCCTTCTGTCAGTTACAACCCTTGGAATGTCGTCCCTTTACCCACCGAAGCTAACCTCAATGACATTAGCTTTACCGAGGACCTCCAGCATGGATGGTTAGTCGGGAGTGAAGCGACTCTGCTAGAAACTGCCGATGGTGGCAAAACCTGGGAGCTCAAGCAATTAGGCTTGGATGACGAACGCTCTCGCCTGAATTCGGTCAGTTTTGCCGGGTCAGAGGGATGGATCGTCGGTGAACCTTCAATTTTGCTGCATACTACAGATACAGGAAAATCTTGGGAACAAATTGCCCTCAGCGAAAAGCTCCCGGGTACTCCGTTATCAATTGTTGCTCTTGGGTCCAATTCAGCGGAGATGACTACCAATGTTGGGGCGATCTATCGCACCCAAGATGGTGGGAAAACCTGGAAAGCAATGGTAGAAGAAGCGGTTGGGGTGATTAGAAATCTCGATCGCTCGGCGGATGGAAAATATATCGCTGTCTCTGCCAAAGGCAACTTTTTCTCCATGTGGGAACCGGGTCAAAGTGCCTGGGTCCCTCATAATCGCAACAGTTCCCGACGCATCCAAAATATGGGATTTTCTGCGGATGGTCATCTGTGGATGTTGGCTCGTGGAGGACAGTTACAATTTAGCACTCCAGAGGATCCAGAAAACTGGGAGGAAGCGATCTATCCTGAGTTTTCGACAAGCTGGGGGCTGCTGGATTTAGCGTACCGGACCCCTAATGAACTGTGGATTGGGGGTGGAAGTGGTAACTTACTCCGGAGTACCGATGGCGGACTCACTTGGGAAAAAGACCGTGAGGTCGAAGATGTGCCTTCTAATTTTTACAAGGTCCTGTTCCTGAATGAAGAGATGGGTTTTGCGATCGGTCAGCAAGGGATTTTGTTGAAATATGAAGGGGCCTCTGAAGCGGCCTAACTTGATGCCGTGAAGAAACCGGAGGGCGATCGCCCGATCGCCAGAGTTTTAGGATTTTATTCCCTGAACTTGCTTGTGATGGTTTCTGAAGTTTTGTATCATAGATTAAGATTTTGCGCGTTGTTACAGGAGGAATCTGAATGTCTACAGGATCGACAGGAGAACGTCCGTTTTCTGATATTGTTACCAGCATTCGCTATTGGGTGATTCACAGCATCACCATTCCGGCTTTATTTATCGCCGGTTGGTTGTTTGTGAGCACTGGGTTAGCCTACGATGCGTTTGGCACCCCTCGTCCGAACGAATATTTCAGCCAAGAACGCTTGGAACTGCCGATCGTTCAGGATCGCTTTAATGCGAAAGACCAGATTAACGACTTCATAGTTAAGTAAATAAATTTCAGGAGGTAGTCCATCGTGGCGACAAATCGTTCAAACGAGCCAATTTCTTATCCCATTTTTACCGTTCGCTGGCTGGCTGTTCATACCCTAGCTGTTCCTACGGTATTCTTTTTGGGTGCGATCGCGGCGATGCAGTTCATTCAACGATAAGTTTAGGAGAAGTCAATGCCAACTCGCAGTTCTAATCCCAACAAACAACCTGTTGAACTTAACCGGACTTCCCTGTACTTGGGTTTACTTCTGGTCTTCGTTCTGGGGATTCTGTTTTCCAGTTATTTCTTCAACTAACTGGTAAAGTTTGTCTAGTTTGAGTTGATTTAACCCAATTAGTAATTTTTTAACGGGGAGGCAAGTTTAATGTCTGGAGAAACAAGAATTCCTTTGTGGATTATCGGTACGATCGCCGGGATGGGTGTCCTCACAGTTGTGGGTCTGTTCTTCTATGGATCTTACGTGGGTTTAGGTTCCTCGATGTAGATTTCGGTCCTATCTGTACTAAGAGTCGATGCTAGATGGTGGAGAAAGACCCTAGGTTAACCTCTAAAATCTAACCATCCCCAATAAAAATGCCGCCCACTTTACAGCAGGCGGTATTTTTATTGCAGAAAAACCCATCCCCCATGCCTGGTTGTCCTACAGGGGCAAACTCGGTGGACTGGGGGGTGAAATTTGACGTTCAAGGGATACTTTATGACTCTCGCGCTGGGTTTGCATTTCCACAGCGATCGCCTCAAATTGCACCTGCAAACTGCCATAAGGAACCATCAATTCCCGACTGCCTTCCACATCCCCAAATCCCGTCGGCCAAAACTGAGTTAACCAATGGGGTCCATCGAGAACAGTCCGACTTTGGCGATCGAGGACCCATAATTTGACATAAATTCGGGGTAGCATCTGAGGGAGTTGGACCGTTACTTTGACCGATCGCCCTGCGCTTAATTCTCCCTTGGGTAAACTCAGGCGCGGATTCGGAACCGGCTGATCTTCGGGTAACAGCAACAGCGCCGCCCCTTCAGATTTAGCATTTACAGCGGCAACCGAGGCTTCAGCGAGTAGCTCATCATCCACGACAATTTCCCGGGCTTCCCAGTCGATTTCTTCGGGTTCTGGAGGTTTTCTCCGAGAGCGTTCTGGATAATTCTCATCGGAGAGTTCCTCATCCATCTCAAATGGATTGTCTTCCGACTCATCAGAAACCGGAGTAAAACTAATTTTCAGCCAATCAGACAACTCGCGATCGCCCGCCAAGGCATTCAACCGAGAAAAGAACCGATCCTGTAGATGCAAGGATTTAAACGCTTGATCGACGGGGGAACCCTTTTTAGCAACCGGATCCGGTGCAGATTTCACCTCCGGGGAGGGGACAACTGTCTTAGTTTCCTCCGGTGTAGTGGGCAATTCCTGGGGAACTGGCACACTCGTACTTGGGGTTTCGGGTTCTGCTGGGGTGGCGATCGCCGGTTCCGGCGGTTTCACTTCCTCTACTGGCGGCGACACTTGGGGACGCTTAAAGGTTGGCAAATCCAAGGGTTTCCCGGCTTGGGGTGATTTTGCCTGGGGTTTAACAATCTGTGGCGGTAACACCTGATTTCCCGAGGGTTCAAAGGAAATCGGTTGACTCTTCTGAATCGTTTCCAGAATTTCATCAAACGAGGCATCGATGTCTTCAAGATTCTGCTGATGAATCGACTCACGGGAATGCTCTAGCAGCTTTTCCTCGCTCAAATCTGGAGAAATCGCCCCCAGTAAGTCATCTAAATCCGCCGTAATCGTAAACGATCGCGCCCTTAAGCGAGTCCCACTGCCATCGGACAAACTCACCTCTCCTAACAGCAGATGACTCTTGGTTTGTTCGGGAATCTCCACGGGACAGGTAAATTGCATCGGTAGTGTTCCCTCAGACAGCGGAAGTTCAACTTCAACAATTTTTGCGCCCGTCTGGGGATTTTGCAGCATCACCCCCAATTCTAAACCGGAAATGCGATCGCCTGCTTTCCCATCCACCGCTTCAATGCGACCCTCTAGGGTTAAGACTTTACCCCATTTCACCATATAGGTTTCCTGCTGCAACACCAGTTGCAAGGGCGGCAGTTTTTGAGGTTGTGCCTGGGGTGGCGACGGGGGGACCGGAGGAGGACTGGTCCTGGACCCTTCCGCCACTGGGGAGATGCGATCAGGAAACGCGTACAATTTGCCCGGGGGGGAGGGGTCCGCAATCACCGGGTTTTCTTCCGGGACCACACCGGCTGCCTCATCTTCAGCCACCGCTTCTGCCGCCGCTTGGAGGCGATCGACCCCTTCCAACTCCGAAAATTCTTCCTCCCGATCCGATTCAGTTCCCTCCTCGAAACCTGCCGAAGTCAAACCCCCGGAGAAATCGCTACCCCCTTCCTCCTCGATGGATAAAACCTCAACGCGAATCGAACCTTGAGTCGTTTGGTCCAGAAAGCAGGTAAAATCCCAAAATCCCGGCTTGAGACGAGTAAACGGGATCACTACCATCAAACCCTCTGCATTGGTGCGAGTCCCCCGCTTCTGCATCCGACGCTTCGGCGGAAACTCTTCCGACGATTGATAAATTGCCCGAATTTCTACCGGCACATTATTCCGGCTACACCGCGCAACCATGCGATAGCGCCCTTCCAAAATTTCCACTTCTGGAGATTCTACGGAAAGCCACGAGCGATCGCCTTCTTTCTGGATCAGAAATTCCCACTCTTCCATCGGTTCCGACACAGATAACCCTTGCCTGAGTTGTTTTTGCCAATTATGTTTGTCAGTTTAACCCACCTAGAGCGGATCTGGAATCATCCTCACGGTTTGAGTTGGCAAGGCCCCTTTTTATCAATAAAGCCCTACACCCTCAAGGGTGCGGCTACATGAAGAAAGCCTGCCTACCCAGGCTCAAGACAAGAGAGATTTGTAAAGATGAGCTTTGCTTTTAGTTCGTAGTAACGATTGAAGTCGTTTCCGGATCCCCCAACTCAATTAATTTATCATCAATAAAAAACACTCCCCTGCCAAAATGAGCGATCGCCTCCCGCAATCCCATTCCCTAACCCAATCCCTCCTCCAAGTCACTGCCGACTTACAGTCCATCGATCCAGTCCAGGGACTGCTGAGGTTCACCCTCCTCGGATGCCTCACTCTCAGCACCCTCCTGACAGCCTGGACTACCTCCAACCCCATCCTCTTCGCCACCACTGCCACCCTTGGGGGCTTTCTGTGGGGATTTTGGCTAATTTGCACCCATGATATGACCCATCAAACCCTCACGGGATGGAAAAAGTGCGATCGCCTGCTTCCCTACTTCATCAGTTGGCCCCTATTCTGGCCTTACGGGGTTTATGCCACCCTGCATCCCTGGCATCATGCCTGGAATGGCATCAACCTACGGGACCCGGAACGAGTGCAATGGACCGAACAAGAGTATCAACAAGCTCATCCCGTGGTGCAATTTTATATTCGCCACCAATGGGCGATCGATATTACTCTCTTTGGCGGCATCGGACTCATCCTCAAAACCCTACACAAAGGATTCCAATTCCAACAACAAATTCCCCGACTGCGACAACAAATAATCTGGGATATCCTCGGCAGCCTAAGCATTCACACCCTGTTATTCACCGTCGCTTATCTACAGGGAAAAGTGCTGCATTATCTTTTGTTGTGGCTGATTTTAGAACGGGCGATCGGACTCGTCATGCAAACCCGAGACCATATAGAACATTATGGCTTGTGGAGAAAATCGAGCAATCCTCACCTCACTCAACTCTATGCCGGACGAAACATTGCTACCCATCCTGTCATCGGATGGTTAATGGGAGGATTGCCTTATCATGCCATTCATCACGCCTTTCCCGGCATCCCCTTTTACCACCTTCCTGAAGCCTGCGATCGTATTCAAACCGTTTTAAAAGACCATGAGTTGCCCCCGATGAAACTAGACCCCGGTTATCTCAAATCTGCATATCACTTAGGGAAAAATCCAGTATTAATTATTGAAGCAGAATCTTAGACATAGAGTAATTCATGATAATAAGCCTCGGTATCTTGGGGTAAAAATGTAGTGGGTTGTAAGGATTTATCCTTAATCTTAAAGGCTTGATTAATTTGGATTTGTCTCAAAAAGTCTAGATCATGGGAAATCACCCAGATTGCGCCTTGATAGTCATTAATCGCTTGAATCATTTCCTCTACGGTTTCAATGTCTAGGTTGTTGGTGGGTTCATCGAGAATCAGTAAATCAATTTCGGAAATACTGATCATGGCGATCGCTAATCGGGCTAACTCTCCCCCGCTTAACACAGCCGCCGACTTATACACATCATCGTTAAAGAACAGAAAATGCCCTAACTGTTGCCGTAACAGTTGATAGGATAACTGGGGATTAGCGGACTGCATATTTTCTAATATCGTTTGCTGACGGTTCACAAATCCATAGCTTTGGTCGAGATAAACGACCGTCATAGCTGGGGCGAGTCGCATTTGCTCGGCTTCTAAAATGCCCACCCCGTCCGGGTTAAACAGGGCTTTAATCAGGGTTGATTTTCCAGAACCATTAGGACCGGCGATGACCACCCGATCGCCCGAACACAGATGCAACCGAAAATTCTCGATTAACAGGCGATCGTCTACTTTGAGCTCGGCATTGTCAATCTCAACCAGAGTTTTCCGTTTCAGGCTTTTTTCTTCCAGTTGAATATTCGTCGCTTTGACCGTTTTAATTTTCGTCTGAGCCACCTTTTGAGCAGCTTGAGCAAGGGTAGCCTCATTTTTTTCCGATGCCTTTCCTGCTGTGGCGGAAGCGCGATTAGCAAAATAGTGTTTTGCCATCTTCCCCATACTGCCACTCTCAGCTTTTTGTTCACCCCGTTTCTGAGATTGTGCGGCTCGTTTTTGTTCTGCTAAAGCAGTGATTTGAGCACGTTTTAAGGCTTTTTTCGCCACTTCATGCGATCGCCTTGCAGCCGCTAGAGCAATCCGTTTCTGTTCTCGATAAAAGGAATAATTTCCCCCATAAACATTCACCCCTTGGGGCGTTAATTCCCAAGTTGTTGACACCACCTGATCGAGAAAAAAGGGCTTGTGAGAAACAATGACAAAAGCCCCCGGAAATTGCTCCAGGCTGGCGCGTAGACTTTCTAAAGTGAGTAAATCCAGGTGATTGGTGGGTTCATCCAACAGCAAAACGTCCGGCGCTTGGGCTAAACCTACTGCGAGAAAGAGCTTCGTTAATTCTCCACCACTCAAGCGGTGCAGGGGCAAAGATAAGTCAAACTGGGTATTGAATTGAGTCTCTAAAAGCTCATCAATGCGCCACCATTCCTCATAGAGGGCGCTGAGGAACTGAAAAATGGTCTGTTGTGGCTCGATTTGGCGAAGAGTGCCGACTTGGGGTAAGTAATAAATAGAACCCCGACGCACAACAGAACCCCGAGGGGGTTGAACCTGTCCGACTAATAGCTGCATGAGGGTAGACTTACCGCTTCCGTTCGCGCCGACTAAGGCAATGCGATCGGCTTGTTCCACCGTCACATTCACCCCGGAAAACAGGGTGCGGGTTTGCTCAACGGTGTAGGCTAAATTTTCACCCGATAAAACAACGGAATTTCTGGTACTGCTCGTTTTTTCCATACTGAATCCTCTGGCTCATGACCTGTTTGCTTTGAGTTGCGGTTGTATAGCTCAGAAGATTCTTCATGTTCTTAAGGGTAATCGTACAGATAAAAGTGAGTGGTCAGGGTTGAAACTGACCTTTTTAAACTATAACCAATCCCGTCAGTTTTTGACAACCCCTCGGGTCAGCGAGTTAGAAGATTTACATGATTCGGGATTCCTGCAGGTAATCATACTGGCATGATCTAGCGGTAGACGGTGTAATCGAAAGAAATCCTTCCGATTTACGGTAATAACAGCAGGCTTTTCGAGAGTCGCAAACGCTAAAACATGAGCATCAGGAATCGCTTGATTCCCTTGACCTGCTTCTTGAAAAGTCGCCTCATGCAGGTCAAATTACATCCCCGCAAAGGCTTGACCCCCGTTGTTAGCATCATCTTTTATGACTTGGCGCAAGTGTTTCTTAAAGCTGGTGGCTAATTCCGTCGCCTGATCTTCGATCTCATCTTGATAACAGTCGTCAATAAGGTAGAAAATGAAGCCAAATAGTTCCTGTTTACCCAGTGGAAGCAGTTCATTTGGATAGGACTCGAAAGCCGGAAAGTCCCGAATTTCTCAATTTTCTGTTCCTATTTTTTATGGATCGTGCGGTTGCATCCAAAAGCTTGAAGTTTAAACTTCAATCTCCGATATCCGCCGCCCCAAAGTAAATTTCTCCATTATCTAGCTTCTGCTGAAGTTTATTTTTCACCTTGTTGGTTGAACCCAAGCCCTGCAATAAATCATCTAAGTTTTTATAGGTAATTTCATCCCGTCGTTCGGTAATCCGTTGAATTGTATTGTTACGCATCCCGCTCCCCCTAAATGCTTTTATCAGGTCACCAACGCTGGCTGTATTAATATTAACGCCACACTTTTTGGTAAAGGTTTCTGGAATTTCTGGGAGAGATTCTACCTCCGCCGGGGTCACGTCTAGCGAGTTGATTTCTTTTGGAACTTCTGGATCTGTTGTAAAAACCTGGGGATGGGAAGGCATCGACTCAACGGATTCAATTTGAGTTAAATTGTTAGAATTTCTGGCTTCTCGGGATTTTAAAACTTCAGATATATCCGCTGAACTTTCTACTTGCCTTTCCGTTTCTTTCGGTAAGAGGTGAAACTCAATCTCAGTATTTTTAATTTTCAGTTCAAGAAGATTGGGACAACCCGGAGCGAATAAGTAAGCTAAATCAGGAATAGATTTTTTTCCATCAAACCGAACATCAGCTAACCAGTCCCTAAATGTTGTAAAATGACTCGTTAAAAGCTCATAGTTTTTGGCTTCACCAAACGCTTTGGCAATCACCTCGCCATTATGCCTTAATTCAGCATAACAATCAAAATTGTGACTCCCTAAATTCGTTGTAGTTTGCGCTACGATTAGCTCATAGCCTTGTTTACCAGAAAACCGTTTCCATTGTTGATGACCCTGGTGATTGAATGGACCACTAATGGGACTCGGTGCGTTCCCTAATTTTTGACTCCATTGTTGAATACAGAGTTCTTCTAGTTTAGCTCGTGACTGAAACTCAAATTGATTAAAGGATTTATCGTGATGTTTGAAATATCGTTGATGAATTTCTAAAACTCGACTTCCATATCGCTGGCAAAATTCCCTCAAACTATTAAAATCTGTTACTCCTTTTAAGTCAATACCCTGAACCTCTTTTTGAAAGTCTGGAAAATCTTTATAGCCTTGATAGGCACTATAAAGCCGGTTGTCGATTTTAGAGCGAATTTCCTCACACTCTTGGTTTCTAAATCTAACTAATCGGATTTCTCCAGGATAAACTCGACTTTTTAAAGCCTCATTCTCCTGGATGAATTTTTGGACATCATCGGACAAACCCGAAATATACAAGCCTAATGGCAAATTCCCTTCATAGGAGTCTTCAATTTCGTTAATTAAATGGCGAAAGGTATTAACGGCATCTTTGGACCTCTCACTCTGATAAAGTGAATCTAGCTCATCAATCAAGAAAAATAAGCCAAATCCTCGATTTTTGAAGTTTTGGACTATTTCTAGGAACGTTTCAATGAGGTCACAACCTGAGTCAATTAATAATTTATTGAGTTTTGTTTTGACTTGGCTACTTTTTTTGGAAGTTATGATGAGATTAACACTGCTTGACTCGTCCGGAAATAATTCTTCCAAGCAACGGGCCGCTGATTGCTTAAAACTAGGCTCCGGAGTCTCAATTAATGCAATCTTAAAAACTTCACTAATCAAATGCAAATAAAATTCGCGACTAAATCCCTCTGAGCTAGGATTGGTGAGTAAGCTGTTTAAATTAGCAGAAATTGGAATAATTATTCTACCTGTATCGGAGCGGTTTGCCTCCAGTCTTTGATGAAGATAATCCAAAATAGCAGTTTTTCCACTTCCGGAGTCTGCTGCAATCATTCTAAAGATAAATTTTTGCTGCTGAAAACAAAATTTTAAGTCATCTTCAATGAGCTCAGTAATCGTGCTAATGGGATTACCCGATAGACTCTCAGCTTGGTTACCTTCAGGCCCTTCTGAACCTCTCGGTTTTACTTCACGGTCAATCCAAATTTCTTCAACGAGCTTTAAACCCTTTTTTACTCGAAGCAGAAAATCGGTAATCGCTTGTTTTTGTCCGGCATTTTCTGGCATGATTGATAATCAAAAACTACTCAACCCACTGAAGATTTTTATCTTCTCGTCCTTGCACGACTGAAATTAAACCCTCTTCCTGTAAACGCTTGTAATAACGCTGAAGCAAGTCTGCTGAAATGTTATGCTCCTGAGAAAACTTCTGGAGAATCTCTTTTTCCCGCATTACATAAGTTCCGGCCAGAGACTGACGTTTCCGTTCTTCAAAATAAAATTTCTTGAATTTTTCCAGAAATTCTTCAAAGCCTAAATCTTTCTCCTGACTGATTTCTCCCATTTTACCGAAAGAAGCCGTAAGTTTCAGACAAGCCATGAGAGCATTCACAACTCGGCTTCCTTTGACTGTCGTGAATTCATAGTCTGTAGCTTGCAGATTTGTAACTAATGCCTCTTTTCCTGACAGGGAAACGGTCACGCGCCGCAATTTGGGTGAGTCTAAAAATTTTTGTTTAAGTAACGACTCGCAGATAGTCCCGGCTTCAGTACGATAAGACTTAGGGAGATATCTTTTCACCGTACCCTGGGTGACAGACTTCTGTTCTTCTTCGGTATAAGCAAAAGCATACAGAAGATACAGCAACTCTCCAGTGGATAAGTTTGCCATGAAACTAGACTCCGATGTGTATTTTAGGCTGAGACAAGCCACAACAATTGAGATTATAACAGATCAGCCAGCTTATGAGTTCCTAATCTAGCAATCCTACATGATTTGTAACAAAGCCAGCGAGCAAGATGCGATCGCACCCTGATTTAAAACTAAAACCCCAGTTGTTTAAACAACGGGGGTTTTCGATAACTCACTTCGGTGTTACTCGCCCTTAAACCAAAGCGGGTTGAGGGACGGAAATCGCTTCGCCGGATAAACTGAAGGCGCGGGATTCGGTAATCTTAACTTGGACTAACTGTCCCTTTAACTGATTGATATCCCCGGTGAAGAAGGTGAGGCGGTTGCCTCTTGTTCTTCCCATGACTTGCGTGGGGTCTTTGGTGTTTTGCTCCTCGACTAGGACTTCTTCAATTCGCCCTAGATATCGCTGCGATCGCTCGGCGGCTTTTATAGATACTAAGTGATTCAACCGTTGCAGCCGATCGCTTTTCACTTCTTCACTCAACTGATTTTCCCACACTGCCGCTGGGGTTCCGGGACGGGGGGAATAAGCAGCCGTATTGAGCATATCAAAGCTAATCTCTTCTAACAGTTTTAAGGTATTTTCAAACTGTTCCTCGGTTTCTCCTGGGAACCCCACAATCGCATCTGCACTGATGGAAGCATCGGGCATATAATGGCGAATCATTTCGATAATGCGGCGATATTTTTCCTGAGTATAACCCCGCGCCATTGCCTTTAAAACTTCATTATCTCCCGATTGAAATGGGATATGAAAATGTTCGCAAACCTTGGGCAATTCCTGACAAGCTCGAATTAATCTCTCGGTGAAATACCGGGGGTGAGAAGTGGCAAAGCGAATCCGTTCAATGCCGGGGACATCATGCACGAAATAGAGCAAATCCGTGAGGGTATGTAAATGTCTTCCCTCCGGTGTTGTTCCGGGTAAATCTCTGCCGTAGGCGTCGATATTTTGACCCAGTAAGGTAACTTCTTTGTATCCCTGGCGTCCGAGTTCTTCCATTTCGGCGCGGATCGCTTCTGGGGTGCGAGATTGTTCGATGCCACGCACGGAGGGCACAATGCAATAGGTGCAGCGTTCGTTACAGCCGTAAATTACGTTCACCCACGCAGTAACTTCGCTTTCCCGGCGCGGTTTGGTGATATCCTCCATGATATGCACCGCCTCAGTCGCTACCACTTGGTTCCCGGCGAACACCTGTTCAAGCAAATCCTCTAAGCGGTTGGCGTGTTGGGGTCCCATGACCATATCTAATTCGGGAACCCGTCGCAAGAGTGCTTCTCCTTCCTGTTGTGCCACGCAACCAGCGACAATGAGGGTGAGGTTGGGTTGTTGTAGTTTGCGTTTCGCTTGCCTGCCTAGGTAGGAATAAACTTTATGCTCGGCATTATCCCGAATTGAGCAGGTATTGTAGAGGATGAGATCGGCTTGGTTGGGGTCTTCGGAAAACTGGAACCCCATATTTTCCAGGATACCTGCCATGCGTTCGGAGTCAGCTTTGTTCATCTGACAGCCGAAGGTGGTGATGTGGTAACGACGAGGAATAGAGGACATAATGTGCTATTTTTCGCAAATGAACGGGCCTTTGGGGTCTATGGCAGTCTGGCTCTCGACCGGCTATGGGCAGCGCGGGGAAAGCCATGACGGATGCAAACATAAACTATTATTATAAAGCTTGCTGTCAATTTTACCCACTAGGAATGGAAATCAAAATCCTATGATTCAGGAGCGATCGCAGTATAAGGAAACTTGGAACAACCTCGCCGCGAATATGGATGAGGCGAAACTCTATGTGGCTGGACATACGGATGAGGCCGAATTAGACCGCACGGGACTGAATACGGTGAATCGAATTGAGCAGTTTGTTGGCCTCCAAGCGGAAGATATTTGTTTAGAAATTGGTTGTGGGGTGGGTCGAGTTGGAAAGTTTTTAAGTCCGAAATGTCAAAAATGGATTGGAACCGATATTTCGGCAAATATGCTCCAATATGCCGCGCAACGTTTGGAAGGATTGGAGAATATTGAATTAATCGAATTAAGTGGAGTGGGATTACAGGAAATTGCTGATCACTCCATTGATTTGGTCTATTGCACTGTGGTATTTATGCACCTCTATGAGTGGGACCGCTATCAGTATTTAAAAGAAGCATTTCGCGTGTTAAAGTCCGGGGGACGCTGCTTTTTTGATAATGTGGATTTGACCTCCAGTCATGGATGGGAGGTCTTTATGGCGGGGTATGCTTATCCGATTGACCAACGTCCGGCCTATTTGAGTATGTGTTCCACGGGGGAGGAATTAGAAACCTACGCAAGGCGATCGGGCTTTTCCCAGATTAAAATCCATCGCTGGGGAGATGCGCGAGTCGGGGTTACAGGGATAAAACCGTGAGGGAATCAATAGATAGGGGAGTTTCTGTACCTTATGAGTCCAGAAACTCCCCTATCTCGGGATTATTTCCTAATTCCCCTCAAAGGGGTGGGGTTAAACCTACGCCTTTGAGAGTCACCGGCATTAAAACCCGTGACGTTTCTGCACTTTTAAATCAGTCCTTAATATGAATCCCCTTTTTAAACAAATCCAAGCTACTCTGATTAACTTAATTGCTCAAGGAGTGGCACTGATACCAGCCATTTTGATTGCTTTGCTGGTGTTAGGTCTAACTTGGTATGCTGCCAATGTGGTGCGTCGCGTGACGATGGCGGCAGGACGTCGAATATTAAAGAATAAATCCCTCCGAATGTTAATGGTTCAAACGGCTTATGTCGCGGCATGGTCCGTGGGAATTATTGTCGCCTGTGTTCTGGCTTTTCCAGGTTTGGCCTTGGGCGATATCATTGGGTTACTAGGGTTAAGTTCCGTTGCCATTGGGTTTGCCTTCCAAGATATTTTTAAAAATTTCCTAGCTGGAATTTTGCTATTATTACAGGAACCCTTTAAACTCGGGGATCAAATTGTTGTGGAAGGATATGAGGGAACGGTGGAGGAAATTGCGATTCGTTCGACGCAAATTCGCACCTATCAAGGGGAACGAGTTGTCATTCCGAATGCAGTAGTTTTTACCAATGTGGTGCAAGTTAAAACCGCGTTTTCTCATCGGCGCACGGATTTAGAAATAGGGGTGGATTATAATACACCTTTACCCCAGGCAGTTGATACGCTTTTAAAGGCGGTATCCCAAGTTCCAGGGGTGTTATCAAAGCCGGAACCAGAAGTTGATATTGTGGGGTTTGGAGAGAGTTCAATTGATATGATGGTGCGCTATTGGACGGAACCGGAACGACCCTCAGTAAGACGGACTCAAACTAAAGTGGCGATCGCCTTAAAAGAGGCTTGCGATCGCGCCAATATCAATATTCCCTATCCCGTCCGCACCCTGTATTATTATGACCAAGAAAAGTTTACCGAGCATAGTCCCGTTTCGGGAAATGGCGATCACATCTAGGTCCATAAAGGGGGGATTTCTAGTTTCCGCGTAGCATTCGTCCTTGGATGACTTTCCAAGTAGCGGGGGTGACTTCCGAGGCGGCATAATAGCAGCGAACAATCAACCCATTGGCGTAAAAATAATCCCCTAATGCTTGATTCTCCTCGGGGGATAATTTCAGGCGATCGCTGGATAAATTGAGGGCAGTGAGCCAACTGTGACGAATCCGATCGCGAAACTCATAATGCACTTGATAGGCGGCATTGGTATTAGGAATCTCCGTTTGCAGCGACTGTAAAGCAGCGATCGCCTCCTGACAATCTTTAAAAATTCCAACCTCTTCTACCAATCGAGTGAGAATACTAACAAAGGCCAAATCTCGGGCGCGATCCAGGGCAAAATTGCTGGGAGCATCGAGTAAACAATCGAGGTCCAGAACCAGTTGACGAGCGCGATCGCGGGCCAATTTTCGCGCCAGTTCCCGAGTCAGTTCCCCAGCAGATTTTTCCACATCTAAAGGGCGATCGCAAATAAACGCCAAATTTTTGGTAAAATCCTCTGCTAACCGGCCTGCACGAGTAATCAGTTCCGATAAATTGAACCCCAAAATTTCGCAGAGATTCAACGCCACATTTTCAGGAGATTCTACTTCCCCCCGCTGCTTCAATTGGCGAGCAAGGCTATCCGTAGGATAGGGATTTTCCGCCGATAAATCCGGTTCTAAGGTGGCATTTAAGGCCCGCACCAGAAACAGCGCTGCCGTCCTTTTCGCCGCCAGGGAAAGCGTCCCCCTATCGTCCTCCGTGGATTCAGAAGCCCATCGCAAGAGCGATCGCAACTTACTGGTTTTCAGGTACTTTTGAGCCGATGATTCCATTAAAATCAGTAATTTATCCGCTGTAGGATAGCGAATCCCTGACACAAATAAAAAGATTTCTTGCCAGTGGCGCAAGGTCATATTTTTCGCCGAAATTTGAGCGGCTAAATAATAGGTATCAATATAAATAGCCGTAAAATATTCTTGCCAAGTTACTTGAGTAAAGGCAAAGCGATCCGGCCCAATTTGTAGGAGTAAACCGGACCGCAACGCGATTTTTTCCAGCATTTTCTCAACCCGATAGCGGTTCTCCGCAATCGTAGGGGTTAAAGATACTGCTGGATTTTTATTCGAGGGATGATTGGCTTTTTCATTGGGATTCGTGGGAACTATTGGCAAGGAGTTTTTACGCGCTGAGGTTAACGTGGTCGAATTTTTGTTGGTATTTTCTGTGACGTTAGAATTAACATTAGTCGGGATAGAAAAGGGAAAATACTCATCTTTATGTAAATCCAACAAATGCACAGGAATCCGACTGCTCAAGTCAGCCCCAGAAAAAACCGCACGTTCAGCGATCGCACTTCGGAAGGCTAATTGAGCCAGCCACAATTTTGCCAATTCCCGATTCATTTCCAGACTCGGCGAGACTTCCGGAGTCGTGGCAATATTTCCCGCCGCTTCTAGTAAAATGTGAGAAGTTCGTAGATAAAGCGTTGCCCGATTTTCCGGTAGAGCATGAGTCCGGTCATACACCAAGCAAAGCAAAGTAAGTGAGAGAGGCAATTCAGCCAAGGAGCGGGCGTGAGCATTTTCGGGGCGTTCTAAATCCGCCCAGAGTAACTCACCACTGGGGGTTGTAGCCGAGGGGGTGTTATACCACTGTCGGATCAAACTCGCCTGTTGTGCCTCGTCTAACGGGGCGATCGCCACCGGATGAAAACTGCGCCAGTGATGATTAACAACCCCAGGTCGGGAACAAGCTATATATCTATTTTTGGGATAAGTTTGTATAAACCCTTCCAGACGGGCGATCGCCTCAGCCATGACAAACGAGGGAATAGTATGCAAATCATCCAGTAAAATTAAGCATCGACCTTGAGCCAGTGCCTCTCGAACCAGTCGTTCCGCAGCGGGAAAACTACAGCGCCGAAACTCATCCGCGATCGCCGTTTCAATTTCCCCTTCCCCACCACTCAAGGTTTTAACCGGAATAAACACCGGAATATACCCGCGCCGAACTACCCCTCCGAACCGAGTTCCCCGTAGGGCTTCTAGGCCGATTTTCCTCAGTAAGACAGACTTTCCCGAACCGGGGGAACCCCAGAACATCACCCCATCCCGTTCATTGATCACCGCGATCGCCGATTTGAGAGGAGACTCCCCTGGGGAAGCATTCAGATTTGTCATTCCCGGGTCATCCATCTCTCTCACCTGCATCTCTACATAGAGAGATTCTAACGGCACGGGATCGCGAGTTCCTAACAGATCAATCGTCGCATACCGTTGGAGATAGAGGTTGACATAAGTCTCCGAAGCAGCAGCGATCGCCTCCTTCGTTTTTTTATCCGGAGTTCGGGGAAAAATACCCAATAATTTGCTCTTATCTTCCAACAGCGTATCTGTTGCAATTTGAGCAATATTGGTAGCGGCATCCGCAACAATCGTTTTTCGTGGAATCATCATATAAAAATTTGGGTCTAATCTGGGATTAGCCCTATTATGAGCTTAATGTTTGATAGTCTTATTCTCGCAAAAGTTAGAAGATTCGACAAGAGACCCCAACTCGCTTTTCAGATAGGGTTCTAACCGATAACCAGTGAAACCCACAAATAAACGGTTCCACTGGTTAAACCCCACTTCTGAACGACGCCAAGTCTTAAACCACTGCCACCGCTTTACTGGCAAAAATCTTCTCGATCGCCTCTTCAACCACCTTATCTGGGGTTGAAGCACCGGATGTCACCCCAATCACTAGGGGTCCGGGCGGTAGCCAATTTTCGGCGATTTCTAACTCTTGATGCAAAGGTTTATGTTCGATGCGATTTCCCGGGAGAATCCGACTCGCACTATCAATATGATAAGACGGAATTCCTCGATCAATTGCAATTTGTTGTAACTGCGTCGTATTCGAGGAATTATACCCACCAATCACCACGATCGCATCCACTTGATCCTCCACTAAATCCAGCATGGCATCCTGACGTTCTTGGGTGGCATCGCAGATTGTATTAAAGGCCAAAAAGTGCTGATTTAAGGCTGCTGGACCATATTTTTTCATCATCGTCCGTTCAAACAACTTGCCCATTGCTTCCGTCTCACTTTTGAGCATCGTGGTTTGATTGGCAATGCCTACTTGTGCTAAATCTCGGTCCGGGTCAAATCCGGGCGAAACGGCCTTGCTGAATTTTGCCATAAATTCAGCTTTATCCCCACCCTTGAGAATATAATTAGCAACATATTCCGCTTCGGCCATATTTAATACAATTAAATAAGTTCCGGCAAAAGAACTGGTTGCCAGGGTTTCTTCATGCTTGTATTTGCCATGAATAATGGAAGTGTAATTACCTTTTTTATGTTTTTCTACACTATTCCAAACTTTAGAAACCCAAGGACAGGTTGTATCTACAATCGTGCAGCCTTTTTCATTGAGCAACTGCATTTCTTGAACCGTAGCACCAAAGGCGGGTAAAATCACCACATCCCCCGGTTGAACTACTTCAAAATCTTTTTTCCCTTCATCAACGGGAATAAATTCAACATTCATTTCTTGGATATGTTGATTAACGCTGGGATTGTGGATAATTTCATTCGTAATCCAAATGCGTTCCGTGGGAAAATGCTGACGAGTTTCATAGGCGATCGCCACAGCGCGTTCGACCCCCCAGCAAAATCCAAATGCTTGTGCCAGACGAATCGTCACCTCGCCGCGAGTCAAGGTGTAATTATTGTCTCGGATTTGCTGAATCAGGGGACTTTGATAAACGGAGTTCATCACCCCAGTTACTTCTTCTTGGTGACCAAATCCCTTACGATGATAGTTATCAGACTTTTGCAGTGCGCGTTTGAAAGCTTTCGTGTCCATGCCGTGAAATCCTAGCTTCTTTTCTCTTGATTGTAGAAGACTTAGGTTACCGGGAGATGGGGGAGATGGGGGAGATGGGGAGGATAGGGGAGATACGGGAGATGAGATGGAAACGACAGGAAGTCGTTAATACAAATTCTTAATCCTCCCCATCCTCCCCATCCTCAACTGGGATCAAACACCATCAAGGCGGTTCGCCAGACTAAGTAACCTTGCTCGTTGAGATGTAAACCGTCAGTGGTGAGATCGAGGCGGAGGTTGCCTTGGGAGTCGGAGAAGATGGGGTAGAGGTCCAGGAACTCAACCCCTTCCTCGGAGGCGATCGCGGCGAGTTCGCGATTGATGTCGCGGATCTGCTCGTTGGGGATATTCAGGAGGCGATCGCGCCCCTCCCAAGTCGAACCGGCCCCACTGTGGGGCAAAATAGATTGGACGACTATCCGGGCATTGGGATGAACCCAGATGAGATCGCGAACGATCGCCCGTTGATTTTCCACAACCTCCGACGGTGAAATGCCGCGAATCAGGTCATTAATCCCAATCATCACAAAAATCACCTCGGGATTGCTGTTGTCAAATAACGACAACCGTTTTAACAACCCTGAAGAGACTTCTCCAGAAATCCCTTGATTGAGCCAAGTGCGTTGGGGAGGCAGCAGTTCTGGGGGGAACCATAAACTGATCGAATCTCCAGCAAGAACCCCGAGGCGTTCCGGGGGATTAGCCGCGATCGCCTCCGCCTCCCGCTGTAACTGAGCCAACCATTGCTCATAATTCCACTGATGACGGGGACCTAACTCAGGCTCCATGCCTGGGGTTTGGGAACCCGAGGCATTCTGCACACTCGAACCATTCCCCTGTAATGCCGACACATTTTGCAGATCCGAGGACGAACTTTGAGCGCGGACGATCAGTAAAATGACCGTGAGCATCAAAATCCCATTCGTAGCCAGGGATAACAACGCCCAAGGGGGTATCTTTGACCAGGACATGACCGCGAATTTAGACAGAACCGGGTTTGAACGCAAATTTAAACGCAATGCCGTCGATCGCTACGCAACAATAAATTCCCGACCTACTCTGCACCTTCAAGCGGACCTTGCCCGGAAGCTTATCCCTACTCGTCGCACCTGCGGGCAAAAAAATGCGGTCAGGAGATACTTCCAGTGTATTAAAAATCCTCCTAAGACCGCAAATATAGCAAATAATTAACAGTTGAGAGTGCAGACTGCACCCCTAGGCTAGGGACCTCCCCCTGCCATGCCGCGATTATCCTTGAGGAAGCCGCTGTAAGCTTCCATACCATGTTCAGCAATATCTAAGCCTTTCAACTCTTCGTCTTCCGTAACTCGGATCCCCAAGAAATATTTGAGAACGACCCAGAAAATCGTGCTTAGAAGAACGGTCATCCCGCCAACGGCAGCCACACCAAGGAATTGGATACCCAGTTGGTCCAGTTTCCCGGTATAGAATAAACCGCTATCTACATTAAACAGACCCACGGCTAAAGTTCCCCAGACTCCATTGACGAGGTGAACTGAGGTCGCCCCTACCGGGTCATCAATTTGGATATTGTCAAAGAAAGTGACTGCGAACACCACCAATATGCCACCGATGGTCCCGATAATGGCAGCGCCAAATACACTGAACCCATTACAACCGGCAGTAACCGCCACCAGTCCAGCGAGGATGCCGTTAATAATCATGGAAAGGTCAGGTTTGCCCAGATACAGCCAAGCAACCAGGGTTGCCGCAATAGCACCCATAGCAGCGCCAATGTTAGTGACTATAGCAATGTGGGCGATGGTGTGGTCAGCCGTCATCGTCGAACCTGGGTTAAAGCCAAACCAGCAGACCCACAAAATCAAGCATCCCAAGGTCGCGATACTCATGTTATGTCCCGGTAACGCCACGGGACGTCCATCTTGATATTTACCGAGACGGGGCCCTACGAAAGCAGCCCCCATCAGGGCAGCCCAGCCGCCCACGGAGTGAACGGCGGTACAGCCTGCAAAGTCCAGAAAGCCTAACTGTGCAAGCCAGCCTCCACCCCAGACCCAATGTCCGGTGATGGGGTAGGCAATTCCGACGAGTAAAAGACTGAAGATTAAGAAGTCAACAAACTTAATCCGTTCAGCGACGGCACCGGAAACAATGGTGGCGGCAGTACCGGCAAAAGCAACTTGGAATAAAAACTTCGCCGCTAGAGGGACTCCGGCCCAGTTTAGAGAATCGAAGACCCCAACGTAAGCGTCCCCGGTTGCGGGACTGTTGTCGGGTCCGGCGAGGAAAAACCCACTAAAGCCGATGAAGGGGTTACCATCCCCGAACATCAAGCCAAATCCGATCGCCCAGAATGCCACGGTGGCTAAGGCGAATACAATCAGGTTTTTGGAGAGGATGTTAACGGCATTTTTTTGACGGCAAAAGCCGGTTTCCAACATCGCAAACCCGGCATTCATAAAGATGACCAAGATGGAGGCAATCACCACCCACATGGTATCCAAACCGATCCGGAGTTGTTCGGTGTCCGTTAAGGTTTCCGGGAGATCACCGGGGGGAGCTTGGGCCACCGCAGAATAGGCCGATAGCAACAAAATGATGCTGGCTAAAGGAATACAGGCTTTCCACGAGGGGGAGAGTCTCCCAATAGCGGAGAATAATTTTTGAAAAATCGAGTTTTCCAGGCGTTGGGGGGCATTCCGAATGGAAGAGCGCCGCCTACGATATCTGGGTTTTGATTTCTGGCTGAAGTTTAGTTTAAAGGTCATTGTCGGACTTTGCGGTGAATGGGTCAAGCACATTGAATTGCAAAGAGCAAGTGGGTGCTTTAGAAGTGGAAAGCTGGGGCAGTCGCCTAGGGCTGATTAGTCGTAGGTTGTCCCCCATTTGCACGTTCCAGACTTCAGAGCTGGCGATTTTCTAAAATGACTTAGGCTAGGGAACCTCGGGTAAGCCCCGGAACCTGACGCAACCGCCTCTGTTTTCGGAAAAAGCCGACGGATCTCCATGCTCCGAGTCACAATGATTGCACCAATTCTGGGAAATTCATTCTGTATCAGAGTTTACATTTTTTGGGGCGCTTGTTTCGCTTGCCCAGAAGAAAAATCTTCGAGTGTTTTTCCAAGTTGCTGCTTTTGATAGCCCAAACCTCTCGATTGGCAAGGGTCGGTATTCCAGGTTCCCTTTGGAAATCAGGACATTTGAGTTAAGTATTCTTGATAACCCAGTTGATCTAAACGTGCCTGCTTTTCCATCACCGAATCTTTGAGGCTTTGGCGGTACTGTTGCACGAGATCCAGCAATTGCGGCTGATGGGTGGCTAAAATTTGCACCGCTAACAATCCGGCGTTTTTGGCATTCCCGATCGCCACGGTTGCCACAGGAATTCCTCCGGGCATTTGTACAATAGAGTAAAGAGAGTCCACGCCCTGAAGATGCCGAGTGGATACGGGAACCCCAATCACAGGTAAGGGGGTCAGTGCTGCCACCATTCCCGGGAGATGGGCGGCCCCTCCTGCACCAGCAATAATCACTTTTAGTCCTCGCTGATGCGCCTGAGAAGCATACTGCACCATCCGTTCCGGGGTACGATGAGCAGAGACGATCGCCACTTCTACGGGAACCTGAAATTCCTCACAGACGGCGATCGCCTCTTTCATCGTCGGCAGATCTGAATCGCTGCCCATAATAATGCCGATTTGGGGTTGACTCATGGGATGTTTTGAGATTCTAAATGGGAGATTTTAAATTTTATCGGCAACCTGTTAAATTTTAAGGTTTAAATTTTAAAATTTAAAGTTAAAAATCAGGGTAAAGTAAGAGATTTCCGATGCAGCGCCTTCTTCAAAGGTCTATCCTTCGCCAATCTAACCTCAAGTGGTGAGGTTCAATTAACCCGAATTCATCCCGGAAAACTACCCGAGCCATCCGATAAATTCTCATCCCCACCCTAGAAAATTACCCCTCCAATCCCGCCCCTAAACTCTCCTAAGCGCTTGCCTATCTCAAAACCCAAGAGAGTAGAAAATGATGACCCCCTTGGAGTTCGCCCCTCTGGCTCGCTAAAATTATTCAGTTTAAATGCATCTCTTACGCTTAATCTCTTTTAGATTTCCACTCACCTTTTTGTTTGACAACAACCTCGATGACTCCACTATCACGCCTCCGTACTCTTCTGCCCATCTCGGGTTGCACCAACTTGGATATTATCAATGCTCAACTTCCCGGTTATGAAGATTTGCACTGGCTGCGAATTGATCAACAAGGTGCGATCGCAGTGATTCAACCCATGAAAACCGAGAAGCCTCCCATTCCCTCTGTGGAAAATTTACAGGACATCGCCTTACTCGATGTAGAAGGGGACTGGGTTTCCTTGGGCGGGGTCGATCTCCAAATTAATGGCGCTTTAGGACTCGCCTTTCCCGATTTAGAATTGGCCGATTTTGATAAACTCCAGGAAATTTGTCAATTTCTCTGGCATGAAGGCGTAGATGTTTTTCTCCCCACCCTCGTCACCACTTCCGTAGAAAATATTCAGCGATCGCTCGCTACCTTGTCCGCCTTTATCAACAACCCCAAATATTCGGGTCCCGACAATCAACGCACGGCTAAAATTGGCGGCGTCCACTTAGAAGGTCCCTTCCTCAATCCGGACAAACGCGGCGCTCATCCTGGGGAATATCTCCTCCCCCTCACCCTGGAAAATGTCAAACAGGTTTTAGGAGACTATGCCCCACTCGTCAAAATTATCACCCTAGCCCCGGAATTAGACCCGAGTGGCGAAACCCTAGATTATCTGCACGCCCTGGGGATTACCATTAGTTTGGGTCACTCCCTCGCCACTGCCGAACAAGCCACCGCTGCTTTTAATCGCGGTGCAAGCATGGTGACTCATGCGTTTAATGCCATGCCACCGATTCATCACCGACAACCGGGGTTATTAGGGGCGGCGATCGTCCATCCCGATGTGAAATGTGGGTTAATTGCTGATGGGGAACACGTTTCCCCCATTACTATTGAGTTGCTGCTGCGCGCCAGTCACTATTACAAAGGGATCTTTCTCGTGAGTGATGCGCTTTCTCCCTTGGGACTCCCCGACGGGAAATATCCCTGGGATAGTCGTCAAATCGAAGTGATTAACGGGACCGCCCGCCTCGAAGATGGCACCCTCGCCGGTACTACCTTGCCGCTGCTGACTGGAGTGCAGAATTTAGTCAAATGGGGACTCTGTGAAGTGGGAGATGCGATCGCCTTAGCAACGAAATCGCCACGCTGGGCGATCGGCTTACCGCAATTAAACATTGGTCAACCGGCTTCGTTATTGCGCTGGCATCTCGATGAATCGGAAAATTTGTTAACCTGGGAGCGACTTGGACCCTTGGACTAAGCGCCAACCGGATTTAATCTGATGTCCTCAATCATTGCCTTAATTGCCCACGATCGCAAAAAAGATGAAATGGTCGCCTTTGCTCAAAAGCATTCGGCGATCCTGTCCCACTATCATCTGATTGCCACCGGAACCACCGGGGCCCGAATTAATCAAGCGACGGGACTCGAAGTCCAACTGATGCAATCGGGACCGATGGGGGGAGATTCTCAAATTGCCGCCCAAGTCGTCGCCGGAGGGGTGACAGCCGTGATTTTCCTCATTGATCCCCTGTTTGCTCAACCCCACGAACCGGATATTCAAGCACTCTTGCGAATTTGCAACCTCCAGCAAACCCCCCTGGCAACCAATCTTGCCACCGCAGAAGCAATCATGCCCAGTTTGTCCCCGGCTTGATCCCCTGAACCGGCAACGGCAAAAGGTCGGGGACTGGCTACTTTTTCATTTGAAAGAATGTGGTAAGTTAAGAGGCTGGACACAACAGAGCAACAGGCATTCCAATGAACGCAGTAGATGATAAAACCGTAGTCAGGGAGTATTTTAATGCCACCGGGTTCGATCGCTGGC
>CBFGOM010000003.1:0-79328 GCA_965650385.1 uncultured Oscillatoriaceae bacterium
CGGGAATTGCTGCCGATCGCGCTATGTTCTTGGCGGTCCAAGAGGAAGCCCCACCGGGTTCAGGGTTTAGTGTTGATGCCAATGGCGGATGGACCCTAGAAGATGCAATCACTATGAGTCACTGGTTGAGCGATCGCGGGGTCAACTATTTAGAACAACCCCTCCCGGTGGCGGCACAAGAGGAGTTACGACATCTTTATCGCGAATCTCCGTTACCGATTTTTGTGGATGAAAGCTGCTTTACCCGGGCTGATATTATCCCCTTAGCCGATCGCGTTCATGGAATTAATATTAAACTGATGAAATGTGGGGGATTAACAGAAGCAATGCGGATGATTCATACCGCCAATGCCTGCGGATTGCAGGTGATGTTCGGGTGTTATTCCGATAGTGTGGTGGCAAATACTGCCCTGTCTCACCTCTCACCCTTAGCGGATTATCTGGATTTAGATAGTCATCTGAATTTAATAGATGATCCGTTTACCGGGGCGATCGTCCAAGACGGACGGTTGCTGCCCAATAATCTACCGGGTTTAGGAGTACAACACCGTGCGTATAACAGCTAATCATCGCGTCGCCATTCTACAACATCAAGGCATTCTAGGCTCGATAGGCAAAACCGGGTTGACCTTGTTGAGATACAGCGAAGGCAATATGGTTGCCGTCATCGATCGCGAATCTGCGGGACAGTCGCTACGAGAACTGACGGGAATTGCCCGGGATGTGCCCATTGTTGCCTCGGTGGATGCTGCCCTCGCTATGAGCCCGGATGTCCTGGCGATCGGGATTGCACCGCCTGGAGGTGCAATCCCTGCAGAGTGGTTTGAGGAACTCCGGCGGGCTGTTGCTGCGGGATTATCCATTGTGAATGGATTGCATACCTCGTTAAATCATCATCCAGAACTGCCGTTTCCGTTGCGGGAAGGACAATGGATTTGGGATGTGCGACAAGAACCTGCCGGACTCCAAATCGGCAGTGCTCAAGCGCGGCACTTGAGTTGTCCCCGGGTGTTGACTGTGGGTACAGATATGGCGATCGGAAAAATGTCTACTTGTTTGGAAATTCATCGCCTCGCCCAACAGCGGGGATTGCAGTCGCGATTTGTGGCAACGGGTCAAGCGGGGTTGATGATTGCGGGTAGCGGGGTCGCCTTGGATGCGGTACGGGTAGACTTTGCGGCGGGGGCGGTGGAACAAGCGGTGATGCAATGTGCAACGGATTGCGACTTGATTTTAGTTGAGGGACAGGGGTCTTTGTTTCATCCCGGTTCTACAGCAACTTTACCCCTATTGCGTGGCAGTCAGCCAACTCACTTAGTTCTAGTGCATCGGGCAGGACAAACTCATATTAAAAATCATCCCCATGTGCTGATTCCCTCCTTATCCAAGGCGATCGCCTTATATGAACAGGTTGCTAGTGCAGCGGGGGCTTTGACTCCTTCCCGGGTGGTAGCAGTCGCCCTCAATTCTCGGGATTTGGATGAGGCAGCTTCCCGGGAGACAATTGAGCAAATTGAAGCAGAAACGGGACTCCCCTGCACGGATCCTGTGCGTTTCGGCGCCGAGAAATTGCTCAATGCCGTTTTAGCCCCCTAACCCCTAAGAAAAATATCCCTCTTCTCTTACCCCTGGAAACGTGGGTTTTAAATCTATCCTCAGAGGGATTCCGGCGCTTGAGCCGAGGGATACACTACAAAAATACAAGTGGGTGAGGCAGTTGAGCTCTTGTACCCAGGTCAAGTCCCCACAACATTACGCCTGGGGCGATCGGCTCAACTTGTCCGACATCTCCTACAAACCCCTAGGGAAATCTATTGGAATGTTATCCCAGTTCAGGTATTAAATGGCTTATTCACTGTACCTTAAAAAACACTCCAGGTAAGGAGAGTTTGAGGAATCTATCGGGAAATTATTTCATCAATTTAATCGCAAAAAAATTCGGGCGATCGGCTAAAAACTCAACTTCAGCCTAGGGGTATATTGAGAGGAAGAGATAAACCCAACCAGAGAAAGAGATCAGTAAATTTGTTCCTGAGTTATATTTTAATTAACCCCGTAAACGCGCTTTCTTTTTTATCAGTCTTGATCGCGCGATCGCCGGGATGAAGTCTATCCATGATTCTCCTCAATCCCCTTACGCCTAATCAGCATCGCAGTTTTCTGGAAGGATTACCCGAGAGAAAAAAGAGGTGACACACCGGCGAAATTTAGGGAAATTAAAGCCCTACAAGATAACGAGCCAGGGGACTCATGGGAAGAATTTAGGGGTGAGAGTGAATGCCACTCTTGTCCCTCATTTCAGTGAAAGTTGCTAGACTCTTGCCGATTAAATCCGGAGAGTCCATAGCTAGAGATCCATTGGCTTTTAGAAAAATTTTTCTTAAAGGTTTCCAGACAGATATATTTGCCTAAACCCTCCTAAACAGACAGAGTTAAAAATGATGAATCAGAGTCCTACTTATCAAAATACCCCAACTCACGTCACCCTCTCTCGCATAGGGTCTCAGCAATTCAAGGCTTCCGAACAAATAGAAACTCCTGCGTATCAATCTCCCATGAGACCCGAGCAAAGCTTTTCCACGAGCGACTTATTATTAGTACCGCTTTCCTTTGCCGCAGTCGTCTGGGTGGTGCTATTTGTGATGCACTTTAATTTTTGGAAATCAGTCCGGAGTCGCCTCTCTACCTTACCGGCAGTGAGTCAATTACCCTGCACTAATTGTAAATATTTTAAAAACAATCCTTATCTAAAATGCGCTGTCCAACCTGATAAGGTTCTGCGTACAGAAGCAACGGAATGTCCGGACTACTGTAGCAATGAAGAAGTGATGACTTAGCAAGAGGTCCCTAGGTCGAATTTTCAGATGTTTTTAGTCTTAAAAGAAAGCTCAAGGATTGCGGAGTTATCCATCTCCTCCCATTGAAAGGGGGATCAGGATAGAAACTGCTCCGCCTTGAGGGCGATCGCGTTACCTAACCCAAAACAATCTGTTTTCAAGGGAGGAGCTTTCTGGATCCCCCTTCCCACCCCTCCCTTCTAGGAAAGAAGGGAGAATACCGTATTTTGTGGAGGGAAGGAAGGGGGAAAATGCGGATTGTGACTTTAAGCAATGTTCATCTATTCTATTAGATGAACTCTTTCATGGGAGATACCGTTCAGGTCCGGTTGCTGTTCAGCCGGAATGCTGAAAATATCCCACTCTGAGGCTCGGGTCAGTTTACCACCACGTCCGATTCCCGTCCTCATCGGTTCTCGCTTGTCGAATGACATCAGAAATTTCTTCTGCATCTTTGACATGATGAAGTGCTTCCTGATTGCCGTCTTCATCTTCCACGATAAAATAGGTGGGAACCTGAATATGATCTCCGGTGATATCAGGAGAATCTACCGCCAGTTGTTTAGCTTTCTCTTCAATGGTTTGGTTTTCATCAGCGATGCGATCGCCGGGATTAGCAGTGCGTCTTTTGTCAACCTTCTTGTAGTCGCTCATAAAACCTCTTTGTTTTCTTGTTTGAACTTTTTTATTAAGGGAAAAAAGAGTGGAACTTTCCACCGCTTTTGGAAAAATCTGGAACGAGAGTGATGCAACCCCTATTTTTTAGCAATTGTTTATCCCCCCCTCATAGGGTGTCGGTGCTATTGGGAATATTACACCGCTACTATAACAGGGCGATAAAAATTGTAAAAACTCCCGTAAAAAGAGTGGTAATTTATCTTTTTACTTCGCCTGATCATCGGTTAGATGATTTACAGGGGATACTTCTACATTCGTTAACCAGATTGGGGTAACTTATGCTCTAATCCTATCTAATAGTCAGATACTTTTCATCTTTCTAAGGTTACATTTGATGGGGTTCTTTATCCCGTCAACTAACCGGGCATTTTAAACCTGAAAAATGGGGATGCTACATGAGATAGATAACTTATCTCACTCTTGAGATAGATAAACGCTCAAGTCAACTCTCCACAAAACCTATAACCTGTTCCCGGAGCATTCTGTGAGCTAAAGGAGAGAGGCTCACAGCACAGAGCTTCAGGCGATCGAGTAGAGTCATGTTAGGTACTCATACCAAATCCGGTTGGTAAAAGTCGGTTTTGTGTATTAGCCCGCGCCTGTAGGCTTCGTCCCTATGCCTCCCGGCTGGACGCTGCGGGTTTTTGCAAACCTTTGACAACCGGATTCGGTATCAACTCTCGCATGGGGAGGATTCATGGGTGGGAAAACTCTTAGCACAAAGCATTACCTTGTCCTTCCCATCAAGGTAGTGGATTCTGCGCTTTCAAGGGCCACTCACCCTAACCCCGGGGACAAGAGCCCAAAAACCCCCCGGAACGTACCTAGCCGATCGCCTTCCCACCCAAACCCGCTATTCAGCGCCAGTTCTCGGGTCAAAGTCCCCCTTGTCAAGGAACTCAGGCGAAATCCGGTATTCAAAATCGATTAAAGCCCGCAGGCTCAAGCCTGGGGCTACATGAACAAAGCCCGCTTGCGCGGGCTAAGAAAGAAAACCAACTTTTGAAATCCGAATATGATATCAGGCGATCGCGAATCGCTCTATCATGCAGCAATCCCGGATAGATCTCCCTCCCGTCCCCCTTAAGAAGGGGGAGCCCAGAGAAATTAATGGACCTCTAACAAAATTCTCTTAAGCCCCCCTTAATCAGGGGGGTTGGGGGGATCACTCTTTTTTTGCAAGAATGCAGCACCTTGTATTTACGGAAATCCTTATAAGGAGACTTCAGACAAGCAAAATTGGTCAAGGAGCCTGTTCGGGGTGTGAAAAATGCCTGCTGTTCTGTTCTCACACAAAACCGATTCTAATGGCTCATCGTTAGTTTTCGGCAGTTCGGGAAACTTGAAGGATACCGCAAAATTTGCTAACGCCAAGCATAGGGCTAGACTTAAGAAGGCTCGGCACTTTCTTAGCTCTTTATCGAGTTCATCTACCATGATTCTAGCTCCGTACCTCTTCTAATTCTTTAAAAACACTCTAAATTTGAACTATCGATGAATGAGCCGTTTTTAACCCCCAGAGGGCGGCATGATGGATCCACCTAAATGGGTTAGCAAATTTGTACTTGAAATTTGAACCTACAGAAAATATATCTTTTACGTGATTGCGACATCCTCTCCCTTTAGTATGAAGTATTATAGACCCTTTTTTCCCAAAGGTATAGGGGTGAGGCAGGGAAATCAATCCCCTTCGCGCAAGTCTTGCTCACCGGCCTGTTCAGCGATCGCCCCCGCAGAGGCCCCCGAGATTGGGGATTATACTGGCCCATGTCCAAAAAAAAGCCTGAAGAATGAAGGGACAAGCTTCACGCTTCAGGCAGTCAGGAAATGAGAACTGATAAATGGTTTCACATCCCTTTGGTTTACCTTTCCAGAAAATTTAGAGAAAGTGGGTTTTTTGCGAACCCGATTAATGTCATCTCCTAATTTTTTGTTTTGTCTTGGGTATGGAATACGGTACTACGCTCCTAGAAACCCCCTATTTGATGAGATTTGGGGAGGATTATTGTCCGGGTCCGTCCATGTTAGATTCCGAACGATTTCCTCGGCCATTCCCATTATTGTTTCGCCGGTTTTGATTGCCTTGGCGGTTCTGGTAGTTTTGGCGACGCTCTTGCATTAATTGGGCAAATTGCGCCCGTTGTTCTGGGGTGAGAACGTTGCGGATGGCTAACATTTGCTCAAACTGCATTTGTCCTATTTCTTGCCGCGCCTGGAGAATTCGGTTGTGTTGGTTCCGAAGTTCGTTATCGCTGGTACTGCCACTCATCATTTCACCCATGCGCTGCATATTTTCACGCATTTGGTCTCGGGTGGCTTGCATCTGAGGTTGGTAGCGCTCGCGAATGATTTCGATTTCTTGCTCTTGATCCGGTGTGAGATTTAACTGTTCGAGCCAGCCCTCTTTTCCGGCCCATTCCTCGCCCCCACCCGAACGACGTTGACTGATGATTTGTTCGCCAAAGCTTTGCGGTGCAGCATAAGCAGCAGTGGGAGTTCCTAGGGCAAGCATTAAAGCGGCTAACAAGGAAAAACGATAAGCAGACATAATTAAAACCTCACTTAATTTGCAATATGAAGTGCTTTTAGACTTGAACTTTTAGACCCGGTTTAAAATCAAAAAGTTGCTAGATTTAATCAGGAATTCGGGGAAGGGTAAAATTTTTCAAGGCACTTAATAGGTTTGCTTGAATTAATCGGAGTTTAAGGGGGCAGGGCTTTCTTCTTCGACAAAAATGAAGTCTGTAGAAGGGTCTAGCATCTCATCTTGCAAAAGACCATTCCAGGTATATTCCATGAAAGCTTCAATTTGAGCAGACTCTGTAGCCGAATTTGGAAAAAATAGCCGAGTTTTCAGCCCCCAAAAAGCTAGAGATGCAGTAGCAGCTATTGCTGTAACAATCAACCCAAGGATACGCGGGGAATAACGCCCTGACTTTGGCCGATCGCTCATAAGAGTGGCTAGAATTCGTTCTTCTAACTGCGCAGAAGGTGGGGGAATATCCGGGCGATATTGACGTAAAAAATCTACGAGACTATCGGTTTTTTCTGGGGGTTGGTTCATAGTTGCACTCCTTCAGATTCCAGAAATTTTCGCATAGATGCTCGGGCATGAAATAACCGGGATTTAACCGTTCCTACCGGGATGTTCATAATTTGAGCGACCTCTTTTTGGGGGAGATCTTCGAGGTCATGAAGAACCAAAACCGCCCGATGCTCGAAACTTAACCCTTCTAGTCCTCGTTGGACTAAATCTTGGTAATGTAAGTGCATTAAATCGGGGGTTTGGGACTGGGGAGGCCGATCGCTGTTGCTGTCCTCTTGGAGTAAGGCGATGGATCCTCGATGTTGGGCTTGTTCTTTGACAAAACCTTGACGGCGATCGGTGGCGACATTCCAGGTAATCCGATACAGCCATGTCGAGAAGTAGGCGGGTTGCCGGAGTTTGGGTAATCCTTTCCATACCTTTAAAAACACCTCCTGTACCAAGTCATCGATCTCCGGTGCACCACAAAGTTGGTAGAGGGTGGAGCGCACCTGATGTTGATAGCGCCGGTACAGCTGACCAAAACAGTCCTGGTGCAAGAGGCGATCGCCTACAGGGAAATCCCGGTTTTGACAACACTTTACCAGGTCTGAATCGGATGGCTCCTTTGTAAATACCTTTGCTGACACGGTGAGCACCTGTGACTTTTTCCTCAAGGATGTGGGAATGATGAGGGTTTAGACCCTAGGGTACATTTAAAGGTTCAAACTCTCAGGTTAGGATACATGAGGGGATCAGGGAATCCTAAATTTAGGGCCTCCAAGTCCCCCTAGTTCCGAAGATGAAGGGGCGCTGGCAATTTCTCTAATCCTCGGGCGTCAGTTCACTCGGGGGAAAATGACAGGGTTTCTTCACAAAAACTTCGTACCTTTGTTGCCTGAACGATGAGTTAATAACCGGGTTTGTTATGCCATTTCTTTAATCCCTCCCTAAAGGCTCTAGGGTAGCGCTCCCGGGAGTGAAGTTACGCCTTGTTGACCCACCATTGGTCTAGCTCTGCATAGTTTGGGGAATGCAAGAAAATTAGCCTATCAGGGAGAGGGAGCGAATTTTGTATCCCCACGTCTCATGGACTGGTGTTCAACTAAACCGTGTGATTTTTTAAATAAGGGCGGTTTGATGGAGGGTTCTGAGTTAAGCTAGACAGAGCACAGAGAAAGTTTAATAAAAGATTAAGGGTTAAGCTGGCGCGGCGAGTAAGACTAGAGGAGCAAACCAATGACATTCACGCTTAAAAAACTGTATGGGAAAAAAGAAATCCGGTTAGCAATTGAGGGTTGCGTCACCGCACTGGATAGCCCGATCGCCCTTCTGGATGCAGGAGGGGCGGTGATTGTAGGTGAAGCGGATGCAAATTTCAGTAAATATCCCGTTGTGGTTAATGGAGAATTGATCGGATGGGTTTGTGGTGAAGAAAAAGTCTGTGCGATCGCCTCTATGATTTGTTGTTTGGCAACCCAAGAGGTGGAAAAAAAAGCCCTAGCCCGAGAAGTTCTAGGGAAATATCGAGAGTTAACTTTACTTTATAACATTTCTGAAAAAATAATCGGAAGTTTAGATATTAAAGAAGTGGCTGCGATTGTGCTGGAAGAAGCTCAACGCGGGATTAAAGCGAGTAGTGGGGTGGTGATGTTGTGGGAGGAAGGGAGCGATCGCCTAGAATCGATTGAGGCATTCGGTCCCGCCGGAAACTGTTTCAGCGACTTAGGGGCAACGGCAACCCTGGTGAATCGGTCGGTGGAGACAGGACGCGGAGAAATTATCAATGATATTGTATGGGATTTGGCTCCTGAAGCGGACCCCCATGAACTCCCTGGGATTACGGCGATGATGTGTGCTCCCCTGAAAACAAAAGAAAAAGTCATCGGGGCGATCGCGATTGGGAATATTGAATCCCTGGGCTATACCGCTGAAGATTTAAAATTGCTCAGTGCCTTAGCCTCTCAAGCGGCAAGTGCGATCGCGGCTTTAGCCCACGAAAACAAACTCAAAGAAAGCCGCAGACAGGCGATCTTATTTCGCTTGGCAACCCAAATTCGGCAGTCTCTGGAACTGAGTAGCATCTTAGAAACAGCAGTAACAGAAATTCGCGATCTATTACGGGTTGATCGCTGTTTGTTTGCCTGGTATAAACCTGAGAAATCAGACATAAGGTCCTGGGAATCGAGCGAACAGGGGGAGAGGCCCCTAGAAGAGCCTTCGGCCCCGTCCCTACGACAGCCTCCCAGTCCTCTCACTCACTTAACCCTGCATACCTCGGACTATTGGGAAGTGATTAACGAAGCCAAACATCCCGCTTTACCCAGTTTAATCGGCGACTTCGCCACCAGCGAAGTGGGGGGACTGGCATCGAAACTGTTGCACATGGAGATTGTGCGAGTCGATGATGTGACAAAATTAACGGATTCGGTGATGCGGCAGTTTTTTCTCAAACAAGATGTTAGCTCTATTTTAGCGGTTCCTATTGAGACTCACCTGGGGAAACGGGGGTTTGTGGCCTGTGCTAATAGTAGCAAAATTCGGCCTTGGAGTGATGATGAAATCCAACTGTTACAAGCGGTGGGCAATCAATTAGCGATCGCCATTGACCAAGCCGAACTCTATCAACACAGTCTGCACAGTGCCCAAGTTGCCCGAGAAAAAGCTGAAGAACTGGAAAAAACTTTAGTGGAATTACAGCAAACCGAGGCTCAACTGGTGCAGAGTGAAAAGATGTCAGGACTCGGACAGTTGGTAGCAGGAATCGCTCATGAAATTAATAATCCGGTTAATTTTATTCATGGCAATCTCGTTCATGTGAATAATTATACCTTAGAACTGTTAACGGTTCTTCATCTCTACCAAAAATACTATCCTGAACCGGTACCGGAACTGGAAGCAGCCATCGAAGAAATGGATATCGAGTTTTTGATGGATGATTTGCCCAAATTGCTCTCTAGTATGAAGTTAGGAACAGACCGAATTCGGGCGATCGTCCAAAGTCTGAGAATCTTCTCTCGCGTGGATGAATCAGACATGAAACGGGCTAATATTCGGGATGGGATTGAGAGTACCTTAATGATTTTACAGCACCGTTTAAATGCTCAACCCGGACGGCTACCCATTCAACTGATTTTTGAAGATGGAAACCTGCCTCTCGTGGAGTGCTATCCAGGTCAATTGAATCAAGTCTTTATGAATTTAATTGCCAATGCGATCGATGCTTTAGAAGAAGCAATGGCATCGGGCAAAGCGAGTACATCCGACACCTTGCCGACCCTGCGGATTCGTACGGAACGGGTCGATTTTCCTGAGTTGGAGACCGATGCTGACCCCTCGGAAAATTCCGGTTCTCCTCGGGTTCGGATCACCATTGCTGACAATGGCATTGGCATGAGCGAAGCGGTGCATCGGCGACTGTTTGACCCCTTTTTCACCACGAAGGCAGTCGGGAAAGGAACCGGACTGGGGTTATCCATTAGCTATCAGATTATTGTCGAGAAACACCGAGGAACATTAAAGTGTATTTCTGAACCGCAGCAAGGGGCAGAATTTATTATTGAACTGCCAATTTTCCAGTCCCAAAGCCAAACTAATTTAAGTTTTTTTGACAGGAAGAACGGGGTTGCGGAGCCTAAACCTGTCGTCCATCACATCCAAAATTGCTAAAATTTTTTGAGTGTTCTATAGTAAAGAATCAACATCCGCTGCCAACAATTGAAGGGTGCAGCATCTACGAAATTCCTGGCAATCGGGACCCCGAACAGACGGTTCCGAGGCGCTTATCTACAAGACGGTATGGTGTTGGTTCTGGATGTCCCTATCTCCGGGGCGATCGCTGCGTTCAAGTGCAGGGCAATCCCCCGAATTATCCTTCTAAAATTATCCAACCTCCATGACTCATCCGCAAATTTCTCTCTCCATTCCCGGCTATCAAATCACCGAAGAAATTCAACTGGGGAGCAAAACCCTAATCTATCGCGCCCTTCGTAAATCTGACCAAAAACCTGTTATTTTAAAAGCTTTAGCGTCGGAATACCCCACCCCAGAAGAACTAGCCCGGTTAAAGCATGAATATGAAATTACCCACAATTTAGAGATCAAGCGACTCATCAAACCCTGTGCGATCGAACCCGTTCATAATACGTTGATGCTGGTTTTTGAGGATGAAGGGGGTCAGTCCCTAAAGCAAGTTCTTTTAACTAAAACCCTCACCTTAGAAACTTTTTTACAAATTGCCATTCAGCTCACAGAAACCCTAGGAGAACTACACCAAGCTCAAATTGTTCATAAAGATATTAAACCCTCCAATATCATTATTCTCAATCACGATCAAGCGCTCAGGGTTAGCATTACTGACTTTAGTATTGCCACCCGCCTCTCCCGAGAAACCCAAACCCTCAACCATCCTCCCACCCTCCTGGAAGGCACTCTCGCCTATATGTCCCCAGAACAAACCGGGAGGATGAACCGATGTTTAGACTATCGCACGGACTTTTATTCGTTAGGGATTACCCTGTATGAAATGCTGGCGGGTCAATTGCCTTTTGTTGCCGAAGACCCCTTAGAATTAATACATTGTCACATTGCCAAGCAGCCGGTTCCTCTGGAACTATTAATACCAGAAATTCCTCGGGCTTTGAGTGAAATTGTCATGAAATTGATGGCAAAAACGGCGGAGGACCGCTATCAAAGTGCTTATGGAATTAAAGCGGATTTAGACTACTGTCTAACCCATTTAAAGGATGAGGATGCCCTAAAAAATTTCAAGCCGGGACAATGGGATAAAAGTGGACAATTTATCCTTTCTCAAAAACTCTATGGACGCGATCGCGAAGTGGCAATTCTCCTAGAAGCCTTTAATCGCATCACCTCCGTTTCTGGGGAAAACCCACCGGATAGCTTAACGCCTTCTGTTCAGTTAGGAACCCCTGAACTCATTTTAATTGCTGGGTATTCAGGCATTGGTAAAACCAGTATTGTCTATGAAATTCATAAACCCATTGTTCGTCAACGGGGTTATTTTATCGCTGGAAAATTTGACCAATTTAAACGGGATATTCCCTATGCTTCTCTGATTCAAGCCTTTCAGTCCTTAATTCGGCAACTCCTCACCGAACCCCCCGAACAAATTGCTAAATGGCAAGAGAAAGTGTTAGCAGCCGTTGGGGAAAACGGTCAAATGATTATTGATGTGATTCCCGAAGTGGAATCCATTATGGGTAAACAGCCGCCGATCGCTTCATTAGGACCCAGTGAAGCTCAACATCGATTTAATCGGGTGTTTAAACAGTTTATTCATGTGTTTACGCAACCCGAACACCCCCTAGTTCTCTTTTTAGATGATTTACAGTGGGCGGATTCTGCATCCTTAAATCTGCTCCAATTACTGATGACTGATGCAGAAAGTCACCACTTATTAATGATTGGGGCCTATCGCGATAATGAAGTCAGTCCCACCCATCCTTTTATGCTCACCCTTGAGGAAATTGAGAAGATGGGAGCTAAGGTAACAACAATTGAACTTGAACCCCTTGGGATAAGCCATATCACGGCCTTAATTTCCGACAGCTTTAGTTGTAGCCCAGAACGGGCTAAACCCTTGTCTGAGTTGATTTTTAAAAAAACTCAGGGAAATCCGTTTTTCTTAACACAACTACTCAAATCTCTCCATCACAATAACTTGCTTTCTTTTGATTTCAATCAAGGAATTTGGCAATGGGATATGGAGCAGATTGGCCGGATTGGAATGACCGAGAATGTGGTTGAGTTAATGGTAGGGAAGATTCGTCAATTTAGTGAACCTGCCCAAAATGCTTTAAAACTAGCGGCTTGTATTGGTAACCGATTTGATTTGGATATTCTGGCGATTGTTCGCGAGCGATCGCCTGCTTTAACGGCGGGGGACTTATGGGAAGCGTTACAAGAAGGGTTGGTTTTACCCTTAAGTGATACCTATAAAATTCCCACAGTTTCTGACAATCTGGAAGGAATTACAGTCAGTTATCAATTTCTGCACGATCGCGTCCAACAAGCGGCCTATTCTTTGATTCCCGAGGCCCAGAAAAAAGCCGTTCATCTAAAAATTGGGCAAATTCTCCTCAAAAATACTCCAGAAGCTGAACTAGAGGAGCAAATTTTTGATATTGTCAATCATTTGAATAGTGGGATTGAATTGCTGCAAGGGTCCGAGGAAAAACTTCAACTCGCCCGACTCAATGCGATCGCTGGAAAAAAATCCAAAGTCTCCAACGCCTATCACAGTGCGATCGTTCACTTTAGTTTAGGCATGGACTTGTTAGATGACAATCCTTGGGAAACCGATTATCAACTCACCTTATTCTTGCACCGGGAACTCGGTGAATGTCAATATTTAGTCGGGGATTTCGACCGGGCAGAAACCCTATTTAACCGGGCTTTAGCTCAAGCCCAATCTCGCTTTGAACGGGCAGAAATCTATTCTATTTATATCGCCGCTTGCATGACTAAAGGGGATAATTATTCTCAAGCCGTGGAATTAGGCATCGAAGGATTGAAAGATTTTGGACTTTATTTTCCCCTTGAGGAAGAGGCGTTACTCACTGCCCTAGTTGCCGAACAAGAGACTGTGCAGACTCGGCTCATCGGCCAGAATATCGCTGATTTATTGAACCTTCCGGAAATGACTGACCTTGATAAAAAAGTGGCGATGAACCTGCTTGTTCATTCCTGGACAGCGACCTATTTTGCCCATAGTCCAAACTGCCTAAAATTGATGGGATTAAAAATGGTTAGTCTCACCTTAGAATATGGAGCCGTAGACGCTTCTGCCTTTGGTTTTGTGGTCTATGGCATGATTTTAGCCGGTTGTCAGGACTATCAAGCGGCTTATCAATTTGGGGATTTAGCCTTAAAATTGCGGGAAAAATTTCCCAATCATACCCTGACCCCAAAAATCAATAATATCTTTGCCCATACCATTAATCCCTTCTGGCAACATCTAAAAACTAATTTGCCTTTATATCGAGAGTCCTATAAGGTCAGTTTGGAAACTGGGGATATTGTTTGGGGGGTTTGGGCAGTCACCTATCAATTGTGGACGCAATTTATTATAGGGAACCGCCTACCCGAGGTTTATGAGAAATCGGCAAAATACCTCAAATTTATCGAAGAAACCAACGATCGCAATATGATTGCGGGTTATCAGACTTTGCAGCAAACGGTTTTAAATTTACAAGGATTAACCGATAGCCCGATTACCCTGAATAGCTCAGATTACAATGAAACTGCAATCTTACGATTATGGGCAGACAATCAATTTTATGTGGGGATGAATTGGTTCTGGATGCTCAAAAGCCTAATTTTGTTTTTGCAGGAAGACTATGAAGCCGCGTTGATTGTTGCCCGTCAAGCAGATGAAACCATTGGGACCAATTTTGGCTTTTTCAGTATGACCCAACATTATTTTTATTATTCCTTGATTCTGACTGCGCTATATCCAACGGCAAAGGAAGGGGAAAAAGCCAACTTCTGGACTATCCTCAATCAAAATCGTAAAAACCTCAAACTCTGGGCAGAAACGGGGAAAGAAAATTTTCTGCATAAGTATCTGTTGGTTGAGGCAGAAATTGCCCGAATTAGCGACCGTCCCTTAGAGGCAATGGAACTCTATGATCAGGCGATCGCCAGTGCCCAAGCCCAAGGCTATTTACAGATTGAAGCGATCGCTAACGAACTGGCTGCTAAGTTTTATCGGGGCTTAGGACGGCTGAAAATTGCTCAAACTTATTTCACCGATGCTCGCTATCAATACAGTCTCTGGGGGGCAAAAGCCAAGGTTCAGCACCTCGATAAAACCTATCCCGACTTGTTAGCAAGAGCCTCCATTCGAGACCAGATATCGGCAGACTTCAGCCAAACCACAACCGCAGACCAGGCAACAACGGTGGGCAATGCCAGCTTACTGGATATGGCTACGGTGATGAAAGCTTCTCAAATGATTTCTTCAGAAATTGTTCTGGAAACTTTGCTCGAAAAGTTAATGCATATTCTGATTGAAAATGCGGGCGCTCAAAAAGGGCATTTACTCCTCGATCGCCAAGGTCAATTTGTCCGAGTGGCTGAGGGAACTGTGGAGAATGACCAAGTGACCTTACTGCCTTCTATTCCCCTCGAAAACTCCTCAGATTTGCCCTTGGGATTAATTCACTATGTCGATCGCACTCACAAACCCCTGTTGCTCAATGATGCGAGTGCGGAAGGACTTTTTACCACGGAACCTTATATTGTCCGCCATCAAGTCAAATCGGTTTTATGTGTTCCAATTGTCCATCAAGGCAAACGCGTCGGGTTACTATATTTAGAAAATAACCGGGCAGCAGGAGCCTTTACCCCCGATCGCCTGGAAGTCTTACGAATGTTATCGGGACAGGCGGCTATTTCCCTAGAACTCGCCCGGGTGGTGAAACAAGGACAGAATACCGTCGCCTATTTAAGTGCGATTATCACCCATATCGCCGATGGACTGCTGGTTATTGATGCCCAGGGGCTGATTACCCGGGTCAATCCCGCCCTGCTGGCAATGTTTGACCGTCCCGAAAGTGAGACCCTGGGGAAACATTGTTCAGAACTCTTTCCTCAACCCCTGGTTCAAGCGATCGCCCAAAGTATCAAGTCTCCCAACGATGCCCTCACCGCCGAAGTTGAACTGGCTTTTGAGCGCGTTGGGAAAGCTGTGGCGACTTCAATTTTACCCCAGGAGTTATCAGAAACCGATCAGGTTCATTGTATTGGGACGGTGATCTTGATTCGAGATATCACCACGGAGAAAGAAGTGGATCGCATGAAAACCGATTTTATTTCCACGGTATCTCACGAACTGCGAACGCCTCTCACTTCCGTGGTGGGGTTTGCCAAACTGATCCAGAAAAAGCTCCAAGACAAGATTTTACCCAGCTTCCAGGAGTCCGATCGCAAAATGCAGAAGGCGATCGGCCAGGTGGGAGATAACATTAATATTATTATTTCCGAAGGGGAACGGTTGACCCATTTAATCAATGATGTGCTAGATATCGCCAAAATGGAAGCGGGAAAAGTGGAGTGGCAAATGCAGCCCTTGACGGTATCGGAACTCATTGACCGGGCTTTTTCCGCCACATCCAGCCTGTTTGACCCGAGTGGATTGGTGCAAATCCGAGAGATTGAACCCGAATTGCCGGAAGTCATCGGCGATCGCGATCGGTTATTACAAGTGCTAATTAATCTAATTTCCAATGCTGTCAAATTTACTCGAACCGGATCGGTAACCGTCCGGGCGCAACTCCAGAACGAGCAACTGGTTATCTCAGTTATTGATACGGGCATTGGCATTCCTCCGGAATATCAAGAGACGGTGTTCGAGAAATTTAAGCAAGTTGGGGATACTCTCACCGACAAACCGAAAGGAACCGGACTGGGACTACCCATTTGTAAACAGATTGTCGAACATCACCAGGGTCAGATCTGGGTAGAAAGTGAAGGAAAATCCGGAACAACATTTTCGTTTACGCTCCCCCTGAGTCCCCAGGGAGGGTTACCCACCCCGGAACAACTCAACTTCCAATCCCTAGTTCAGCAGTTGAAACAAAGTATCATTCCGCATCCCGAACACTCCCGGGGCGATCGCCCGAAAACTATCTTAGTGGTGGATGATGAGGCTCACATACGGTCCCTCCTGCGCCAGGAATTGGAAGCATCCGGGTATCATGTGCGGGAAGCCAAAGACGGCATGGAGGCGATCGCCCAGGTGAAAGCTACCCCCCCGGATTTGATTCTGCTGGATGTGATGATGCCGCAAATGAGTGGATTTGATGTGGCAGCGGTGCTTAAAAATGATCCCAATACGATGCATATTCCGATCGCCATTCTCTCTATTATTGAAGATAAACAGCGGGGCTATCGTCTGGGGGTCGATCGCTATTTAACCAAGCCAATTGATCGAGAGGATTTACTCAACCAAATAGGCTTTCTCCTTTCCTCGGAAACGTCGAAAAAGAAAGTTTTGGTGGGCGATGAGGATGTTTCCGCCGTTAAGCTTTTAGCCGATGTCCTAGAAGCAAAAGGATATATTGTCACCGAAGCCTCAAGTGGTCCGGAATGCATTGAAAAAGCACGAGCGGTCAAACCTGATATGATTATAGTAGATTCTCTATTTTCCGAGCGACATGATATCGCCAAAACCTTGCGATTTGAGAAGGGCCTAGAAAATGTCTTTTTCCTGTTGCTTGCTGAAAATCCGGACCCTGAGCCAGGGACAAACTAACGAGGCTCAGTAACGCCCACTCAAACCCTTAACCCGTCGCCGCGTTAAATCGGCGGCGTTTCTGACCCTTTAAACCCACGACTGATAAGCAAAGAAATCACTATGAATATTCTGGGATATGAACTGGCTGAACCGATGGAAACTGGTATTAATACTATCATTTATCGGGGCTATAATGCCACGGATGGCATCACAGCCATTTTTAAAGTCTTAGCCTCCCCTTCTCCGACAATTGATGACCTGATTAAATTTAGAAATGAGTATGAAATTTGTAAAAACCTAGCGATTTCTGGCATTGTTAAGCCCTTAGCTTTGACCGATTATCAAAATAGTTTAGCCTTGGTTTTAGAAGATTTTGGCGGTCAGTCTTTGAAAAAGAGCATGGACGAGAAACCTCTGAGTGTAGCTGAGTGTTTGCACTTAGGGATTCAGCTCGTTACCAGTTTGGGACAACTCCATCAGCATCAGATTGTTCATAAAGATATTAAGCCTCAAAATTTAATTATTAATCCGCGAACTGGGGAAATTAAAATTACGGATTTTAGTATCGCGATGCGACTGTCTTCTGAATCTTCTTGGAGTCAAGAGACGGTTTTGGAAGGGACTTTATCCTATATGTCTCCGGAACAAACGGGACGCATGAATCGGGCAGTGGATTATCGCACCGATTTTTATTCTTTGGGGGTGACGTTCTATGAAATGCTCACGGGGCGGTTACCTTTTGAGGCGGTTGATGCCTTAGAGTTAATCTATTGTCATATTGCAAAAATTGCCGTATCTCCCCATCAAATTAATCCCCAAATTCCTCAAGCTGTGGCGGATATTGTCATGAAATTAATGGCAAAAACAGCGGAAGACCGCTATCAAACGAGTGAGGGTTTGTTGTTTGATTTGGAAACTTGTTTAACTCAATTAGAAGCCCAAGGCTACATTGAACCGTTTCCCGTTGGAGAACGCGATCGCGCCAGTCAATTGCTGATTCCCCAGAAGTTATATGGGCGGGAAAAAGAAGTGGCAACCTTAATGGAAACGTTCCATCGGGTGGGTCAAGGCAGCAGTGAAATGATGCTAGTTTCCGGCTATTCTGGCATTGGTAAATCCGCCTTAGTGGCAGAAGTTCATAAACCCATTGTCGGGGCGCGAGGCTATTTTATTTCGGGCAAATATGACCAATACAAACGCAATATTCCTTATGCGGGACTGATTCAAGCCTTTTCTGAATTGATAGATCGACTTTTAACCGAAAGTCCCGATCGCATTGCGTTTTGGCAACAACAACTCACCGAAGCGTTAGGCAGTAATGGACAGGCGATCGTGGAAGTGATTCCCAAAGTAGAAGCTATTGTGGGAACCCAACCCCCCATCGCCGAACTCGGACCGATTGAATCTCAAAATCGCTTTAATCGAGTGTTTCAACAATTTTTGCAGACCTTTTGTAAAAAAGAGCATCCTTTAGTCATTTTCCTGGATGATTTACAATGGGCTGATACCGCTTCTTTACACTTAATTTATCAACTGATTAATGACTTAGACCATCAATATTTTTTACTGATTGGGGCTTATCGAGATAACGAAGTTAATGCAGTTCATCCCCTAATTCAGACTCGGGATGCTCTACAATCCAAAGGGGCGACGGTGAATCAAATCCTGTTGCAACCGTTACAGATGGTTCATGTGAATGCCTTAATTGCGGATACCTTAGATGAACCGGACCGATCGCGCCCCTTAGCAGAACTACTCTACCATAAAACTCAGGGTAATCCCTTTTTCCTAACCCAACTGCTCAAAACTCTCTGGGATGAAAAACTGTTAAGTTATGAGTTCAGTATAGGATTGTGGCAGTGGGATATTGACCGCATTTTAGCTGTGGGAATTGCCGATCGTAATGTGGTCGAATTAATGGCCCGCAATATTCAAAAACTCCCAGAATTGACTCAAACGATTTTACAGTTAGCTGCTTGTGTAGGCAATACGTTTACCTTAGATGTTCTGGCGATCGTCAGTGAAAGTTCCCCAATGGCAACCGCTGCTACCCTTTGGTCTGCCTTACAAGCGGGCTTAATTTTACCCCTCAGTTCGGGATATAAAATCCCTTTGCTCCTTGGGGATGAACCCGGGGAAAAATTTGAGTTTCCAACAGGAGTTAATTTTTCTGAATTGTTAGAAACTCAATCTATTTCTTACCGATTTTTACATGACCGAGTTCAACAGGCAGCTTATTCTTTAATTCAAGAGGACCACAAGAAAGAGACTCACGTTAAAATCGGGAAACTACTCCTTAAAAATATTCCCCCCGAGGAACGAGAAGAGTCTATTTTTGCCTTGGTTAATCAGCTCAACTATGGCGAGGACCTGATGGAAACCCAAGAGGAAAAAGATGAACTCGCCCAGTTGAATGCGATCGCCGGAAATAAAGCCAAAGCCTCCACGGCTTATGAAGCAGCTTTGCGGTATTTAAAAGTGGGCATTGGACTCCTCGGAGAAGATTGCTGGAACAGCCATTATCAGTTAACCCTTGCGCTTTATGTCTCTACCTTAGAAGCGGAATATTTAAATGGAAATTTCCAGGCGGCGCAAACCTTAGCTGATCTGATTTTGGACCAGGCGAAGACAATCCTAGATCGGGTCAAGGTGTATGAAATTCAAATGCAAATGTATGCGGCGCAACATCACATTAGCCTCGCAATTGAAACCGGATTAGCGGCCCTCAGTTTGATGGAAATTTCCCTCGCTGCTGCTTCGGTAGAACGGAGTCAGTCCCTCGAATTGCCGGATATTAATGGCATCGCTGAACTACCAGAAATGACCGACCCTTATGAACTGGCGGTGATGCGTATTCTCATGAATTTAGTCGCCCCGGCTTTACATAGTAGCCAGTTAGAGTTATGGTTTCAACTGGTTTTGACTGCTTTAGAACGCTGTCTGGAAAAAGGACATTCTGCTATTTCTGCATTTACTTACAGTTGGTATGCCACGCTTCTCTGTGGATCTGGAGACATCGAACGGGGCTATTATGCAGCACAAATTTCAGTCCAATTGTTAGAACGGTTTCAAGCCAAAACGCTCAAATGCCAAGTTTATAATATGGTGTTTGCCTTCGTCCAGCATTGGAAGCAGCCGGTTAAAGTGGCGGTGGAAGCGTTGCAAGAAGGGCTACATAGTGGCTTGGAAGTGGGCGATTTAGAATATGCGAGTTACTGTGCTTGTAAATATTGCAGCTACTTATTTTTAAGTGGAGAATCCCTAGAAATCGTTGCTCGTCAGCAAACTCCCTACATTGAATTACTCCAAAAACTTAAGTATGAAATTGCCCTTTATGATGGCAGTACCTGGCGACAACTGGTGGCGAATTTACAAGGGTTAGCCCCGGACAAATATCGGTTAGTCGGGGATATTTTTAACGAAGACCTGATTTTACCTAAGCTCAAAGAAGCGAACGATGGATGGTCCCTGTTTAATGTTTACCTTGCCAAAACTATTCTCAACTTCTTGTTGAAACAACGACAAATAGCCCTCACTTATGCTACTTTGGCGGCGGAATATTCCGGTTCTGTCAGCGGGGCATTTACAATGGCGGTCCACAACTTTTACTATTCTTTAGTTTTGTTGTCCGTCTATCCTTCTGCTGCTGCGGAAGAGCAGCAAAAGTATTTGCACCAAGTGGAATGCAATCAAGAAAAACTCCGGAAATGGGCGGAACTCGGCCCGATGAATTACCAGCATAAGTATGAGTTGGTCGAAGCGGAAAAAGCCCGCGTCTTAGGTCAAAGTTTAGCGGCGATCGATGGCTATGAACGGGCGATTGCTGGGGCGAAAGAAAATGCTTATCTGCCGGAAGAAGCCCTAGCCTATGAATTAGCCTCGAATTTTTATCGCCATCGCCATCAAGATAAATTTGCCGACACTTACCTGAATGAAGCTTATGCCATTTATATCAAATGGGGAGCTAAAATTAAAGTAGAGCAATTAGAGTCCAAATATCCTCAGTTAAAGCTACGCAAGCCTGCCCTTGCTCGGCAAGGAGTCGCGATCGCTCAAATGACTACCGCGACAACATTTGGTAGTTCCGCTGCTTTGGATTTAGCCACGGTGATTAAAGCGTCTCAAGCGATTTCTTCTGAGCTTCAAATTGAGAAGTTGGTTGAGAAATTAATGAATATTCTCATTGAAAATGCCGGGGCACAGAAAGGATTTTTAGTGTTGGCGGAAGGAGATAAACTCACCCTGGCAGCGGAAGTGGGTTTGGACAAAAAAACTCAGGGGGTCAAGTTACGATTTGATGCGTTAGATAGTAAAGCCGATCTGCCTTGGTCGATTATTCATTATGTCCGGCGGACTCAAACTAATGTTGTTTTAAATGATGCGATTCGGGAAGGATTATTTACCAACGATCGCTATGTCAGTACCCATCAGGTGAAGTCGCTGTTATGTGCACCGTTTGTCAATCAAGGAAAACTGGTGGGAATTGTTTATTTGGAAAACAATCTCACCCGGAGTGCCTTTACACGCGATCGCCTGGAAGTATTACGACTCCTCTCGGGTCAGGCGGCGATTTCCATTGATTTAGCCCGAACGGTGAATCAGTTGCAAGATACGGTGGCTTATTTGAACGCGATCGTTAATAATATCGCTGATGGCTTACTGGTGACGGATATGCGCGATCGCATTTCTCGGTTAAACCCCTCCTTATTAGAGATGTTTGGATTACCTGCTACTGAACTACAGGGTCAGGATTGCCAGGAGGGACTCAGTAAGGAACTCGCCTCATTAGTCGCACAATCCCGGGAACATCTCACGGAAGTGCTATGGGCAGAAATCCCTTTAACGAACAATCGCGTGGGCAAAGCTGTCGCTACCTCCATTGTGACGGAATCGACGGGGGATGAACAGGGTCCAAGCTGTATCGGGACGGTGACTTTGATCCGGGATATCACCACAGAGAAAGAAGTGGATCGCATGAAAACGGACTTTATCTCCACGGTATCTCACGAACTGCGAACGCCTCTCACGTCAGTGGTGGGATTTGCTAAAATTGTCAATAAAAAACTCCAAGATAAGATTGTCGGTGCCCTGGTGGACGCCGACAAGAAAACTCAGCGGGCGTTGCAGCAAGTCACGGACAACATTGAAATTATTATTTCTGAAGGGGAACGGTTGACGAACCTGATTAATGATGTGCTAGACATCGCCAAGATGGAAGCGGGGAAAGTGGAATGGCAAATGCAACCAATTTCCCTCAGCGAACTGATGGAACGGGCGATCGCCTCCACTTCTAGTCTATTTCAAAGTACGAAATTACAGGTGCAAGTAGAGATTGAACCGGAACTCCCGCAAGTCAGCGGCGATCGCGATCGGTTATTGCAAGTGCTGATTAATCTCATTTCCAATGCCGTCAAATTCACGGACAGTGGGACTGTTACCCTCCAGGCGACCCAAAATGAAGATCAAGTGATAGTGAGTATTATCGACACCGGCATCGGCATCCCCCCAGAGTTTCAAGATACAGTGTTCGAGAAATTTAAACAAGTGGGAGATACTCTCACCGATAAACCCCGGGGAACCGGACTGGGATTACCCATTTGTAAACAAATTATCGAACATCATGGGGGTAAAATATGGGTTGAAAGTACATTCGGTCAAGGCAGTACCTTCTCCTTTAGCTTACCGTCCCTGGGGTCTAGCATCACGCCAGAACTTGAAAAACTCAACCTAGATAGCTTTGTCAAGCAACTCAAAGAACGAATTGTCACCACCCCGAAACGGGAATCGGATTCCGTTAAAACCATTCTCGTGGTTGATGATGATACTAACATTCGGTCCCTGCTGCGCCAAGAGTTAGAAAGCTGTGGATATCAAGTTCGGGAAGCACAAGATGGCATGGAGGCGATCGCTGAAGTTAAGGCCCTGAAACCCGACCTGATCTTACTTGATGTGATGATGCCGCAAATCAGTGGGTTTGATGTAGCAGCGGTGCTCAAACATGACCCAGAAACAATGGATATCCCTATTATCATCCTCTCCATCATTGAGGACAAACAACGGGGATATCGCTTAGGCATCGATCGCTACTTAACCAAACCCATCGATACCGAAAAACTGTTTGAGAATATCGGGGCCTTACTGTCCAAGGGGGCCTCTAAAAAGAACGTGATTGTTGTCGATGAAGATGCCGGGGCGGTTAAAACCTTAGTCGATGTCCTAGAGGCAAAGGGATACAGCGTTGTCGAGGCAGCGACGGGTCAAGAGTGCATTGAAAAAGCAATGGCGATCGGACCTGATATGATTATTCTCAATTCTGTGTTAACCGAACATCACGAAATCGTCAAAACCTTGCGATTTGAAAAAGGGCTGGAAAATGTCTTATTTCTCTTGCTAGAGGATGACGGTTCCGGTTCCCTCGGCTAACTGTACTGAAGAAAAAAAACCGAAATATCAGGCAATTCAGACGGGATAAAGGGTTTTAAAATCCCGTTTGAATGGTGCAGTCTTCCGTTTACTCAATAGAGGAGGTTATATGGCGAAAAAAATCTTAATTGTGGATGATGAACCCCATATCCGCATTCTGATGGAACAAACCCTAGAAGAACTTGAAGATGAGGGGGTTGAATTGCTGACGGCTATCAATGGAGAAGATGCGCTCAATACCATCAAAGCCCAAAAACCGGAATTAGTTTTTCTGGATGTTATGATGCCGAAAATGAGCGGCTTTGAAGTGTGTAATGCGGTCAAAAATGAACTAGGCATCAAAGATGTTTATATTATCATGCTAACCGCGAAAGGCCAAGAGTTTGACAAGCAAAAAGGGGGTGAATCCGGGGCTGATTTGTACATGACTAAGCCCTTTGACCCCGATGAAGTTCTGGAAAAATCGATGGAAATTTTAGGCATTGATTAAATGCTCTTCGGTAGGGGCGATTGATAAATCGTCCCTACCCCTTGGGGGAAAAATCACCCTAAATGCAGTAACTACTTGGAAACCAAACTGCATCATAAATGGCAGGATGTTACCCAAAACTTGCAGTATCTTACTCCAGGCTATTATACAATATCGTTAACCATGACTCAAGCCTTATCTCAAACTGACATTTATTTACATGGATTTGCATCGAGTCCCAACTCGTTCAAGGCCAATTATCTGCGCGATCGCTTTGCAGAAAGCGCCATTCCTCTAAAAATTCCCAATCTCAATCAGGGAGATTTTTCTAATCTTACTCTAACCCGACAACTGGAACAAGTGGCGAGAGAATTCCCAGGGGAAGAATCTAAAATAACCTTAATTGGCTCAAGTTTTGGGGGACTAACTTCTACCTGGTTAGCGGAACAGTATCCCCAGGTCGATCGCCTGGTTTTATTAGCGCCTGCCTTTGAATTTTTGAGTCATTGGATCGCCAGTTTAGGTCCGAAACGAATGGAACAGTGGCAAGAACAGGGATATTTGCCGATTTATCATTATGGAGAAAAGCGGGATATTCCTCTAAGTTATCAATTTATAATAGATGCCAAAAGTTATGTTGAACCTCAGTTGCAGCGACAACTACCCACTTTAATTGTACATGGGGTTAAAGATGAGGTAATTCCAGTTGAAGCAAGTCGCCGATTTGTTGCGTCTCGTCCTTGGGTGAAAAAGGTAGAATTAGATAGCGATCATGGATTGGCCGATGCGATGCCGGAGATTTGGGAAGCAATTCGAGATTTTTGTAGGATTTGATAGGGGTGGGAATGATTGAGGTTTAGAGGAGGAATGAAGAGAACCAGTGTAAGTTGTTACTAAGAACAGAAGAGAACGACTTCAAGGATGAGGGAGGATCGCGATGGTAAGCAGGCGATCGCGCGGATTTTCCAAAGTGCGACTGGACATAATCCCCGGCACATTACAGCCAAATCCCACCAACATCGGCACAAAGGATTTTCCCGCCAGTCCCACAAACCGCATGAACCGATCCATAACAAAGGCGGCCCGGGCCATATACCCCGAATCTTCCAAAACCGAGAGGAACAAAAACAGGAATCCGATCACCGGAATAAAGGGAGAAACGGTTTGAATCCGGCCCCCTGCACCATCTGCAACCAGGACAACCAACCATCCCGGAGTGCCAAAACTGGCTAAGACTCGGCCCAATCCCTCTCCAAAGATAGCCCCTGTGAGAATCTCGAAGAAGTCGATAAAAGCGCTGTTGATGTTGAGGGTAAACAAAAACATGAGATACACACCCCTAAAAAGATGGGAATGCCCAACCAGCGGTCCAGGACGATGCGATCGCGTTTTTTCGTAATACTCGCACTCACTTCTCCTGGGCGTTCGGTCACCCCTTGGGTAATTTGGTGAATATAACTATACCGACTGTCAGCAATAATAATATCCAGGTCTTCCTCCAAAACCTGATGAATTTTGCGCCGGTGAGTGACAATGATCCGGTCCAGTTCGGTATCTGTGGAGATGGATGCGCCGTGATCGTCGTATTCCAAGAGTTTAAGGGCGGCCCATCGCGGTGCAACGGTGATTTTTCGGTTTCCCACAGTTTGGGTTACCTAACAGGCCAATAATCGGGTGCTTCATCGGTCTACCTTTTCTATACAGAGTGCATCGGCTGCATCTTTCCGCAGGGTCAGGCTAAATCCCCTGACCTTGATTTCCGTCGGGTCGCCTAGGGGGGCGTGGCGGATAATTTGAAACTCAGTTCCCGGCGTTAATCCCATTGACAACAAACGGCGCTTCTAGCTGCGATTTGTGGATTCATCGCTGAAAATTCGTCCTTTTGCCCCAACTGCAATCTCTCGTAACCTGGTTTTTAACCCCTTCTGGGGGTGAGGCGTTTTTGGACCCTCTGCGCCCTCCGGGGTCGAATTCACACAAAGGATATTCCCGGTCATCCCAGCCCCCAACCCGATCTGGCAGTCACCCATTCTCACAATCGCTGATCCGGTGGCACTGCGATCGATGACGATTAATTCGGTTCCCTCTCTCACTCCCATTTGTTCCAGATAGGGTGTCAGGGCACTCCCTCCATTGATCTGAGTCACCCGCAGGCGATCGCCCGCTTGAGCGATCGATAAAGGGCTGTACCCCCTTGCTTCTTTGGGATTGCAAGGCGGGGATATCTCTCTAGTTTGGTTAAGTTGAGTTGTTGTCCCCAAATAACTAAACCAGGTATCCTTGGGATTCCGATATCCCTGTGCCTTGTGTAATATCCCGAGTCCTTTCATAGTCTACCTCTTGCCTATTGAGAATTTTTATTAAAAATGAGATAGGAAAATCCTACCTTTTTCTCATTTCAACAATAAAATGCTGTATCTTTAACCACAAATTTACAGGTTGTTTGGTATCCTTTGCTCGGATTATCAGGTAGTTACTTCCCCTTGACTTGAACCCCCAAACCGCGTCCCCGCATCTATATTACGCTCCAATCTTGGCGAAATTAACCCAATTACACAACAAAGGGGTTGTTGAAGTACAAATGACCGGTACTTCATCGTTATCTTTTATACCACAGTTTTAACAGGGAAACATTTCTTGTAACAATATTTAACTTGATTGAGAGTAGATATCGAATCAATCCCGGGGTAATCTTGGGTTTGAATCGTTGAAGTTTTAGCACCTGGAGGGTCGATTTTAGGACGATTAACCGGAATGTGAAAGATTAATGATAGAACAAAGTGGAGCAGTCCCCGCAAATTGTTAGTAAGTTTTAAGATTTAAGCAAGCAGGATGGTGGAGAGTCGGGTCGGGTCCCGACTCGATCGCGATGCCGGGGCGATCGCCAACAGCCCAAGATTACAAAAAGTCGCCGATCGCCTCCACCACCTCATGAGCATATTCTTCATGCATTCCCAGGGAACCCGCCACCCGCGCCGATTCCACCCCAAACAATTGGGCAACTTCTTCCATCACCGACTGAGAAGCGGAGGGGGCCAAACTGGCAACAATTACCTTCACCGGAACGGGTAAGGGTTGAAATTGGGCCAAGATTTGAGTGCGATCGCCTGCCGGGTCCAGAGTCCCCGTGACAAAGGCAACCGGGGCAAATCTACCCCCGGGGTGTTGGGTACTGTCCCGCTTTTGAGCGATAAATTCCGTCGTCAACTTGGCCGGATTTACAAAAACGTGCTGTTTATACATGAACTCTAAAAACGTCGGATGAGTATTCAAATCATAAAGAAACTCCCCAATTCCTGGAGTTCGCACAGTTTCCCTCACAAAATCTCGCACAGTTTCCGGCACACCCATAATGCGTAGGGGTCCCAGCCAAGTGGGAGCCACTAACACCACCTTGGAAACCCGTTCGGGGTGGGTTTTCGCCAATTTCATGGCATATCCGGCCCCATGTCCTGCGGCAACAAGGGCGATGGGTTGGGCAAAGATAGAATTGACGAAATCTGCCAGAAACTGATGGTAGAATTCCGGTCTATACTGTACCCCCGGGCGGTCCGAATTTCCAAATCCCGGCCAATCAAGTGCCAGGACTTCAAAGCGATCGCACAACTGTTCCGCCATCCCTTGCATCTCCTGGCGACTGCACACGGTACTGAAAGCGGGCAGTAATAACAAAGGCATCCCCTGTCCTCGGGTTTCATAGGCAACGGCGATCGCCTGGTTGTCATAGTTCCACAGATACTCTTGCACCGTTCCGCCAATCTTCGGTTCTATGAATTCGGTTATATGTGTCATTTGGGGTTGGTTATTTGGGGTTGATCTGCGGGTGAAGTATATCATATTACGCCCAGAATAACCCGGAATGTGCCATACTCCCCCGTTTTAACTTGAGATCCCTAAAACAACCGATTCAGGACTGCTGTTATATACCAGCTATTCCGGCGATCGCATGAGGGATAATGGGGTTCTTTGGATTAGCATTTCTGTTTACCGTGAACCTTTAGCCCATTTTATCTTAAATTTATATAAAAATATCAGACTAGCCCCCTGCTCTGTTCAGGGGTTTATTCTCACTCTATACCGCCTTGAGTCGGCAAAACCCGCTTGGATTAAGCTTTTAAGTCTCTCATTTAAAACTCTCCGTATCCCCTAGATGCAGCTTTTGCGTATTTATACGGTCGATTTTGATACAAAATTTCCGTGATTCGGAGGTTGGCACTTTTTTAAAACCTACGCTATTGTATAAGGATAATCCGGATGGGGTGGTCTGAGCAAAATGGGGCGATCGCGACATACAATTTTTAACCCTAGAGGAGGTTTTCAAGTATGATTCAGTTCAAAACTCAACTCTCAAGTTAGAACTTTAATAGCCTATGCACCCAGGTTGACCCCAAACATAAAAAATACCCAGAAGCAATTTAGGGACTGTATCTGGGAACCAATCCCTTAAAATATCTCTATCTCAGGGTAGATGCTTACATCGAATGAGGGCTTAATCGATTGAGAAGAATTGCGTAATTTCTAAGGGTCTTGGTATTCCATCAAAACAAGCCCTAAAAAGTTAGGGGTCCCTAATGTAAGATAAAATAGAATGGGTGCATTAACAATGGCTTCCTCAAAGAAATGGATAGAGTCGAGGTAGGGTGGGACTCTAAGCAGGAGTGTGGCTAGGAATGGAGTGTCTAGGCAATAGATATCTATTGACCCTGAACCGACAGATCCGTAGAACACTGCACTAGGATCCGCTAAAAACAGAGGAATTCCTCAAAAGTAGGGGAAAGCTAGAGTAAAAAAAAGATTTTCCTTCAGAGTGTGAACTAAATTCCCCGGGAATGAGATCAAAAGAATAATTAAGAGTCCAATCTTTTATAAAATTAGATAGCTAGAGGAAACTCGGATGAAAGGAAGCACTCAATTTTTTCAAATTAATCTTAGGCGGCTTCTGCTGAAGTCAGAGGTTAGAGATATTTTGGTCCCCCTGTTGACCGCGATTCAGGGTCAAGGCTGTACGATATGGGATTCACAAGGACAGATTCCCCTAGGCATTCAAACTGAGGACCACAGCGAAAACTATCCGATTGAGCTTTTCGGGGAAGTCTTAGGGTGGGTCCGAGGGGGGGAAGGAGCCGAATTACTGGCGAAGTTACTGACCTATTTTGCAAAAAAAGAACAAGAGAAAAAGCAACTGGCGCATGAGGCGTTAGAGAAGTATCGAGAAATTACCCTGCTGTACAATATTTCTCAAAAATTAACAGCTTGTTTGGATATCAAGGAAGTGGCTCAAGTCGTTCTGGATGAAGCCCAGCGGCTGATTAAGTCGAGTCAGGGATCGATCCGATTATTGAATTTGAATAGCGGCGAACTCGAAACCTTAGTCCAGTTTGGAGCAGCCCTAGAAGAACCGGCTAAACTCAAGGGGACAGCGGGGATTGTGGCTCAAGTGATGGCGTCGGGAAGGGGAGAAATTATCAACGACGTCAGTTGTGACCCCAGAAAAGCTGAGGATGAAATCTCAGTAAAATCCCTGATAGCGGTTCCCCTGAAGACGAAAGATCGCGCTATTGGGGTCATTTCAGTGAGTACCGGGGAAGCGCATAGTTATGCAGCGGGGGATCTGAAATTATTAACCATGCTGGCGGCTCAAGCTGCCTCAGCCCTAGAAAATGCCATCCTCCACGAATCGAAGTTAGAAGAAAGTCGCCGGGAGGCATTGTTATTTCGGTTAGCCACTCAGATTCGATATTCCCTAGATTTGGAGACAATTTTAGAGACGGCAGTGAGCGAGATTCGCAATCTTTTGGATATCGATCGCTGCTTTTTTATGTGGTATCGTCCCCATGCCGCACTCCCCGCCTGGGAAGTTGTGAAAGAAGCCCGGACGGGAAAATGTGAGAGTTTGTTGGGATACTATTGTGCCGACAAAATTGGATCTTTGGGGGAACAGTTGATTGCACGAGAAACGGTCAGAGTCGATCAGGTGGAGAAGGCGCGGGATGCTCAAATGCGCGAGTTTTGTGGGCAGGGAGGATTGAACTCGATTGTGGCTATACCGATCCAGACGCGCTCGGGGGAAATCGGAGCGATCGCCGCCGGGAGTTGTGGGATCACTCGACCTTGGAGCGATCGCGAGGTGGAACTGTTAGAAGCAGTGGCGAATCAACTGGCGATCGCGATCGAACACGCTGAAATGTATGAAACTAGTCAGACTGTTGCCCTAGAAGCTCAAACCCAGGCCCAGCAACTGCAATGCACCTTGGAAGAACTGCAACAGACTCAAACCCAATTGATTCAAAGTGAAAAAATGTCGGGTCTTGGGCAGATGGTAGCGGGGATTGCCCATGAGGTAAATAACCCCGTTAACTTTATTCATGGAAATCTGGAATATGCTCACCAATATAGCAACGCTTTACTCAGTCTGATTGAGCTGTATCAGCAGCATTATCCTGAGCCTGAAGCACCCATTCTCGAACGCATCGAAGCCATTGAACTTGACTTTATCCGGTCCGATTTTCCAAGCTTGCTCTCTTCAATGCTGCTAGGAACCGAACGGATTCACGAAATCGTGCAGAGTCTGCGAAATTTTTCTCGACTGGATGAAGCGCAGATGAAACCGGTGGATATTCATGAAGGCATTGACAGTACCCTTTTGATTTTACAACATCGCTTAAAGTCCAACACGGGAGCATTTCCTATCGAAATTGTTAAAGCTTATGATGAGCTTCCCCAGATAGAATGCTATGCTTCTTCCCTCAATCAGGTATTTATGAATATCCTCAGCAACGCGATCGATGCAGTGGAAGAAAGAGCAGACAAAGCGGGGAAAATAGAGATTAGGACCGAACTCGTCCGGGGAGATTGGAAACGGGCGATCGCTCACCGAGTCGGGGAACGGCCAAATCTGGAGCAAATCCGAGAGTTATCTCAAGGCGATCGCTACTCTGCATTGAAATCCTGCGCTTGCATCACCCCCCACCCCTCGGAGGTGTGTGCCGCCATACCGGGAACCCTTCCCCCTCCCACCTTCGTGATCATTCGGATTTGGGATAACGGGTACGGAATCCCAGAACACTTACAAAAGCAATTATTTGACCCCTTCTTTACCACCAAACCTGTGGGTAAAGGGACTGGACTAGGATTGTCAATTAGTTACCAAATCGTTGTTGAAAAGCATGGGGGACAGCTACTTTGTTTCTCCGAACCGGAAGAAGGTACAGAATTCGCCATCATCATTCCCCTCAAACAACCCGTTGAAGTCCAGACTGAGGACGTTCTAAACTGTTTGCCGAGTTGGGTACTCAGTTCATAGTGTTGGAAATTGGGGTTGAGGGGCTAGGTTTCTAGCATTTTTGTGGGATTGAGAGACCAAAATTTCCCCTCTTCCCACCGGGGTTCTGTTTCAGATCGCGTTTGTAAGGGTGTGAGGAGGTTGTTGAGCCAACGGCGATCCGTTCAGAAGCCGTTGCTTATTTGAGGGTTTTAGCAGAGCGAGTGGGGAGAAAATCACTGGGCTGGGCGCGAAGATTTTGATAGAGTTCAAGGACTTGCTGAGTATAGTCACCAAACTCACCGCGATCGTACAAATTCGCATCACCGGAAACCCACCACGCCGCAGCACGACGCACGGCAATATTTTCATTGTTGCCACTGCGCGGATACTCAGTCCGCAAGACATCCTCCATCACGCACACTAAAATATTTTGAGCCTTCATGCGATCGGCATTAAATTGTTCTGGGGTTAATTCTTCCCCAATACAGAGTATTGACCACCTACTAATATTTGCCGGTTTGATATTCCAGGCATTCTCAACCCCCTCATCCCTCCCCGATGCATTGGATGTGACCAAGCGCAATGCTTCCACCAACGCCACCACTTGAGACTCGGAAATTTGTCCCCATACTGGAAGTGCCCATAATACAAAGCTGGCTAACAGTCCACCCAGCAAAATCCGCATAATTCTCCTCTAAAAGTCCGCCCATTGATTTTGACTTATACTGGGCCAACTGTCCATCTTTATTGCAAAAATTATAAGAAGGGAACAATAGAAAAACTTTTTTGTCTTTATTTGATTTCATCCGCTGCCCTCTGACCCGAATCAAATCCTCCCTTAAAGGTGCGATCAAACCTCACTTTTTGTTCAAGTCAAGCCCTTTAAAAACTCCCGTTAATCCCTCTCTTGCATACCCATAAAAAGTCCACCAGCGTTGTTAAAGAGACAGGAGCGATTGCTAGAGGCGAAGCGATTCAGATTTTAGAGATTTTTAGCACAAGTGATACGGAATCCAGGTTTTAAAGCTCTGTAAAAACCTGCAACCTCAAGAGTGGGAAGGAACGCGGATTGAGCGAAGTCCAGACCAATAAGGCTGTAGCCAGCAAGCACAGGCTAAAGAACGAAAATGGAGTTTTGATACCCGGATTTGGTATGAGGACAAGTGGTCAAGAGTTTGCCTGCGCTTTTCCCCACCCTATGAACGAAGCCCTCATGGAGAGGGAAATTCATACACCTCTTGAATCACTCGGACCCAACCCTCAGCTAAAGAGTCCCAAATGCGATCGCCTTTTTCTTTCGTCGCTACAGTCCCATCTCCTATCACCCCACTCTTACTCAGATGATGGGTTAACCAGGCAAAAGTTAATGACCCTTTTGCTCCTAATAAACTCCCTTGCGGACGTTCTGGGGGATATTCCGCCACAGCCTTTTCCATCTTTACCCAATCGGGCAAAACTGCTAACATTAAGCTCGTTTCTGCATCCCCCGCGTGCATTCCCAACCGCCGCTCTTTTTCAGAAATGAGCGCTTTACTTTCATTAGGAACCCGCCAAGTAAACAGTGGAAATACCCTCAAATCCGGATACTTTACCGTTAAATCCTGAGCCGCAATTTCAACGACTTGGGGTTGACCGCCATGCGAATTCATGAACACTAATTTTCTAAATCCTGCCCGATACAGGCTTTCCCCAATCTCCATTAAGGTCGATAAAAGAGTCTGAATACTCAAGCTAATCGTACCCGGAAAGTTGCCATGTTCATTAGATTTTCCATAATATAATGGAGGCAAAGCATAGGCTGGAATCTCGGGACTCAATTGTTCCAAAGCTTTTCCTAAAACCGCCATACTAATTGCACTATCCACAATCAAAGGCAAATGAGGACCATGTTGTTCGATCGCCCCCAAGGGTTGAATCACTACCACATTCCTTTTATCCGGCATCGCCGCAATATCCGTCCAACTTAGATAGGGAAAAAAACGCTCCGGGGGGATGAAACTGTGCATGGTGAGGATGGGGGATGGGGGAGAGACGGAAGATGATCATGACAGCAAGTTGTTACTACAAACTTCTGAATCCTCCCCCTCCTCCCCATCCTTCCCTATCTCCCATCATTCTTCCATCTTCCTAATCAAGCGTCCCCGATGGGATGTTGCGCGCAAGAAGGAGAGCAATTCTCGATTGACCAGATGGGGGACTTCCTGTTGGATCCAATGACCGCAGTGGGGAACCAACTTGAGTTGAAATGGAGCCTTAATTAAGCGATCGAATCCATCGGTTAATTTATTGCTCAAAAACGAATCTTCTTCCCCCCACAATACTAGGGTGGGTGCAGTGACATAATGAGGCGATCGCCCCAAATTCTGGACCCAATTCAAGGGAGACATCAGTTGGCGATAATAATTAATCGCTGAAGAGAGCACTCCCGGTTTTTCTAATGCTTCCTGATAAATCTTAGTGAGTTCCGAGGTAAACGCCCCTTTACGGATCGCTTGTTCCTGAAACACTTTTTTGACAAAATCTTTTAAGTTCTGCTGAATCAGCCATTCCGGGACGCCTGGAACCTGAAATGCCAGGACATACCAACTGCGGCGGAGTTGATCCACATTGCTGCCCATCGCCTGTAACCACTGTTGGGGGTGGGGTGCATTTAAAATCGCCAAGCGATCGAGGCAATTGGGAAAGCGTTCCGCGAGGTGCCAGGCGATCGCCCCTCCCCAATCATGACCCACAATATGGGCCTTGACATATCCTAAACTTTCAATTAACCCTTTGATATCTGCACTTAACGTATCCAGATCGTAGCCACTATCAGGCTTATCCGAATCGTTATAGCCGCGCAGATCCGGGACGACTACTTTAAAATATCGAGAAAGCGCCGGGATTTGATAGCGCCAGGAATACCAAAATTCCGGAAATCCGTGCAACAGGAGAACGAGTTCCCCTTGTCCTTGGGACACGCAGTGCAAGCGGATCCGGTTCGTTTCAACATAATGATGTTCCCAAGTAGCTTCTAGGGCAGTCATATTTTTTTTGCAAGCTGGCTGTGTGGATCGCGAAACGCCAATTTAAGCCAGATAAACCCCAGGAGCGCTCGTTACCGTGGCGTTTGTCGTTCCGTCCTTTCAGCCTAACATTTTTCAGCCCCAAAAAAATTAGCCCGCTCTCTCATCGTAAACCCGATGTTCTCCTGATCGACCCCCAGGAGATTAAGATATCGGGTTCCCTTCAAGGGCGAGCCTAGACCGGTGTTGCTACACGAGCTGCTCATTCACATCTTCCACTGCCAGATTGGGTTGTTCTGGAATGGCTTTCATTTGACATTTGACTAAGTTGGCGAGTTCTTGAAGCTGGGCGATCGCTTCTGCGCCCTCTAATTTCATTAATTCGCGATCGTCGCGCATTTCTGTCCAGGTAATCCCATAGTCTGACACCAAAAACCGAATCAAGTGATCTTCTCCGAGGCTCACCATAAACGAGGCGCTATTCATCTGCCCCCCGCAGGTATAGCACGAGGCTAGATAACCCCGACGCTCTAGCACGATTGCTAGGGCTTGCAGGTTCATCACCAGATCCTTGACAAATTGACGGTGCTGTTCGGCGAGTCTGATAAACACTTACTTTCTCCTATCACCACACCACAGTTTAGAACTTTTTAATGTTTTTTTTAGATTTGACCTCCTACTTGAGCCGATATAATATCTAGGGCTTCACCTGTCCAATAGTAATCCAATTGTAAACGGCCAGTGGAATGAATGCCACTAAGGTAACGTGATTCATCCCTCACCGGGGGTATCCGTTACAACACTTGATAGTTGGATAGGTCATAGATTCAGGAGAATTCCGGGGGTTTCCGGAGCGGTTTCACCTGCCTAGATTGATCCCAAATTGCCTAAAACCTATGGAGGCTACTGCCCTAGGACGATCGCCCCTAGGAATAGGAAATTCTTATCAAACTGATTAGAAAATTGTTTGACCGATTGTCAATCCGTGGATTGTCTAAGCAGGGTAAGGACCCTGTTAGCCTCAATACCCGTGGGCATCCGGGAATCCCAAGAGGTCCCCAGATGCACTGTTATATCCCCTCTAAATTCCCGGGCACAAGTCAATTTAGTTCACTTCCCACCAACCCAGTGAAGGGCCAATGAAGCGAACGATTAACCAAGTCACAATCAACAAGCCAATGCCGATCCAACTGCCTTGGACGGTCCACTTCACAAACTGTTCTGATTGACTTTTAGTAATCGGCAACCAAGGAGCGATTCTGGGTTCTTTCCCATACTGATCTCCGAGCGTTGACTTGCGACGTTTTGATTCACCCATAGTAAAGAGAATAGAAATGCTAGAATTTCAATTGAATTAACGGATCCAGCGGGAAATCCTCCTCCCTCATGGAAAGCATCCTAAGTTCAGTCGATGATTTCAGTCCCCGGTGCTATGGAAAGGAACCGGCCCGTTACGAGTGTTTGTCCCGAGGGGGATGAGGGTCTGGAGAGCGATTCCCTGAATATTAACTTGATTTCATCGCTGGGTGCTCACTTTTGTTGCCAAACTTTACCTAATCTTTCAGTTTTAATAGCCTGGGCCTTCCCGGTAAACCTGACAGCAAGCAGACCCCAACTGAAGTGAGGTCCCTAAGAAAGTCGGTTTTTTTGGAGAGATGGGGTCAAGCAATCCGGTTTTTGATCTCCACTGTAGCAATGTCCGGGAAGAGGATTTTTTGACAAAGCCCTGAAGGATTAACGACTCAAGACCTCGGGATTCTAAGGGATTGAATAGGGTCCCGACGCCCGAGGAGCGATCGCCTGCCGGTTGCCCCAGCGGTCCAGGAAACCCCTATAGGAAAACCCCGTTGCCACAGAAGGGGAGTAAAAAAGGATTTGAGGATGATCCCCTTCCTTGGTAGCATCAAATCTAAGTCATTGGATTGGGTCAGTGGATGAATCTGCCGAAATTCAATCGGTGTAGCTCGGTTCAAGGAGGTGATTCCCCTGAGTAACAGGTCTATCTCAATCATAAAAAATCCAGCCTTATCCCCTAGCCCGGTGTGCAACGCCCTTGCCCCATCTGGGTTTTATCTCCTGCAAATGGGTTCTAAAAGCCAGCGCGGACCAGGTTGGAAACCCGATCGGGTCCGGTTATCCGGTCCTCAAGGATGGACTGGCAAAACGAGTCAGGGCGATCGCCCCCATTCATCCAAGCCGGGAAAGGTTCCAGGGATTGCGGTCTCTCCGGAGACCCGGGGTAGAATTACCACCCCTTCATCCGCTATCATTCCAGACTTGATTGGCGATGTTCAGGTATGCTCAGTGTAAATGGATCAGCTTGAATGTTTACCCTATAGTGTCGGTCATGGAGATGAGGGCGTCTCCTTACAGGTGCGGATGGGACCCTATCGCATCCTCCTTGACTGTGGCATCAAAGATATCTCACCCTTACAAGCGGGTTTAGAGAAAAAGGGCAATGGCCCCGGATCCCTACCGGCAGATTTAGTGCTGGTTTCTCATGCTCATGCTGATCATGCCCAGGGTTTATGGTCCCTGCATCAAGCCTTCCCCCAATTACCGATTTATGCCAGCGAAGTCACTACAGAACTCCTTCCCCTGAACTGGCCCGGGGGAGAACGCGATCGCCTAAGATTTTGTCAAGCCTTACCCTGGCGCACCCCAGTGGAATTTCTGGATGGATTAACCGCTGAATTATTTCCCGCTGGACATCTCCCCTGGGCAGCGGCTATTTTATTGAGCTATACCCCCACTCCATCGGGGCGATCGCCTCAAGCGCCCCGGGCCTATACTCTGCTTTATACGGGAGATTTTTTCCTCTCCAATTCCCGTTTAGTGGAAGGATTGCCCCTCGATGAACTGCGGGGATTAGATCCAGATGTGCTGATTGTCGAAGGGAGTTATGGAACCTCGCGGTTTCCCCATCGCCGATCGCAGGAAAACCAACTCGCTGAACGCATTGAACGGGCGATCGCCCAGGGTCAATCCGTCTTACTTCCCACTCCCACCGTGGGTTTAGGGCAAGAAATCCTCATGCTGCTGCGTAGTCATCACCAATTCACCGGGCGGGATCTGGATATTTGGGTTGAGGGAACCGTTGCTGATGCTTGTGATATTTATTTAGAACTCCTCCCCCAACTCCCCGCCTCTGTGCAAAACTTTGCCCGCCATCAGCCCCTATTTTGGGACGAACGGATTCGTCCGAGGGTGCGTCGCTTATTCCCGGAACACCGTTCGGAACTGGCAAAAGGGCCTTGTGTCGTTTTGACGGAATTAAGCAGTAACCTCCAAGAGTTTGATGGAGGCGATCGCCAACCCTGGTTGATTTTGCTTCCCGAATATCCCGGACAACCTCAACGCTATAACCCAGAGTCCTTATTTGCCCATCTCCCCGAGTCCCGCTTTACCCTGGAAACCTATTTACTGGCTCAACATTGTGACGGCAATAGCACCACTCAACTGATTCATAACTTACATCCTCAGCACGTCGTCTTCATCCACGGTTCCCCTGCCTATCTAGCGGACTTGACTAACTTGGATGAACTCCGCAACCGTTATCACTTACATACTCCAGAAGCGGGGAATCTCGTAGAACTCCCGATCGGCGAGACGATTTTGCAACCCGTGACCCCTGCGGAAATTTATCCCGGAGAACTGACAGAACATCAAGGCACCGTCACCCTTTCCCTCTCCCAAACCTTGGCATTAGATCCCCGGTGGCAAAAGTTTTCTGATACGGGGTTAATCGAAGCACGTTGGCAGGGTGAGGAATTAGTGGTGCGTGGGGTTTCTCAACGAGAATTGCTCTCCCAAGGGAGTGCTGCCCGGGTTAATGCGAATATAGAATGTTGCGGAAACTGTCGGTATTATCGGGGTCAGCGTTGTTGGAATCAGATTTCCCCGTTATTTGGGTTTAAGGTGACTCCCGATGGCTATTGTCCCGCCTTCGAGGCGGCGATGGTTCCACCCGTCTCGCCGCCCGGTTCATAAAGCATAACTGCTTAAGTTAATACCCTATGCAGGGTCAAGCTTTAGGTGAAAAAATCATAGCCTTAAGTACCCCAGTGGCACTTAAGGCTATGATTAACAATTCAATTTGTTGTTCTAAGGATTTTTAACGATCGCCTCGGTCCAGCAGAGGGGAGGGGAGAAGAAACCGGGTTTCCTACCCGTTAATGGGGATAACCTCAGTTAGAGGTAAACAAAAACCCGGTTTATTGTACTGCTGAACATAAGCGATCGCCCGGTGACCTGGAAACGTTAGAATTTAAGGCCAAACCGACTGTTGAGATTATTCTTGATTTAAGTCGGGAGAGCGTTTGGGAATTTGTTCAGCTTCGGGACAGTCATCGGATACCAAAGGCTCCACATTCCCTCGCGAAACGCAGGCAATTTTTTGGCTAACGGCACCGATGCTTTCGAGGCGAAACATCTCTTCCCAGGAAGAGAGTTCATCTTCTTCATCAGTTTCATAGCGGATGGTGACTAAATCTCCTTCGATATCAAGAATGCGAACACCGTCAATCCAACGTTGCTGATCCCGCAAGAAAATACTGACTTCACGACCATCGCAACAGAATTGATAAATCTTGCGGTGTAGCATAGGTGGCTTCTCCTGAGCAAATAATTTTTCAATTGCTAAATCGTATTTCTCACCAAAGCGAGAATACCCCGGCGATCGCACCAGTTCCCCAAAGTGAGGGTGGGACCGGGTTCCGATTGTTTCCATAATGCATGGCTTGAGTTGAACTGTTCCACCTCGGGGTTGATGGCTACCGATTTAATTTGACAGTGTAGCTTGAAAACCCGTCAATATTGCTCGCAATGTACCAATCGCAATTAAATATCGCCCTCGCAGAGGGGGGATATCGGAGCGAGAAATTGACAAAAGCTCGAATTTTGAAACAGGGGACGAACAAAAGTTAGGTGGGAAGGGGATTTTAACTAAGGATTGTACGATCGTCCAACGGTTTTTAGGGGCGGGTCCGGTTGCCGTCTCTCCCCCTCCTGTTGCGATCGCCCCCGTTAGGAACTCGATCCCGTTAGGCAGGGTGGGCCTCAAGGCTGGCCCGTTCGGGTCAGTTCGAGGGATTGACTTGGGTAACTGACCCCTAACTCGGTGCCTGGACGCTTTAATCAACTCAAATAATTAGGTAGCTTCTTTTTCCTATTGTACCGATTTTCAGTCATTCTGAGACAACTCCCTCAAAGAAAGAACCTAGAATTTCCAGCACACCGGGGTCCTGAACGGTCTGGGTTTAACTCCAAGTTATGGCGAATGCTCCAGGCTGTCTGGGGTTCCCACAAAGAATGGGCGATGTTTTTGGGTCTGTTCTAGGGCCTCGGTCAAGGCATTCCAGTCTTCTGTCTCGATCGCCCCGATAAACTGGTTGAGTTGATCCCGATAGGCATAGAGCGATCGCAAAACTTCTTTTCGGTTGTACTGCGCCATCATCACCCCTAATTCTGGATTGCCCCCACCGACTCGGCTGGTATCCCGAAAGCCACTACTCGCAAGCTGTTGGGCCAATTTCAGGCGATTCCCTACAGGTTCCTTCATACAGGCGGAGATTAAACTTGCCGAAATCATCACCGGCAAATGAGAAATCCAAGCGACGGCACAATCATGGTCTTCCGGGCTGCATTGGTAGACCTGGGACCCCAGAGAGCGAGCCAACTCCGTCACGGTTTCTACGGCGCTATCCGGGGTATTTTCCGTGGGGGTAATCACATAAGGACGTCCGACAAATAAATCAGACACTGCCGCATCCAGTCCGCTTTCTGCTGTCCCCGCCATTGGATGCGCTGGGACAAAGTTGCGCCATAAAGGAGTAAGCGCTTCGACCACAGGCATTTTCACCGAGCCCACATCCGTTATGATAGCGGTAGGGTTGAGATGGGGGACAAGTCGTTCTACGGTCCATGCGATCGCGGCGATCGGCGTGCATATAAATACTACTTCGGCGTTTGCCATCAGGGTCATCTCTACATCTGCCTCATCCACGATTTGGCGCGTTACAGCTTCCTGGCAAGTTTGGAGGCGACGGGACACCCCTAAAATGCGGTGACCCCGCGATCGCAAATCCAACGCCAAGGAACCTCCAATTAAACCCAAACCCACAATTCCAACGTTCATCGGCTCTCTATAATCCCTAAATTCCGACTTATTATGACCCCAGTTGGCTGCTTGCGAATCCCATCGCCATTTCCCAGAACCGAGGGGACCCCTTTAAGTCCAGTCCGTGAGGAGGGAACCCGCTAAAATTCATTCCAGTTACAACTCGGAGATCGCCTTACCTTAAAGGGGAATCATCCACCGATTGCTCGTCTAAAATACCGCTCCCTAGAACCCCAAAACCAAGGTAGTAAGACAACCCAGGTTCTGAACCCTACTCTGCTAATCAGCAACCCATCGGGTCAGTGAAACCGGGTAACAGTCCTCTTGATTTAATAGACTCCTTACAACATTCTCTCAAGCCGATGGGCGTTTTTAAAAGGGGAAAGGGGGAGCAATCCGGTATTTTGCAAGAAGTCTAATCCGATACCGACGCCCTAAAAATCAGTTGTGCCACGGTTCCCAATTTACTATCCAGCAATTCCTACGGTTTTTTGACCTCTGGCGGGTTGAATCTTTTTCTCCTTCCACAGGGAGGGGAACGACCCAATAACCTGTGAGGGGTAAAATGGTGAATCGCCTCGGGAGCAATTGGGAAGATAAAGGGTCAGAAAATGTTACAGTGAGTCGATCTGCCGGTGTTCTCGTGGGAGTTATCCCGCTGGGTGCGTTTGGTGATTTTGTGATGGCGATCGCCCGACCCTTGCCATGTTAGGGAACAGTGCCTCCCGTAGTTTTGAACCCAGGGAACAATTCCCAACGACTCAGCAGTACCACAAGCGGGGACTTTCCTAAGAGCGATCGCTCTTCCGCTAGGATGGTAATGCAAGCGTGCTATCACCGTAAAGTCCCGCTGTTCTCAGGGTGCCCCGATGGAAGCTGAAGAACTAATCAAAAAATATGTAGCTGGTGCCAGAGACTTTCCTGGGGTTATGTTGACTGAAGTCAATCTCAGTCAAGTTAATCTCAGCGAAGTGAACCTAAGTGGGTCTAACCTGAGTATTGCCAATCTTAGCGGTGCTGACCTCACTGGAGCCAATCTCAGTCATGCCAAGCTCAATGTTGCAAAACTCAACAGCGCTCACCTGAGTGGAGCCAATCTCAATGGAGCGGATCTCAATGTTGCCAACTTAGTTCGGGCGGATCTACGCGGAACCCTGTTAATTCAAGCCTCGTTGATCCGTGCCGAACTGATGCGTGCCGAACTCAGTGGAGCCAATCTCACCCAAGCGGACCTCAATGGTGCCAACCTTCGCGAAGCGAAACTCCGCCAAGCGTATCTAGTCAGCGCTAATGTCAGTGAAGCGGACATGAGAGGAGCCTCTTTAATGGGGGCTAATCTGGAACAGGCCAATTTAAGAGAGACGAACCTCAGCGGTGCGGACCTCAGCGGAGCCAACCTCAGAAATTGTGAGTTGCGCCAAGCGGATCTGTCTCATACCAAGCTTATGGGAGTAGACCTCTCTGGGGCAAATTTGCGCTGGGCTGATTTAAGTGAGGCGAACTTACGCGGTGCAGACCTCAGTGGAGCTAAATTAAGCGGCGCTAACCTTCGAGGTGCGGACTTGAGTCATGCCAATTTACTGGATGCGAGTTTGGTGTACGCGGATTTGACCTACGCCAATATGATCCAAGTGGACTGGACTGGTGCTGATATTTCTGGTGCGACTTTGACGGGAGCCAAACTGCATGGTGTGTCGCGGTTTGGGTTGAAAACGGAAGGGATTATCTGCGAGTGGCTGGATCTGAGTCCCAATGGCGATCGCACTCAAGTTTACCGCTTTACCCCAGAAACCTCGGAAACCTTTTTTCATCAAACTCTACCTACGGTAGAACTCCTGATTGATGCGGCCCTCGACCAAGATGCGCATTTAGCCTTAGCCTTGGCTTACCATCAAATCGCTCATCGCTATCCCGACTTAATCGAACCGCCGAATATTGAAGTGAGTTCCAGGCGCACAAAACTGAGCTTTAAAATCGGTAATGACCTGTTATTGTTCTCTACAGCTTATGTGGCGATTCTCCCCTTTAAAGATGCGGGGGTAACCCAAGAGAATCTGGAACATTTAGTTGATATGATTGAATCGGAAGAAATTTCTAGGTTACTCAATAATGCCCGAGAAAAGGTCAAGGAAATTAAAAATTCTCAAACCTTTTCTCGCATTGTTCAACGGGGAAAGTTCTTTCAATCTCCCACCCAAACCGTGTTGACGAATTCCGGCGATCGCACCTTAGATGTCCATCACAATCCCAACTTTGGGAAACGACTGGTTAATATTGCTCTCGGCAATAACGGCGTGCCGGTGGGACCTGTTATTTCTAGTCCCAATTTTTCTCTACCCCCAGTCAACTTGTTGGTTAATTTTATCAAAGGCTTGCACTTATCCTCTAATGCCATTTCCCAGAAATAAAATGTCTTCTCCATAGTGATCGCTATTCTAATTGTCTGAGTTTTCTACCCTCTTTCATCTGTGTTGTTTTCCTACTTTTGGCCTCAAGGCTCCCCTGACCGCGTACCCAACTAAACCATCAGCACTTTCTTCACAGGAATACCCTATGCAAGCCGAGGATATTATCAAAAAATATGCAGCAGGAGAAAGAGACTTTTCTGGGATGGATCTGACGGAGATCAATCTCAGTCGAGCTAATCTCAGTGGCGCAAGCTTCAGGAACGCTACTCTGAGTATTGCGAATCTCAGCGGAACCAATCTCAGTGAGGCGGATCTCACCGGCGCAAAACTCAATGTGGCTCGCATGAGTGGGGCCAACCTCAGTAAGGCCAAGCTCAATGGTGCTATTCTCAATGTCGCGAACCTGGTCCGCGCTAACCTCAGCGGTGCAGAGTTGATTCAAGCGGCTTTGATTCGCGCCGAATTAGTCCGCGCTGAACTCAGTCGCGCCAACTTAAGTGAGGCCAACCTCAGCGGAGCCGATCTCCGAGAGGCAAAACTCCGACAAGTGAACTTGAGCGGCTCTAACTTAAGTGAAGCTGATATGCGGGGTACAAATCTGACCAGTTCTAACTTGGAACGGGCAACCTTAAGCGGGACGGACCTGAGCCGGTCTGAACTCAGTGGAGCCGACCTAACCGAGGCAGAACTCCGCCACGCCAACCTCAGTCGGGTGAATCTCAGTGGGGCTAATCTTAGTGGGGCCAATCTCCGTTGGGCGGATTTAAGTGGGGCCAATCTCCGTTGGGTAGACTTAAGTGAGGCAAAACTCAGCGGAGCCAACTTGCTAGGAGGGGACTTAAGTAACGCCAACCTGATTAATTCCAGTTTCGTCCATGCGGATTTGACCCAATCTAATTTAATCCGGGTAGAGTGGATGGGGGCTGATCTCAGTGGCGCAACTCTAACCGGCGCAAAACTCTACGGTGTTTCTCGCTATAACCTGAAAACGGAAGGGATTACGTGCGAGTGGGTTGACTTGAGTCCTCATGGCGATCGCACTCAAATCTACCGCTTTTCCTCCGAAGAAGCTAAAAAATTTTTTAATCAAACTCCGCCAACGGTTCGGATTATCATTGATGCTCCCTTAACTCATGATGCCAATCAAACCTTAGCTCAAGTTTACCATCAAATTGCGGGTCAATCGGAAAGGATGCCTCATCCGCCTAGTATTAATGTAGGCTACCGGCGCACCGAATTGGTGTTTAAAATTGATAGCGATCGCGATATTTTTCCAACGGCTTATATTGCCATTATCCCTTTTAAAAACGCCCTAGCCACTCAGAAGAATATCATCACCTTAATGAAAATGCTCCAAGCTTACGCGATTAACAGTCACAGCATGGAAGCCATTAAACAAATTAAACAACTGAGTACCGCCCTCAGTCAAACTATTCATGCGGTTAATGAGCTACAAATGCCGCCGGTTACGCTTCCCCTCAGTGAGAACTACAACTTTTTTGAATCTCCGACCCAAGTGTTACTGACCAATTCGAGTGACCAAAGTCTACAAGTTTACTATGATGGCAGTTTCGGAAAACGGACCATCGGCCCATCAGGTTCGGTCAAAACTGCCACAGGCACAACCATGAAAGCCACTAAGTTTGCTTTGCCCAGCATTAATAATCTAGTAGAGTTTATTGATGGATTTTACTATCTTGATAGTTAAGCGCTCTATTTTTTTAGTAAAATAGAAAGAACGAGACTATAAGTTTTAAGAAAAAACCCGACACCCGTTGCAGGGAGTCGAGTTTTTAAACACTACTTTTCTGAGTTTATTTGCCAATCGAGACTTATGCGCGATCGCTTTAAAAAAATGATGGGCCGTTCCCGGTTCGTTGTCTGCCGAATCTTTCTTCATCTCGCCGGGAATGACGTGGCCCCCCTGCTCGGGGTCCTCAACCAAGGGATCCGACCTGTAATCGATAGCGAGGGAGACCTGGAAACCCTCGGGGAGGCCCTGGTGGAAATCACTGAAAGTCTCTTGCGGTACGATGAGTATTGGAAATCTGCCGCCAATGAGGGGGATGTGGTTTGGGACGAAGGAGAAGCTGGAGACTATTGGACCGACCTCTTTACCGACTCTGCTGCGCGATATGGCAGTGAGGTCCGGTTAGCCGATTCGCCGGAGGAACCCCTCTCCCTCCCGGTGACTCGCAATGTTGTCGTTATGATTACCTTAGCGGCAGAGGGAGAAGTCCCGGAACTTGAAACTGACCTCTCTAATGTGACCGCCTTACAAGCAGCTTTGAAAGCCGCGATCGCCCTCCATTACCAACAGCGACTGCGCGGCATTCAAATCCACTTTTCACCGGCGGCGATCGGGGAAGAACTTACCGAAGACCAAATCCTTGAGTATTTTCCCGAACTCATCCCCCTGTAAATCCCCCCTGTCATCCAAAATAGTCTTCTCTTACAATCAAGAGTAAAGAGCAGCCGGACTGAGCAACTCGGTCCGGTGAATCTTGACTTGAATCAATTTCATGCAGTACCTCCGCCATGTTCCGCAAACTAATCCCAGTCTTAATGGTATTCATGCTCTGTTGGACCACTACCGCCTGTAGCACCAGTACAGGTTCGTCTTCCTACAGCGCACCCAACCCGAGTGCCTCCGTCACCCCAACAAAAATGGCTGACGGTCGCTATCCCGTCCAGCAGGCTAGTTATAACGATGCTAACGGGGAATATAGCTTGTTTTTACTTAATGCCTCCCCGTCGGTCTATAGCACCGATGATTTACCGATGGCGAGTTTAACCCCGGAAGAAATCTCTGCCGGTCAAAAAAGTTACCTTCAGGTGGAGTCCGGTCAAGCGTCCCTGCATTTGACCGAAGACTTCAAAATTGAATATATTCACGCGGTAACCGAAACCCAAACCAACCCGCAAACCGGCCAACCGCAAACCGTCATTGTGCGCCAGCAATCTAGCTTCTGGACCCCCTTTGCCGGTGCGATCGCCGGACAAATGGTTGCCAATGCCTTGTTTACCCCCCGCTATTACGTTCCCCCGATGTATCAACCTGGGGTCGTCATGACGGGTTATGGCGGTTATGGCAACTCTTATCAGCAAGCGGTTCAGCAATATAGCACCCGCTACCAATCTCCACCCCCAGCGGTTAAAAATCGCCAAGCTCAATTACGGACTACGGGTCGCCTCCGATCCAATCCTAGTAGCGTGAATCGTCCCTCCTCGGGAACTACGAATTCTCGGCCTACAGGGTCCGGTGTAGGTGGCACTAACTTACAAAGACCTGCCTCAAACTCATCCGGCAGTTCCACTCCCCGTCGTAGCAGTTTTGGCAGTGGGGGTTCTTCTTCTCCCACGCGATCGGCCCCCCGTCGCTCAGGTGGGGGCTCAAGACGCCGCCGTTAACTTCAGCTATCTGTAGGGTGGGCAATGCCCACCCTACAGATAGGGGAGATGGGGAGGGTGGGGAGGATGTTTAAAGTCCCCGCTTCAGTTGTTCTACCCAGTTCTTAGTAACGACTTCAGTTGTTTCCTCTCCCCAATCTCCCCCATCCTCCCAATCTTCCCCATCTCTCCCAATTACATCTTTAATCTCGATCCGATATGGTCTTGTTGTGATTGAATTAGAAGTCCACCAGCAACTCAGAGCATTCCTGCGATCGCAGGGTGAACCCTATTGGCCGCATCATTTATCGATGGCGCGGTTAGTGGCCCGTGCGTTTCGGGTGGGTCGTAGTGCGCTAATTCAAACCGGCATCCCTTCCGTCGGTGCTCATGGCGGACATCGCCTCAGTTACTTGACTCCGATCCTGATTTGGCCCGGACCCGCGATTTTAGTCGCCCCAGAAGCAATCCAACAGCGATTACTGTTGGTGGAAATCCCCCAGATGCAGCAGTGGATTGAGACAAATAAAACCATTCGCACCGTCACTGATGGGGCTTCGGGCGGTTGGCGGTGGCCCGGTGCGGATTTTCAAGGATTGCTGATTATTTCCCCGAGATTATGGTTGGAAGATGTTCTGGGCGATCGCGCCAAAATCCCCCCCGGAATTCCCACCATTATTGATGGCGCTGACGACCTAGAATCCTGGGCCAGTGAACAACTCAGCATCACCCTACAATCCTGGGACTGGAATCAACTCATGGTTTCCCGTCCCGACTGTGCTGCCATCATTCGCGATGCCAGGGTACAACTGACTCGCGCCTTGTTCCAACATCCCGCTAACCCCTACGGATGTTCAATGCTGGAGTCGGAGGAAGAAGAAATCTTACAGGGTCTCTATCACACCTTACAACAGCGCAACTGCACTCCCACCCTGCCTAGTAATCCCCCAGAACTACCCGATCGCTGGATGCACTTTTGGCAGCAGTTTCACAGCGGTAATCGCCTCCTTTGGGCCGCCATTGACCGAAAATTGGGCCAATTTACTCTCTCTGCCACCCCAGTGGAAGTAGCCTCTGCCCTCGGGCCCATTTGGGACCAACAGCCCATCGTGTTGATTGGGGGGGCATTAGATTTAGAAACCTCAGCGCCCATTTATCGCCAACAATTGGGATTAGGAGATGTCACTACCCTGAAATTCTCTCCCGATCGCCAAAATGAGATGATTCAACTCTATTTACCCGAGGGGATTCCCATGCCGAATACTCCTCAGTTTGAAGCCGCATTATTAGAACAACTGAGAACCCTACTTTGTATCGCCACAACCATCGCTGGACCAATTGTGATTCTGGTAGGAGATGTCCCCCTAAAACCCCGCCTCGGATCAATTCTAGCGGCAGAGTTTGGGTCTCGGGTGCAGGTAGAAAAGACTCAACTTGATGAACAAAGTATTTTAATTACGGGTTGGGAGTTTTGGCGAGAACATCAAGGCACATTACCCCCACCCAAGTTGCTGGCGATCGCCACCTTGCCGATTCCTTCCCTAGAAAATCCTTTAGTTGCGGGTCGCGTTGCTCACTACAAACGCGAACGGCAAGACTGGTTTAGATTGTATCTATTACCGACCGCCCTGCGCGAACTCCAACGGGCGATCGCGCCCGTTCGGCAACGCCAAGGCATCGTCGCCCTCCTCGATAGTCGCGTCCTTTACCGCAGCTATGGCACTCAAGTCTTATCCGCCCTCAGTCCCCTCGCCCGCATTGACTATTTAGATGCCACTTCCTTTGTGAACTAAAGGAACTCCAAACAATAAAATATCCAAAACAACAAGTTGCAGGCTAGTGTGATAGCGGGCTTTCAAGCTTTGGGGTAAGCAGTTTCTCCCCATCGACGGTAGGAAAATGGTGTTGTCAGTAACAGCCGACCTCTGGTAGAAAAGGATATAATACGAAATTCGGTTGATAAAAGTCGTTTTTTGATAGCCCGCCTGTGCGCTTTTATGCGAAAACCGACTTTTACCAACCGGATTTGGTATCAGTTGACATCACTGGCCTTGTGTCAAAAAGTAGGATGAACTAAAAAAGTCTGTTTTGAAGTGGGGACTTCTACTTATCCTTTGATTTCCAGGAGTTCTCTCGAAAAGTGAAGAGAATAGATGTTAATTTATGATTTTGTTTTACCCTAATTTCAAACCTTCCGATATCCGTGAATTACTCAAGTTTTGAATATGAAAATACAACGAACAATTTACTGGGACAAGCTGGCTGAGATTGAAGAACTACAAGAATACTTTCAAAACGATTTGCCACTTTTCCAAAAAATTATGGAAGAGCATACTGAAGAACTCGAAAAATTTTCTGAGCAAACCCTAGATAAATTTAGCAAAATTCGGGCATTAGAAGTGACGAATGGTTGCACTCAATGGGGGTTCCGTCGCGGCGATAAAGAATGCTTGTCGATGGAGCAGACTCATGAATGTATGAACGTAGTTATAGGGTTTATGAAGCGCACAGAATTATATTTTCCGAGTGAAGGCAAAATTGAATTTGATGAAGCAGAAAAAACATTTCTTCATGCCGCGCGATCGCTTTATCAAAATGCGTTTAAAAATAACGTGAAAGGCGCAAGACGTGAATATCACGCCACTTCAACCGCCCAATTTATTGTTTTTGGACATGAACGGATGCACCGAGCTATGGCATTAGTGAAAAAAGATTATGAAGAGCTTTTTTCGCCTTTTTATATTGAAAAGGGACAAAAATATATTATGCGCTACTTAAAAGGGTTTGCCTAAATATCGCCGCCCTGTAAAACTTTACAAGATTTAATCATTAAATCTACCTCTTTAAAAATAATTTGATGCTATAATCAGAGCCGGTGCTTAGATAATGCAAATGGCCGGTTATAGCTGATTTTACTGACATTTTTATAAAAGCTTCTGTGAATAGCATACGGATAATTTTCAAACTTTTATCAAGTCGTTATGGAAATCATCGGCTATCCTGAGCCGCTGTATGTTGGGCATCTGTTTAATTCTTTCTACCATTTGAGGTTCTATACAGAGTTGGGGGACTCCTAAACTGTAAAAAATTGAGCTGTTATCAGAAATTTTATCAAGCCTTTTCTTAACTCTGCCTGATTTAGAGTGGAGGCCATTCGGAAATGGCCCCTAACAAGCGGTTTCCGCTCCTGGGTGATCGATTCATTGTGTTCAGTCTTTACTAAACAGTCCAAACTTTGCTACAATTGTGAATAAAGCAATTCATCTGGGGCAAATATGTCCAGAGTCGATAAAGAGGCGCAACAGTTTGAACTGAGGCGCTTTGTAGAAGAAGTGGGGCTGTTGTTTGAACTGAGCGGAATGCCGAGGATGGCGGGGCGAATTCTCGGGTGGTTGTTGATTGCAGACCCTCCGCATCAGTCTCTAAGCGAACTGGCGGAAGCGTTACAGGCTTCTAAAGGGTCGATCAGTACGATGTCTCGGTTGTTGATTCAAGCGGGGATTGTCGATCGCGTTAGTTTACCGGGCGATCGCCGAGATTATTTTTGTATCAAGTTGGATGCCTGGACGGAATTAATTCAACAAAAAACCGCCCAAATTAAAGCGATTCGAGAGATAGCTGAACGGGGACTGGGGTTACTGGCAGGAGAACCGGACCAACGTCGGCAACGACTGGAAGAAATGCGAGATTTTCACGCGTTTTTTGAAGGAGAACTGCCTCGGTTGAGCCAACGCTGGGAACGTGAACGCCAGGGTGGGTGAGTCAATCTAGTCTAAATTGAACCCGCGCTAACGATGCGATCGCCATCTGAATCCACCTTAAATCCCCCGTAATCCTCGGTCAATCTGTGAGCCTAAATTTTTTAAAAACATCATGAATCCCGGCACCTCTCCATCGGGAAATAGGAGAACCCCAATGCAACGGCCATCTCGTGTAGAGCAAGTTACCGACTCTGAAAATAACCATAAAAAGCCGCCCCTACCCCCTCCCAAACCGGAGATTCAACCGGAAGGGAAACGGCGGTACAAACGGGTAATTATCGCGGCGATCGCCGCTGGATTATTAGGCGTTGGCACTTTCGCCTATAAAACCTACCAAAACGCCCAACCTCAAACCGATGCGATCGCCGAAATTACAGTCCCTGTAGACACCCAAACCTTAACTGTCCGCATCCAAGCCAGTGGCACAGTCAGACCCATTCAGAGTGTCAACCTCTCCCCCAAAACCACAGGCCGGATTGCTCAATTATATGTCGAACAAGGGGACCAAGTAGAAGCCGGTGCCATCATCGCCCGCATGGAAAGTCAGGACGTAGAAGCCCAAAAACTCCAAGCAATGGCACGATTAGAACAAGCCCAAGCCCGACTCGCTCAACTGCGCGCCGGAAATCGACCCCAGGAAGTCGCTCAAGCGCGGGCGCGACTGGCGCAAGCTGAAGCGCGACTCGACCAATTGCGGGCCGGAAATCGGCCCCAGGAGATTCTCCAAGCAAGAGCGAGACTGGCGCAAGCGGAAGCCCGACTCGACCAACTGCGGGCCGGAAATCGTTCCCAGGAAGTCGCTCAAGCGCGGGCGAGACTGGCGCAAGCGGAAGCCCAACTCGCCCAACTGCGCGCCGGAAATCGCTCCCAGGAAGTGGCGCAAGCCCGCGCCAGATTGACTCAAGCGCAAGCGCGGTTAGATGCACTGCGTTCCGGGAGTCGGCAAGATGAGATTGCTCAAGCTCAAACTCAAATTGAAGAAGCGGAGGCTACCTTGTCTCTGACGGCAGAACGAGTGCGCCGGAATCAAGAATTGGTGGATGAAGGGGCAATTTCTCGCGATCGCTTTGATGAAGTCGTCACAGAAAATCGTCGGGCACAAACCAGTTTAGAGCGATCGCAGCAACGGTTAGAACAACTGATTCGCGCTCGGGAAGAAGCGATTATCGAAGCTGAAGCCCAAGTGACCGAAGCGCGTCAAGCCCTAGAACTGCAAGCCAGTGGTGCTCGCCCGGAAGAAATCACCCGCGCCGAAGCGGAAGTTGCGGAAGCGCGCCAAGGATTGGAAATCCAAGAAATCGGTGCTCGCCCGGAAGAAATCACCCGCGCTGAAGCGGAAGTTGCGGAAGCGCGTCAAGGAGTGGAAATCCAAGAAATCGGTGCTCGCCCGGAAGAAATCACCCGCGCCGAAGCTGAAGTTATGGAAGCCAGACAAGCCTTATCGGTACAAGAAAGCGGCGCTAGACCTGAAGAACTCCTACGAGTGGAGGCGGAAGTGCGCGAAGCCGAAGCACAACTCAAAGCCGTAGAAGTGCAAGTAGAAGATACCATCATTCGCGCCCCCTTCGCGGGACAAATTACCCAACGATATGCTACAGAAGGCTCATTTGTTGCCCCAACCACAGCGGCATCCAGTGCGGGAAGTGCGACATCGACCTCGATTGTGGCCCTGGCAAGAGGGTTAGAAATTTTAGCTCAAGTCCCGGAAGCGGATATCAGCCGAATTCGCTCGGGTCAACAGGTGGAGATTCGGGCGGATGCCTATCCCGATGAACGATTTCAAGGAAAAGTGAATTTAATTGCCCCAGAAGCGATTCGGCAACAGGATGTAACCTTGTTTGAGGTGCGGGTCGATTTGGAATCCGGAATGGAGACGTTGCAATCGGGGATGAATGTGGATGTCACATTTTTAGGGGAGCAATTAGATAATGCTTTAGTCGTTCCGACGGTGGCGATCGTCACCAACCGAGGGGAAACCGGGGTTTTGATTCCGGATGCGGAAGGTCAGGCGGAATTTCGTCCCGTGACGATTGGACCAACCTTGGGGAATCAAATTCAAATTTTGGAGGGGTTAAATCCAGGCGATCGCGTGTTCATTGGTCTTCCGGAAGGGCAAAAGTTGGAGGATATTTTAAATTAAAGGGGTTTGTTTCATAGTAGAGACCTAAACTGTGCATTAGCCATTTAAGCCCTAGGTCACGAAGTATATCTCCCCCATCCTCCCCATCTCGATGGCGGTCCTCCCCATCCTCCCTATCCTCACACTCAAAAAAAACATGAACTTCTTAGAAAGCGTAAAAATGGCATCAAAAACCCTAGTTGCCAATAAAATGCGAAGTGGTCTAACGATGCTCGGGATTATTATTGGCAATGCGTCGGTGATTGCGACGATTGGGATGGGTGAGGGTGCTCAAAATTTTGTGGGTCAACAGGTGGAATCTTTGGGGACGAATTTGTTATTTATTGTGCCGGGAAGTCCAAAGGCTCAAACTCGTCCGGTAAGTTCTCCTCAGACATTGGTGTTAGCTGATGCGGAGGCGATCGCCTCTCAAGTTCCTTCGGTCAAGGAAGTTGCGCCCCAAATCACTGGGATGCAGCGTGTTACCTACGGCAATACCAATCAATCCACAACCGTTGTGGGCGTGACGCCGGAGTTTTTGACCGTCCGGAGTTTTGATGTGGCGCAAGGTCGATTTATTACGAACTTGGATTTAAAACGCAATGAACAGGTAGTCGCATTAGGCGCAGATGTTGCAGAAACTTTGTTTGGAAATACCGACCCGATTGGGAAACAAATCCGGATTAAAAATGTATCATTTTCCGTGATCGGCGTGATGCAACCCAAGGGTTCTACATTTGGACAGAACCAAGATGATGTTGTATTAGTGCCGTTAACGACGATGGCGAATCGAATTACAGGCAATACGTCACCCTATGGCACGAGAATTAATTTTATTTCCGTGTCGGTGCAGAATGAAGAGAGTATGAGGGCGGCACAGTTCCAAATTGAGAATTTGCTGCGACTGCGACATCAGATTATTGATGAAGATGATTTTACGGTGCGCAATCAGAAGGATTTACAGGCAACAATGGGAGCGATTACGGGGGCGTTAACGTTGTTGTTGGCAGCAGTTGCTAGTATTTCCCTGTTTGTCGGGGGGATTGGGATTATGAATATTATGTTAGTGTCGGTGACAGAACGGACAAAGGAAATTGGATTAAGAAAGGCGATCGGAGCATCTCAGCAGGATATTTTAATGCAGTTTGTGATTGAAGCGGTGATTTTATCCGTTGCTGGGGGTTTGGTAGGAATTTTTGTCGGGGTAAGTGGAATTCTGCTGATTGGGAGTTTAACCCCCTTTGATGCGGGCGTTTCTACGATGGCGATCGCCTTAGCAACTGGCGTATCCGGTGCAACGGGGTTATTTTTTGGAGTAATTCCGGCTAAAAAAGCCGCTCAACTTGATCCGATTGTCGCCTTGCGCGGTGCTTAATAAAACCCCGAGTATTGAAAACTCCTATCCGGCTACAAGTTGGACAGTTAGGATTTCAATTTATCCTCTTATTATAATAGATTTTGCTTTTTAATTTGAACAGCTAATTCCTGAATCATCGGAATACAAACTGAATTACCAATCTGTTTATAGCATTCTCCGATACTCGGATGTTTTTTGAAATCGTCTGGAAATCCCATAATTCGATAACACTCATTTAGGGTTAATTTCCGCACCGCCTTTTCTTCAGGAATATAAATAAAAAATCGGCCTGATGTTTCCTGGGAGGGTAAGGTTGGATGAACCCCTTTCACCGAATAAATGCGATTAGGTTGTCTATGAACTCTGGATAGATGTTCGGTATTGGGTCTAATTCCAGTTTTCCAGATATTTTTATTACGATACCCGACAAAAATTAAGCCTGAAGCTTGGGGTTTAGGATGTTCGATTAACGTGTATTCATCCGGCTTTAAATACTCAAAATGTCCTTGCTTATCTAAATACTCTTCAAGACTAGGATTAGGAAGTTGCTTGGAAATTAAATCAAAATTAAATTGATGATTTAAAGTACCGACAATAATAACCCGCTCTCGATTTTGGGGTAAATTAAAATCTTTGGAATTTAATAAATTATAAGTGACCTTATAACCTAAGTCTTCTAAAGAATAAAGAATTGTATCTAATACTTTGCCTTGGTCAAGATGAAGGAGATGCTTAACATTTTCCAAGACAATCACTTGAGGTCTTTTTACTTCAATGATTTTGCATAAGTGAAAAAATAGGGTTCCTCGCGTGTCTTTAAATCCATTTCGTTTTCCAGATATACTAAAAGGCTGACAAGGGAAACCCGCTGTTAGCACATCGTGATTTGGGATAGTTTTAATATCTAAAGTCGTAATATCTTTTTCTGGTAACTCACCAAAATTTTGATAATAAACTTTCTGGCAAGCGTCATTAATTTCACAAGAGTAAACACAATGATAGCCTACTTTTTCAAAGGCAAGACGGAATCCTCCAATTCCGGCAAACAAGTCAATAAATTTAATTGAATCAGTCACTAATTTTTAAATGGGATTGAATGAAGTTTTAACAATTATAGAATATAACCTATAGAAATCGCAGCAGCGTGGGAGTGGGACGCTGTTAGATGCGGCGAAAAAACCTACGAAACTGGTTCTGATTGTTGTGTTGCGTTGGGGGTGTCTCGGGCGTTTATCTAATTCACACTTTGTCTATAAACTAAAAGCGATCGCCTTTTGTTCGGAGTAGCGATCGCTTGTTTATTTTTATGATCACAGGATTTTAAGAGCTTTTGCTAATTAATCTGAAGCGTCCCCAAAAATCTACATAGCGCACATTGGAGTTTGCGGATACCCGTACTGAACCCATTCTCAATGCCGTTTGCTTTACAATTCTTAACTCTTCAGGGTATCTCGGTTGGGGGTCGTTTTCCAACCAAATTGGAGGGACCATCATCGGATCGTACGCCGCAATGGTATCGATGACTCCGGGTCGATCCTTGAACTGTACCTGCTGTCCCGGATGAAAAACCACCGCTTCTTCTTGTTCTAGCTCCGTATCAAATCCAATCGTGACAGCAACCATAAATTTCTCCTTATATCTTTGTATTTTTATTTAGACTAACCTTTTTTGGTCAAGGTTTGCTAAAAAATACAAAAATTGTTACAAACTTGACAGAAAAATAAAAAATGTTCAAAACCGCCCTGGTGAATCTATCTCTGGGTAGGTGTCAAGGGGGAATCTAAAGCATCAAAACTTAGGTCAGGCAAGGGTTTGAGCCGTTGAATACCAAAACGGGTTTTGAAGTTAGTGAGCATTGAGGGAGGCATTTTATCCCCAGAAGCATGACAAGAGGGTTGTTCTAGGGATTCTAACAAGGGTCAGTTAGTAATAATCTGGAAAAATTATTAAGCTTAGGAGAGTTGGCTACAAGATGCCAACCAGAGTTGCCTATCAATTAAGTGATTCTGCTTAAGTATAAATTCTTATTTAGTTCAGCCTATCCGAGTTAATAAGCCATTATTCAAACCAAATTTAAGGACATAAGTAACTAGACTTGCTATTTATAAAAATAAGGGAGGGACACCGATTAAGCGGGTGTCCCTCCCTTTCGAGTAAAAATAACGTGTTAAATTCAGGGATTCAAGGCGGGCTTTTTCTCAAGGTGAGACTGCTGTTGAATCAAGCTGAGTTACTGCGCCAGCCAATTTTGGATGAGGTCCAGCAAGCTAGAACCACCGAACCAAAGAGCCATCAAAATAGAGGTTGAGAGAATAAATCCCATCACACAAACCACTAACCCAGCCAGGGTAATGGCTCCATCATCATCCAGTAAGCCAAAGCCCGTTACGAAAATACCCATCGCTGGTAAGGTATTGGTCCCTGGAATGGGAATCATCATTGAAATTGCCATTAGGGCGATCGCACTGCCAATGACCACTCGACCCGGTAAACTTTTGCAGATATAGGTCAAGCGGGGACGAGAGATTAACTCAATTTTTTCCAACCAGGGAATCCCAGCTTTTAAAATACCTTGGACCTTCGATAAGGCGATCGGGTAATTCATAACCCGATTCGGCATCCAAGGACGTTGAGCGCCAGCAATCAACTGAACCGCCAGGATAAAAATAACAATTCCAAATGGAGTCGAGTATCCAGGCGCAGGAAGAGGCAAGGCTGAAGGTAACGACAAGAAGACAAACAAAAATCCAAAAATGCGTTCTCCAGCCAGGAGGATAATATCAGCTAAAATTACGCCTTCGGAACGTTCTTCGTCAAAAAAATAGCGATGCAATTCAACAGAAAGTCGAGCCACAGGGTTTAGGTGAAAGGTGAGATCAGGAGGATGGGGGAGATAGGGAGGATGGGGGAGATAGGTAGGGTGGGGGAGAGCAGGAAGAAGGATTGTTCCTGTCTTTCTAGTCCCCCCCTTGGGAAGGGGGTGTCTCTTCTGAATTTTGGCAGAAATCTATATCTTGCCGTTACTCAAATAAGACAACCCGATAAATTTAAGTGCCCGAGGTCCAAGAATTCATGTATTCTACTTGAGCCGAAGTGAGGGTATCCATATTGATTCCCATTGCTTCAAGTTTCAGACGAGCAATTTCCTGATCTACTTCCGTGGGAATGGAGTGTAAACCGGGTTGCAACTTGCCTTTATTCTTGACTAAATATTCGCAAGCCATTGCTTGGTTGGCAAAGCTCATATCCATGACTGCGCTGGGGTGTCCTTCCGCTGCAGCGAGGTTAATCAAACGTCCTTCTCCCAGGACGATGATGGATTTGCCAGAGTTGAGGTGATATTGTTGGGTAAACGGACGCACCGTGCGCACTTCTGAGGCTTCTGCGCCTAGGGTCTTGAGGTCAATTTCGATGTCGAAGTGACCGGAGTTACAAACGATCGCCCCATCTTTCATCTGAGCGAAATGTTCACCGCGAATGACGTGCTTATTGCCAGTAACGGTAATAAAGATATCTCCCTCTGATGCGGCTTGTTCCATCGGCATCACGCGGAATCCGTCCATCGTGGCTTCTAATGCACGCACGGCGTTGATTTCCGTCACGATGACGTTAGCACCCATTCCCCGGGCGCGTAAGGCGGTACCTTTACCACACCAGCCATATCCAGCTACGACGATGGTTTTACCCGCCAGTAAAATATTGGTGGCGCGGATGATACCATCAAGGGTAGATTGACCCGTTCCATAGCGGTTGTCAAAGAAATGCTTGGTTTCGGCATCATTGACGTTCATTGCCGGGAAGGAGAGCACACCATCTTTGAACATGGCGGCGAGGCGCACAATGCCGGTGGTGGTTTCTTCCGTGGTGCCGATGATATCGGGGAGTTGATTTTGACGATGTTGGACCAGGTGGACGGTGACATCGCTACCGTCATCGATGATGATGTTGGGTTTGTGATCGAGGGCCATTTCAACGTGACGGTTGTAGGTGGCGCTGTCTTCACCCTTGATCGCAAACACGGGAATTCCATAATCCACCACTAGACTCGCGGCGACGTCATCTTGAGTGCTCAAGGGGTTACTGGCAATCAGGACCGCATCTGCACCACCGGCTTTTAACGCAATAGCCAGATGGGCGGTTTCGGTGGTGACGTGGCAGCAGGCAGATAAGCGGATGCCAGCGAAGGGCTTTTCTTTGGCAAAGCGATCGCGGATCAGCCCCAGAACGGGCATTTCCCGTCCTGCCCATTCAATTCTTTGTTTGCCTAAAGGAGCCAGAGAAAGGTCTTTAACTTCGTGTTTGATCTGAGTGGTGGTTGCTGTCATTGAACGGGTTCCTAAAAATAACAAATTGCCATGACTTATCTACCTTACTCTATCGTTCCCTGAGTCGGGAGGACGATCGCTAGATTTGTTTCACCAGGACTTCCCCGGGACCCCTAGATATGGCCTACCTGGTTTAAAAATATCCATCGGATAGCGCTCAACTGTCATGCCGAATTAATTAGCTATTCTTTTCTTAGATGAGTAAGGATAGGAGTGACCTAATTAACAGGCTCTTCACACTTACGGGAAATAAGTTTTTTAACATTCATTGCTAGAGGTTTAAATATCACGAATCATAACCCGAAGGAGGGTGGAGTTTCATCCACCCTCGCTACTCTTTCATCAGGCAGGAACTTCGATTTTTTGAGTTCCTGCTAGATTAAAGATGGCATGAATGACTTGTAAAGCTTTCACACCAGACTCGCGATCAACGACGCAACTGACTTTAATTTCGGAGGTTGCAATCATTTGGATATTGATGCGTTCTCTTGCTAGGGCATTAAACATCTCGGCGGCAATGCCGGGGTGATTGACCATGCCGGAACCGACAATGCTCACTTTAGCAATTTCCTCGTCTACAACGATTTCTCCACAGCCTAATTCTGCGGCTAAGGGAACTAAGACTCGGCGGGCATCTTTGGCATCATTTCGGGCTACGGTAAACGCGATATCTCGGGTGGGAGTGCCGTTGATAATGTGGCAGCGTTGGGATTGGATGATTGTATCTACGCTAATATTTTCCTGGGCGAGGACACCGAAGAATTTTGCCGCCATACCAGGGCGATCGGGGATATGCCGAATGGCTACCCGGGCTTGATTCACATCTAGGGCGACTCCACGGACTGGGGGAGTGTTGGGGGCGATCGCCTTACTCAAATTGGAACTGCCGGATTGTAGGGGTGAGGAACTGACTTCAAAGGCTTGACACAGGGCATCGATCGCCTGATCGCACTGGTCCGCATCCACTACGCAACTCACTTTGACTTCTGAGGTGGAAATCATTTGCATATTCACTCCTGCCTCAGCCAGGGTGGCGAACATTTTCGCTGCGACACCAGGACGTCCAATCATTCCAGCGCCCGAAATACTCACCTTTGCAATGGTGCGATCGACCATGACTTCGGCTTCTTCTGGGGCTGAATCTAGGCGGTTGCGCAGGGTCGGGGCGATCGCGGCTGCCACTGCCTCGGCTTGATTCACCGATTCCTGACTCACGGTAAAGGCAATATCATTGGTATTCAATTCGTGAATGGACTGGATAATCAAATCCACATCCACTTCTTGCCGTCCAATTTCCCCGAACAACTGCGCCGCCACACCGGGGCGATCAGGAACCCGCAACAGGGCGACTTTGGCCTGATTGGTATCAAATTCCACCCCATCGACGGGATGTACCAATTCCAACCCTTCTAGGGGTCTTGCCATTGGGGTCGGCGAACTCACCAGAGTCCCTGGATCATCGGTCCAACTCGACAGAACCACCAAGGGAACGCCATAGTTCCGGGCAATTTCTACCGCGCGAGGATGCAAGACTTTCGCCCCTAAGCTGGCTAATTCCAGCATCTCATCACAGGTAATTTCGGTCATCAATTGGGCATCGGGAACTAACCGGGGGTCTGCGGTTAAAATGCCCGGGACATCGGTATAGATTTCGCAGCGATCGGCCCGCAATGCCGCTGCCAGGGCCACAGCAGAGGTATCCGAACCCCCCCGTCCCAGGGTGGTAATTTCCAAATCTTTCGTATTCGTGATGCCTTGGAATCCGGCAACCACGACCACTTTACCTTCTTGAATCTGTTGCTCAATTCGTTGCGTTTCAATTCGCAAAATCCGGGCGCGGGTATGGGCTGCTTCTGTAACAATGCCCACCTGTGCACCCGTGAGGGAAATCGCTGGCTGTCCCAATTCTTGCAACGCCATACTCAACAGGGCAATGGAAATTTGCTCTCCGGTAGACAGCAACATAGCCATTTCCCGGCGAGAGGGATTCGACGAGATTTCATTGGCTAATTTTACCAGTCCGTCGGTGGTTTTTCCCATGGCCGAAACGACCACTACGACGGAATTGCCGCCCTGGACGGTTTTGATCACCCGTTCGGCCACGGCGTTAATGCGTTCAACGGACCCTACGGAGGATCCCCCGTATTTTTGGACTATCAGCGCCATAATTCTTACCCACTTTTACCTTAAACTCGCCCCGAATCCCAGGGTTGCGCTGCAACTGACATTCAGGTGAGCGATGCGGCCTATAACAATAACTTAATCACGGTAACAGACTGCTGTTTCCGAAAACCGCTTAATTTGCAAATTCATTGACCCTGGGGGCAAGTCTAAGCAGGGGTGGGTTTGGTTTGATGGGTTGGGCGTTAAGTTCATGACGATCGCCCAATTTCCCGCCCCTTCGCCCAAGGAGGATTGGGGAGGGTCTTTGTTTTAAGGCGATCGCCAATCCGGGTTATACCTGCGATGAGCGCATTTTTTCCGCTGAAGTAATGACACAAAGACGACAGACGGAACCGAGAAATTCAATTAGCTTATAATTGGCAACGAACATATAGCGATCGCGTCGCCAGATCGGGGAGCTTTCTTCTTTGGTCCATCGATATCCCGGATAATTATACTGCCAGAGTTGGCGATCGCTCTCAAGCTGTTTCATCAGGTTCGTTAAAACATCATCATCCCAAAGGGCGGTAACTTCTTGGCCCACCATTTCTCCGGCGCTTCGTTGGTTGGCATCCAGAGCCACTTGATTGGCAAATAAGACTTTTTGATCCGACATTTGAGTAATATAAATGGGATGGAGATTACCATACAATTCATTTAAATCAATATCGGAGTTAGTCAGGGGTAAGTTTCTTGGCAAGGGGTTTTCAAAACTCGAATTCATCAAGCTCTCCTTGATCATAAGTTTTGGGTTAATCATGGGGATAAACCGTTTTCCTGAACAGAGAATTTCAATAGAGGGAGTAAATCCCATTTCTAAGGCTTCTTTGACTCCATAGACAGCTAAAACAAGGGGAGTGACAATTTTGAACAGTCGCGCCGCTATTTTTCCCGAGGAACAATCAAACTGCATGAGTTTTGACTCCAGTTTGAGGGAGAGGGTGACTTCATCAAAATAGGAATGAAATTCCTGGGGTAAAAATTGGGAAAACAAACGCAGTAGATACAAATTGGACAGGGTTGTAAATTCATGAGCGAGTTCGAGTTCGCTCTGGTTATTGGGAATTTCGCCCATAGTATGCACCCTTAAAATTAGGCTGACGATTAATGACATTCACAAGGATGATCGGGATGCTCATGAAGTTGACCCTCGCGCGATCGCCCTGTTTCCAAGACTTGATGCCCCGGGACAGAATCCGAGTCTTCTGAATCGGCTAATTCTCTCCCGTCTCGCAACCAAACTAATTCTTCATGGTCATACAAATTCCCATCCGGTTTTTTTATAAAAACCCCAATCCAGATTAGTTCTCGATTATTGGGTAATGCCTGACCTCGAACAATTTTGGCGACTCTCATCGGTTCTAAACCTGCCTCTTTTCCTTCCTGGAGCAATTGCTGTTCAAATTGGGTATAAGTCAAGTGATTGTTCTTCCGATACTCTTCCATTAAAAGATACAACGGATGATTTTGATACAGTTTTGGCTCCAATAATCCCAGGGCTTCAAGTTTTTCATTGAGCAAGTTTTGCAGATGATTATCTACATAAACTATTTCTTCTACAGAAAGATGCTCTGTGAGATTCAAAATAGTTTTTAAGGCTGTTTCGGGTTGGTTTGAGTTGATGGGAAATTGGATTGAATTTATCTCATCAAGACTCACGTTTTTTTCAGAGACAAAGCAGGGAGGTTTTGAAGATAAATTATCGTCTACAGACGCTATCTTAACCACCCAATCTGCGGCATCTTTTAAGATTTCAATGGATTCGGATAAGGACAAACTGGACAACCAGCCTTTAAATCGCGCATGAGTCATCACAGAACGCGATCGCAGTTGTAATCCCTCCAATTCTGACCCTTCAATTAAGTCTTCAAGTTCATAGTCTCCGCGCAAATATCGATCAATGGATTCAGGCATAAATCCTGACAACTCGCATAACTGAGGAAGCAAAGTTTCCCATAAGCGATCGCTGGGAAATGCTCTCCCTGTTTCCCAACAACTGTAAGTGGGAAGTTTAACTTTAATCCGCGTCGCAAACTCTTTTACTCCATCATTTCCTCGAATATGTTTAAGAAGTTGTGAAAATCTCTGTTTCTTTTCTTCTGATACCACAGCCCTAATCCTTAATGGCGAAGGGTCAAGCGTTGTAAGCGAATCGAGGGTTCATCCGATGTACCGGAGGAATTCAATCTCTTCACTTCTGATGGCAGTCCCCAGGGGTCCCTAGTTGTAACATTTCTTTACAAAAAATGCTTCATCGTGGATTGACACATCAATTTAATCATTGTAGTATTCCACAATATCATACAAATCACAAATTTTGTAGTTTGTCTGATATTAGAGATGGTGTTTAGGGACTCTCCCTCATGGCAGCCCAGTCCAACATTGGGGGCGATCGCCACCCAAGAGGGGCCTGTTTAAACCGGATTGCACAGACCCTGAATCCGAGAAGTTGAGGATCCTGGTATGGATCCGGGTTGGGTTTATTGGGAAGGGCGATCGCACAACGAAACCGAAACAATCAGGCTGAATCGTATGAAGAGGAGTGGAAACCAGGAAGATTTAAAATGTATAAAGCCTCAACCTTGTACCTTGAACAAATTCGCTGGGGGGGTAAACCTCAATGCCCTTATTGTTGTTCGGAAAATTCAACCGCCCTCAAAAATGAAAGCCGATATCACTGCAATCAATGTTTTACATCCTATAGCGTAACTGTCGGTACTTTATTTCATAAAACTCATGTAGAACTGTCCAAGTGGTTTCAAGCCATTGCCCTTGTTTTAACAGCTTCTAAGAAAGTCAGCGTGCGTCAATTAGCCCAAGAAATAGAGGTGAATAAAAACACTGCCGCAACCATGTTGACCCGAATTCATCAAGCAGCGATCGATGACCCTGAATTCTTACAGTCACTGATTATGGAAAAAGACACTTAGGACATTTTAAATGATTTAAGTTTAAATATATTTAATAGCCCGTTTTCCTTTTTTTATGAGGTTAACGATATTTTTGATGCCTTAAAATCTGGATATTAATTTGACTAATTTGAGTATTAGGTAGTTGATAAATTTCCTGAATTATTCGTCAATTTGTCCTAGTTAGCGGTAGTGACATCGATTAAAAGCCAGACTACGATTGGAGAATTGCATACCACTTCTAGTAGGGCATCTATCTCCAGATAGAGAAATCAAAAATTTTCTTTTTTTGCCCTACATTTCAGGGGGCGATCGCTCTTTGATTTCTTCGTGAATTGTTTATGAAAGGAGGATTGAGGCCGCCCAAAATATCTATGCTGCTCATCACCTCATCTCAGCTATTTAACAATTAGGAATGAACCCACATGAATGTTTCCTTAGTCAATGTCATTAAATACTACAAAGCTGAAGCTCACCAAGAAGCTGCGTTGAAACTTCTCCAAGATGAAATCGCCAAAAACCGTCCTGAACTGTTATCAGAAAGCTCGGAATTCCTCAGAATTTGGAGAAAACCGCCTGCACAACCCCCCGTGGTTCCCCAAGCGCCAAAAGGCCCCGTTAAACTGAACGTTCCCTATTTATCCCAGTTGGATAACATCAATAATCCCCACGGATCATGCAACGTTACCTGTGTTGCCATGTGCCTCAGTTTCTTTGGGAAAGCCCTCAAAAATCCAGCCACGGGACAACAGCTAGAGGACTAACTCTATCAATACATGATTAACAATGGACTCTCGCGACATAATCCTGAAGATTTGGCGAAAGTCATTAAGTCCTACGGCTATGAAGATGATTTTCAATACAATGCTAAATGGGACGATGTGAAACAGTGGCTTGATGCGGGGAAACCCTGTATTTCCCACGGCTGGTTTACCCGTTCTGGACATATTATTACCATTATTGGTTATAACGATAAAGGCTGGATTGTTCATGACCCTTATGGAGAATGGTTCTCTACTGGATATAATACCAGTCGGAGTGGGGCGGGTTTAACCTATTCCTATAAAATGATGAAAGATATCTGCGGTCCCGACGGAGATAATTGGATTCATTTTGTATCCGCTAAACCCACCGCAGCCTCACCTCAAAATGTTGCGACAGTGACGGGCTTGCGTCTGCAAGATATTTTACAACAAAACAAACCCATTCCTTTAAAAGAGGTGGTTACAGATACCACGTTAGTGGTTCAGATTCAGGTCCGGTTACGGAGTTTGAATTTGTTAACGGGAGAGGCTGATGGGAAATATGGTCCGATTACAGAATCGGCCCTGACTCGCTTTGCGAAAGCCTATCAAGTTTCAGCAGACCCGATCGCCCGAGAATTGGCAAAAGCTTTAATTGAAGCGAAAGAGGTTCCCGGGTTCAATCCCCTCAAGGAACTCATTTCCGAAGAAAAAGCAGCCCAAGTTTTGAATGCACCCCTTTCTGATATTCAAACTTATATGCCTGGGGTGATGAAAGCCTTAGATCAGAAAGGAATTTTTAATAAACCCACTGTGATTGCCACCCTAGCTACAATTGGTGTAGAAACAGCCGGATTCCGTCCCATTCGAGAATGGGGAGGAAACAACTATTTCCACTCGATGTATGAAGGTCGTATGGACTTAGGAAATACTCACCCAGGTGATGGGGTGAAATATCATGGACGCGGATTTATTCAAATTACAGGTCGGGCTAATTATCGTCACTATGGGTTGAAATTAGGTGCGCCTTTAGAGGACCAACCGGAGTTGGCATTAGACCCTGAGCTTTCTGCAAAAATATTGGTGGAATATTTTTGGGAACGTCAAGTTGATGTGGCTGCACAAGACGGAGACTGGAAACGGGTTCGCCGCTTAGTCAATGGCGGACTGAATGGATGGGATCATTTTTGGCCCCTGGTCCAACAATTGCAACGCAGCATTCCTTAACCTAAACGCGATCGCCTTTGATTAATTCTTCTGAATTTCTCTACGCTTTGATGGCGATCGCCTACCTAATTCCAAGCCAATCGAATCGCCTATTCACTTCATTTACACGGGATTATGAGCATCTATATTTCTCTACTGAACGTCGCCAAATATTATGAAGGTCTACCGCATCAGGATGAGGCTTTAAAACACCTTCAGGCGGAATTAGAAAAAACTCACCCTGAGCTTTTTCGGTCCGATGCTGAGTTTTTAGAAATTTGGCGTAACCCCGAATATGTTGAAGTTTCTACCACGGTCTCCACCTCTTCGGTGACGGTTACCGCCAGTCGAGAAGCCTCTACCACCAACGGCGATCGCGTCGGGACCGCAGTCCTCACCACAGAAGTTACCGCCACAACCGAACGAACAACCACTGTAACCACCCAACCGCCGAAACCCACCACAATTGATTTAAACGTTCCCTATTTATCCCAACTGGATAATGTGTGGAATCCTCATGGGTCGTGCAATGTGACCTCTGTAGCCATGTGTCTGGGTTATTTAGGTCACCGCCTTAAAAATAGCAAAGGTCAACAGTTAGAAGACGAACTCTATCAGTTTTGTCTCAACAACGGGTTATCCCGCCATTCTCCAACGGATTTGGCAAAACTGATCCAACGGTATGGATACAAAGATGATTTTCAACCCGATGCTAAATGGTCCGATGTCAAAAAATGGTTAGAAGCAGGGAAACCGATTATCGTACATGGCTGGTTTAGCCGGTCGGGACATATTATTGTCATCAAGGGCTATAACGAGAAAGGTTGGATTGTGAACGACCCTTATGGAGAGTGGTTCTCCTGGGGATATGACACCACGGTGAGTGGCAAAGGTTTAGTCTACTCTTACGGCATGATGAAACAGATCTGCGGTCCTGATGGGGATTTGTGGATTCACTACGTCTCTAAATAAAGAAATAGCCGCTTAAGCGACTTGAACCCGACTCAATCGACTTCCGGTCCCCTCCCCAAGATATTGGGGAGGGCTTTGCGGATCTATTCCCTCAAAGGTCCTCTTTATTTGAGGCGAAACCTAACTTAACTTAACTTCATTAAAGTTAGAGTAAACCCTCGTCCAACTGTAAACCTTTCTTACTTTTGCTTGCATCTGTATCAAAACCCGCTAAAGTAGTAATTGAAGCGGAAAACGCTTCCCTGGCAGATTCAAACAGCCAAAGTCCACGTTCACACCTAAAGAGGTTAAAGCTGTTCCATTTTACATCTGTCTCGTACCACAACAAACCGAAGAACATCACCCAATCACCGGGCTGATATTTCCTCAACTGATGCAGTAGGGAGCAATGCGATTGAAACTGCGGTTTCACGGCACCTCCAAAGAAGCTCAAAGGAAGAGAGGAAGTCACTAAGCTAGGACCGATTGGGTGTTGTTTTTTGTCTTGATTTATAATCTGACTGACCCATTACGTTTTTCAAAACACAAGAATCTAGTTTAGGGTTTAAAACCGGGGTTGAGATACCCCGGTTTGTTGTTTTAATGAGACATTGCCAGCGATCGCATTTCGATTTGTTTAACAAAGTTCGCTAACATTTGCAATCCAGCCGTTGAAGATTTTTCTGGGTGAAATTGGACGGCAACGAGGTTATCCCGGGCGATCGCAGCGGTGACGGTTTGACTCCCGTGGGTTACAGTAGCGGCAGTGACGGTAGAATCGATGGGGTCAACATAATAAGAATGGACAAAATACAACCAAGGCTGATGCTGCAAATGCTGCCACAGGGGAACCTCCGGTTGTGTCAACTCCAGACGATTCCAGCCGATATGGGGAATCGTTAAACCGGGTTCGGATTTAAAGCGACGAACCACCCCGGGAATAATGCCTAAACCGGGTTCTTTACCTTCTTCGCTGCTATCAAACAGGATTTGCAATCCCAGACAAACCCCTAAAAACGGTTTTCCCGAGGCGATCGCATCCTGAACCGGGGAGACTAAATCTCGCGATCGCAAATGTTGGATCGCCGGATCAAAGGACCCGACTCCAGGCAACAAAACCGCATCTGCCTGTTCAATTTCCCCAGGCACATCGGTGATTTTGGGTGTGGCCCCTGCATTTTCCAGTCCTTTACAGACGGAGTGTAGATTGCCCATATCATAATCGATGACGGCGATTACCGGCATTGCCTTTTTCCTTAAAATACTTGACTGAGGCTCTTTTAATTATAAAGGGTAACGGACCCATTGCCATGACTCAAATCATCCTCTTGACTTCCTTTGATATTTGGATGTCCCATCACCAAAGCAACTCCTCAGATGACTTATTAGAGAAAGTGTCTCAGGTGAGGGGGATTCCCCATGATTTGCACTTCCTGCGGAAATTACCCGTAGATTTTCAAGAGGCCCCCAAACAGGCGATCGCCAAAATCAACGAACTGCAACCGGATCTGGTGGTGTGTTGCGGCATGGCAGAATGTCGGCAAAAACTCACTGTAGAAAAACAGGCAAGATCGGGCAACGAGGCGATCGTCACCCCCTTAAATCTTCCCCCTCTCATCCAAGATTTAAAACTCACTGAAATTAGTGAAGATGCCGGACAATTTGTCTGCGAAGCCCTCTATTATGCTGTTTTAAATCATCTGAATCATCACCCCCAAAAAATAGGTGCTCTCTTCGTCCATGTCCCCCTCCTCACCCCCACCAATTTTCAACCGATTTTTGAAGATTTTCTCGATCTCCTCCATCGTCTAACTCAGTCCAATCCTCATTGAGTCCTGATCATTCGATATTATTCCATAAATTATTGACTCAATTTAGAGTAAATATAAACCCTAGAATTGAGAGAATAGATCGGGATGATTGCTGGTTTATGGCAATTTAAAATTAGGGCAAAATTTGATGGACTCTGCCTCTTGCTATTCCCGTGCAAATCCTGAGAAAACTTCCCGTTCAAACCGGGTATGAACCGGCATGGCAATTTTCCGCCGAAACTGAGGGTCCCTATACCCTGTTTCTAAAAGAGAAACTCGGTTTTTCATCCCGCTTGTACCCCCAGACTCCAAAAAATGTCTGGATTTGTTGAAAAAGCGATCGCGACGAAAACTGACCTTACCCTCCCCTAACCCTAGAAACCTCTAGTCATGTAGTATTCTACAAAAGCGATCGGCCTGAATTGAAAGCGGGCAAGTTCATAAAAATTAATAGTCTGCGAAGATTCTAGCCACTCGATTTATCCTAAAGTAGGGGACAGCGTTAGAGAGCAGACCGTGCGATTTGACACATACGATCCAGGTGATTTTTACGATGAACTGTTTATCGAGAAGGGAAAACCTCGCCCCCAGGCGAACCCCTTGATAAACAGAATCAATTCCCTATCTGATGGAGAACTTCTCCAGCGACAACAGGCGGCACAAAGCGCCATGTTTAAGCTGGGGATTACCTTTACAGTTTATGGGGATAGCGAAGGCAACGAGCGAATTTTTCCATTTGACATCATCCCCCGCATTGTACCAGCGAACGAATGGGCTACGCTCAATCGTGGACTGAAACAACGAATTGAAGCCTTAAATTTATTTATTGCTGATATTTATGGGGAACAGAAAATCATCAAAGATGGGGTCATTCCCCTCGAATTGGTTCAGTCGGCTAAAGGATTTCTTAAACCTTGCATTGGATTAAAACCACCCAAGGGAATTTGGTGTCACATCACCGGCACAGATTTAGTCCGAGACAAAAATGGGCAGTGGTATGTTTTAGAAGATAATTTGCGATGTCCTTCTGGGGTTTCCTATGTTTTAGAAAACCGGCGGGTGATGAAAAGTACATTCCCCCAAGTGTTTAGAACAATGGATATTCAACCTGTGGATGAGTATCCCAGTTATCTGTTAGAAACGTTACTCAATCTCGCCCCGGATAATTTACCGAATCCGAATGTGGTGGTGATTACCCCGGGAATTTATAATTCCGCCTACTTTGAACATTCATTTCTAGCCCAACAAATGGGGGTAGAACTGGTGGAAGGGAAGGATTTAGTTGTGGCAGATGGCTACTTACAAATGCGGACCACGAAGGGGCTAAAACGTGTTGATGTAGTCTATCGTCGCATTGATGATGATTTTATCGACCCTCTTGCATTTCGTCCGGATTCTTTGTTAGGTGTACCTGGTTTGATGGAGGTTTATCGCTCAGGTCGAGTGGGTATTGCTAATGCTCTGGGAACGGGTGTTGCGGATGATAAAGCCATTTATGCTTTTGTCCCGGAGATGATTCGATATTATTTGGGAGAGGACCAAATTATTCCCAATGTGCCGACCTATTTATGTGGGAATTCCAAACATTTAGATCATGTTTTGGCTAATTTGGATCAATTGGTAGTCAAGGCAGCGAATGAATCGGGCGGATATGGGATGTTAATTGGCACTCAAGCAACCGTAGAACAACGAGAGGATTTTGCCGATCGCATTCGCGCCAATCCCCGCAATTATATCGCCCAACCCACCCTCTGTCTGTCTCGGGTTCCCACATTAATTGATAGCCATATTGAAGGCTGTCACGTCGATTTGAGACCCTATATCCTCTATGGCAAAGATATCTATGTTAACCCCGGTGGATTAACTCGGGTTGCCTTAAAACGAGGGTCTTTAGTGGTCAATTCTTCCCAAGGCGGGGGAAGTAAAGATACTTGGGTCGTGACGGAATAAAGGACGGGGTTAAGCGTCAGGATTGAGGGGTGAGAGGGAGGGACATTCCTGACAGCCAACCGCTGAACCCTTGGAATTACGCCCGGTTTTCCAAGCAGGTCTGTCTCAGGTTAAGACACTCGACATTCTCAACTTTAAACTCTAAAAATTCTCATGCTGAGTCGCGTTGCACATTCAATTTATTGGCTGAATCGCTATGTAGAACGGGCGGAAAATATTGCCCGTTTTATTGATGTTAATCTCAATTTAATTTTGGATTCTCCCACGGGAATGGCCCAACAATGGGACCCGTTGGTGAAAATCACGGGAGATTCCCCGCTGTTTCAAGAACGATATGGGGAAGTGCTACCAGAAAATGTGATTCAATTTCTGGCTTTTGATCGCGATTACCCCAATTCAATTCTATCCTGTTTACAAATTGCTCGGGAGAATGCGCGATCGGTCCGAGAAGTGATTTCTTCGGAAATGTGGGAACAGGTGAATGCGTTTTATATGATGGTGAAAGAGGCCGCACCTAAACAAAATTTAGCCTCTCTCCATGATTTTTTTACCCAGGTTAAGTTGGCAAGTCACCTGTTTTCAGGTATCATGGATGCGACAATGACCCATAATGAAGGGTGGCATTTCGGACATATTGGCCGACTGTTGGAACGGGCGGACAAAACCTCTCGGATTTTGGATGTAAAGTATTATATTTTGCTGCCGTCGGTGTATGATGTGGGAACGACCTTGGATGAAATTCAATGGATGTCGTTATTGCGATCGGCGAGTGCTTATGAGATGTATCGGAAGCGCCAACATCGGATTAATCCCACGCTAGTGGCGGAGTTTTTGATTCTGGATCGCGATTTTCCGCGCTCAATTCGGTTTTGTTTTGTGAATGCGGAACGATCGCTACATGAAATTACTGGAACTCCGGTGGGAACTTGGAGAGACCCGGCAGAACGCGCTTTAGGTCGGTTGCGATCGCAATTAGAATATATGACCATTGCCGATATTTTTGAAACGGGTTTACATGAGTTTATCAATACCCTGCAAGAGCAACTCAATGGCGTGGGTCAGAGTATTTTTAATACTTATTTTGCTCTCGAACCTGCTGTAGAGGCAGTGGAGGAAATTAAACCAATTTCTTCCATTCAAACTCAAACTCAAACGGCGATCGGGTCTTGATTGTTTAAAGATGGGGAAGATGGGATGAATCCTCGTGAGTTAGAACAGCTAAATCATGAGGAAACAACTTCAGTCGTTACTACAAATGGTCTTCCCTTTGTGGTAATTGCCTTTAGTCAATCAGAATATCTTCTTTTACATCCTGTTCATCATATTCCCATTCCACATCTGGCATCTCATCAAACGCTTGTTTAACGTAGATTTCCCATAGTTTTCTAATTTTAGCCAGATACGGATCACCGAGTCTCAATCTCAAGCGATGGCGGATGATGAAAGAATCGGTATGGTACATGACAATATCAATGGGTGGTCCTACGGAAATATTAGATTTCATCGTAGAATCGATGGAGAGCAAGGCACATTTTGCAGCGGCTTCTAAGGGAGTATTTGCGGTGAGGGTGCGGTCTAAGAGGGGTTTGCCATATTTAGTTTCTCCGATTTGGAGAAAGGGCGTTTCTTTGGTGGCATGAATGAAGTTTCCCTGACTGTAAATTAAATACAGATTCGGTTCTTCTCCCCTAATTTGACCGCCGAGTAATATACTGCATTTATAATCGATGCGATCGCGCTCTAACCACGGTCTATCCTGCTCTTGAATGGCTCGAATTTTATTGCCGATATAACGCGCCACTTCGGTTAAACTCGGAAGGGTATGAAGATTGATTTCTTCTTGGTGTTTAATGTCTTTCTCTAAGGCAGCGATCGCCCCTTGGGTGATGGAGAGGTTCCCCGAAGTACATAACAGAAGCGTTCGATCTCCGGGTATGGAAAAATCAAACAATTTTTGGTAGGTTGAGATATGATCAACTCCGGCATTGGTGCGTGAGTCAGCGGCGATCACTAAACCAAAATGGGTGAGGATACCTAAGCAATAGGTCATAAGTGGGTTCGGTTGATGGCTTCTATCGACTCTTTAGATCTTATCCCCCTACTTGCCCCTCTTCACATGAAATTTTAAAGTCTACAGGGACGGGATGAAGCGGATTATGGTTTTGATAGAGTAGGGGGTTACCCCTATTGGGGGGGATAGCCCCCTGGTAGAAAAGTTAGAAATGAATCAGAATAGATCTTAGACTGAAAGTGTTTGACATCTTTAGAGTAAATCCCTCCATGCATCCCCCGGAGGGATTTTATTTTTAACCCTATTCATAAATACTGCCATCGGGAAGAATTGCACCATCGAGTTGAGCTTGATTTTCCCCTTCGCCAAAATTAGCGCCGATTAGGTTGGCATTGGTGAGGTTGGCATGGCTGAGGTTAGCAGATTCTAGGTTAGCACCGGCGAGATTGGCACCGGCAAGGTTGGCTCCAATTAATTGGGTTTGCTGTAAATTGGCGCTGGATAGATTAGTTTCCATCAGGGTGGCGCTGTTGAGATTGAGCGCACTTAAATCCAATCCACTCAATTCAGATCCGCTGAGGTTGGCGCCACTGAGATAAACATTTCTGAACAGGGTATTTCTGAGGTTGACGCCGCGCAAGTCGGCACCGGCAAGATTGGCACCGTCTAAATCGGCTTCATTCAGGTTTGCACCGCTGAGGTTGGCACCGACGAGGTTGGCTTCCCGTAAGTCGGCACCGCGTAAGTCGGCTTGACTCAGGTTGGCTTCTTGGAGATCTCCTCCGGCAAAATTGGCTTGGGTGAGGCTACAGCCGATGAGAATGGCTCCTCGTAAGTCGATGTTGGAGGCGGGTTCGCTGCCGATCGCCGGGTTGGGATAGCCAGAATAGGCGATCGCGGCATCTCCCCGCAGGGTCAGCGCTTGATTCGCTGGGAAGGCTTGGGGTGAGCCAGTTTCGGGGTCTAGTTTATCATAGGGATTTCCCCAGGTAGGTAAGGGGGTGGGTGAGGTGGCGCTGGCATAGGAAACCGGCGCGGCATCGAGCACGGGTAGATTAGGATTCGGTTCGCTGACGGCGGGTACACCCCAGGCACTGGGCACCATCGGCACTTGGGGAGGAACAGGGACGATTTCGCTGCCTTCTCGTCGGGGTTCAAGTTTCTCGATCGCCTCCCCAAGATGGGAAATTTGTTCCGAGAGTTGAGCAATCTCCTGGGGAAGACGACTGCTACCGGCTGTTGTCGCTTTTTCTGGCAAGTCCCTGTCAGTGGCGGTGAGGGTATCGCGCAATTCCTCAATGGGAGGTTCCAGATGCTTGCTAATCTGCGCTAACGCTGCATCCAACACCATTAATTGTTGCTCTAGGTTGAGGATGGGTGAGAGCAATCGTTCCATTTGCTCTTTCTCAGGTTTTTCCAGCAGGTTCTCATTCAGGTGGGAGATTTCTTCGCTGAGTTCCCCAACTCGATTGGCGATCGTCACCTGAAACTCATCTATACTCTGATCCACTTCTGTAATGGCATTGCTGAGTCGTTGCTGGGTGATCAGGTGCAAGCGGTGGCGATAGACCAAATTTAACCAGGCGGAGAGAAATAAGACAACGGCTGCATAACTGAGTCTTCCTAGAACCAATGCAGCAACCAAACCCGCAACTGATCCAGCCAGGGAAATATATTCAGCAATTTTAATCCAACCCTCGTTGTTTGGTTGCATGGAGTTTGGTTGCATGGAGCCTCGGTTCTCAACGTTTGATGAGGATTTACCCGTCTTAAATACAGAAAACTAGGGACAATTTATTAATTGCCCCTAGTTAAAATAACACTAAAATTCGATTATTTGCTTTTTGGCAGATTTTTGGCTTGTTCCACAGCAATTTCCCGTAAGGCTTGGAAGGAATTGGCATTCGATGTCCCTTCGATCGCCTTGACTGCCAAATCTTGCACCTGTTTGAGGGCCGATTCCAGTTGTTTGGTGAGGGTTTTGATGCGTTCTTCTTGGTTGTTGATGCTCACTTCTAATGCGCTGATTTGCAGTTGATAGGAGCGTTGGAGTCCTTCTACTTCTTTGCTGCGCAAATCTGAGGCGATTTTGGCTTGATAGTTGCCGATATTTCGTCCACTGTCTTTGCCATTCTTGATGTTGGTTTCCAATTCTTTGGGATGTGCCTCAACTTTGGCTTTAGCTTCGGCATATTGTTTCTCCCGTTCAGCGATCGCAGTTTCCCGTTCAGTCCATTCTTGTTCTTGGGTTTGGCGGATTTCTGCTAATTCTTGATACAAGCCTTTTCGGGTTTGCTCGTATTCTTCCTCCGCCAGTTGGCGATCGCGTTCTAAGCTATAGCGGTATTCCTCTGCATCCCGCTGTTGCTGTTTCTGCCGAGTGGTATTGCGGTCCTTAATCTCACGTTGATGCGTTTCTTGTTCTTTTTCCCAGGTTTTCTTCAGGGTCTGAATTTGCTGTTCTAAAGTTTCCTGGCGATCGGTAATTTCGATTTGAAAGGCTTTCGCTCGCTCTTGATAGGTTTGGATTAACTCCTCTAAGGTTTCTTCAGATACTTCTAAATTATGTAAAGTTTGAAGATTTTCTACCTCTTGGTTCACCCATTCTTCTAATTCTTGTAGTTTAGAAGCTTCACAAGTCAGGCGTTCAGACAAATCACTAATTGCCCCCCCAAATCCTAATTGTAACAGGTGCAAACTTTCAAGGGTTTGATTGATTTTCTGTTGTGCCGTAGGGATGTTATTCATTGGGGGTTTAGCTTCGGGAGAGGGGACTTCTTTAGCGGGTGAACTGGTATTTTTTGCCGCCGCTTGTTTTTCCTTTGTGAGTTGCTTGATTTGTGCCTCTAGTCCTGAATTTTCTTTCTCTAATTCCTCTAAAGCTTCGATAATTTCCGCTTTAGTGCTTTTAGCGGTAATTTTTTTCGCCATCCGACTTCTCCAAACAATGTGCAGGGCTTAACTTTTTAAAATTAGTCTAAAATCACAGGGTAAACCTGTTAATTCCAGCTTTTTCAGGCGGGCTTAGTTCCAATAAACCCCCTGAACACGTATCCGATTGAGGTGAGCTTACTTAGAAGATGAACTCACATTTGATGAAGTTTGAAAAGCTCGCATTGCTAAATCTTGAGCTTGTCGCGTCGCCGCTTGTAGCTGGGCGTTAATATCCGCAATTTGTTGAGTTTGACGTTCCAAATTGCTATTGAGGGATTGTAAGGTTAAATCATAGCCTTGCTTCGTCCCTTCCCACTCTTTCTCGAACAAGTCAGACTTCACCTTGGCTTCGCGTTTCACTTCGGCGATCGCCTCTTCCTTGGCTTTAATATAGGCTTGTTTCAATTCTTCTTCAAATCCGTCAATCTTCTCCTGATTTGCTGCAAACTCAGCCTGATGTTCCGTTAAATATTTCTCTCGTTCCGTCCAGTTCTTTTGTTTCTCTCGGGCAATTTCTTTTAACTCTCGCTCTTGTTGCCGCTTCCGTTCTTCATATTCATCCGTTTCTAATTCTTGAACTCGCAGCCGTTCATAATCATAATCTGCGGCTTCTTGTTCCCGTTCTTTGGCAACCATTTCATCTTGTTGTTGGACCAAGCTATCAAATTCTTGTTGTTCTTTTTGCCAGAGTTTGCGTTTTTGGGCTTGGTCCATTTCAATAGCTTCTTGTTGTAAAGCCGCTTGCTGATCCAGCAAAGCTAACTTTTCTTGATGTTCTTGGGTGAGAATGTGAAGCGCATCAGCAACAACTCGAATTTTTCGTAATTCTTCTAGGCGATCGGTTTCAATGGCGATCGCTCGTTTGAGTTCATCCAGTTTAGCAGTTTCTGTACTCAGTTTCTCCGCCAATTGGGTGACAATACTCCCAAAATCTAGTTGCAGATCGGCTAATCCTTTAACAATTGTATCAACGGTGTAAGTTGAAGCAACAGCCAGCAGTTCTTTATTTTTCTCCTTTTCCGCTTCCTCCTCTTTCGTGGCGACTTTAGAGGCAGTCCCTTGGCGACTTACTAGCAGTTGTTGAAATTGGGCTAAAATTTGAGCTTTACTGTCTTTAACCGGGGTTTGGGACATGAAATTTCCTCCTATTTCCACTCGTTTAAATGCTGAAACCTTCAGCTAAGGGGTGATTTAGAATAGTGGTTGATTAACTCATCCAAGGATTAAGGGATTAGTTAAACCTGAGTTGCTAGTTAAAAACACTCAATGGAAAGGCACTCTTTCCCGGGAAAACTCTCTTCCCCCTTCCGCTTCCCATGTCCAGATTTTAACTTAAAAATACTTTCTGTCAAGGGAAAAAAATCCTTTAAAAAAAGATTAAATTTCCCCCCTTGCCGGATTAAAACCCCCAGCAGCTAACCCGGAAAAATTGCTACTGTCCCCTTTAGTCTAGCTGGCGGGTAGAGAGAAGCTGTAGAATGGCATTACAGCGATCGCAACGGTTCCCTTGCCAGCAAAAACACTCATCCACCACCTGTAAAAGCATTGCTCTCATTTGCCGATTTTGCTTTAATAAAGCAGCATAATTTTGCTGAACTGAAGTAACGACTAGATGCAAATGTTGAAAATCTTCGCTGAGGAGTTGCAAATCATTTAAGGTATCCGTCCGAATATCCTCAATGGTCGTCAAATTTCCTTTCAACTGATTTTCCCAGACTGACTCGCGGGTGAGTTTGGCAATTTTTTTCATTGATCTAAAACCCGGTGAAAGGAGAGATGCTGCACACATCTCTCCAGTGTTTTATCGGACCCAATTAACCATTAACAAGTGCAGGTTCACGCATTAACTCATGAGAAACTGCCGCAGGTAATGCCATTTCTCCAGAAGTTGGACCTTCCAAATGAGCCGCCATCAAACAAGCAATTTCAGCGGGAGGCAAATTATCCAGACACACCATTTCTCGCGTTCCTTCCAAGTCAATCATCCGACTCAGATTCTGAGGATCTGACAAGACGATCGCAGCTTGTTCCACCATCTCCCAATTAGACCGCTCAATCCAGTCCCATTTCAAGCTATAATAATTAATCGGTTTAATCACCCCATTTTCATCAGGTTTTTGTCCAGAATGCTTGATAAAATCAGGAACAAAAACCCCTTCAGCCGGTTCAACTCCGCGTGCCTGAACCGAGGCAACTAACCGATTAAAATCACTCAGACTGCGGCCTTTAACATAGGTAACCATTACCACATCATGGGGCAGTTCCCCTCCTTCCGCAACAAACCAAATTTGTCCCCATAAGGTATTTTTAGTTTGCCCCAAACTGCCGTAAAATTTGCTAAACTTTAAGATAGTCATGGCTAACTTAGACCCATATTCTTCATCTCCTATCGTCCACTTCCCCGCTTGACAATTGTTTTTAGCGGAAATCGGTAACTCAGGAACAACAATGGCATTTTCGGGCTTGGTTCCAAATACGGAAATGGTCGCTTTCTTAGACATGATTTCTACTCCGGTTTTGTTGTGTAAAGCGGCTGAATTCTCGGTTTTATCTTTTGCCATTTTGAGTAATCTATCCCCCATAAATTGCACGGAATTACCGAATCAGTGGACGAGGGGTAATGGGGGCGGAATTGGGATATTTGTACCCCACTTCTTCTGGGGAACGGGACTCCGTTTTAGCCGCCTCCGGGTTAGGATATCGTTCTACCCAAGGGTTGCCGTTGGTCCCGCGAACCGAGTCCGAGGAGGAGATGCCTTGGGTACTTTGTAAAACTGCCAACAGATTTTGTAACAGTTCGATATGGGCTGGGGTAAAATGGATGATGAACCCCGAACCATCTCGGGCATATCCGGGACAAATCAGGGAGGCAGCACCTTGGTCTTCATGTTTGGCTATATAAAGCCAATCCCCGTCGTCGAGCTTATAGTGAGTATCAGTCCAGGTTTTGAGCATCGTTCCTCTCCTGTCTTGTTGGTGTGACACCCTCCCTTATGGCGCTGTGGATTGGCCCAAACCGGCCTGGTACCCGACCCGAGCTTTTACTAGGTCTAGCGTGTCAGCCCGAAGAATCTGGGAACTGCTGCTCCACCCCTAGCGCCTTCTATGTTGATGTTTTGTTCAACTTCTTTCAGTTTAACGCGCTTTGATTTTTTCGTCAACCTAAAAGTTGATTTTTTTTTCAAAGTCGCCTACAATGCAGATGTAGTGGGAATTTAAAGACGTGGAACAGAGTTTTGGTAAACTAATTCGTCAAGCACGCAAGGACAAGGGATATAGCCAACGGGAGCTCGCCAAGCTTCTGGAGGTCGATTTCACCTACTTGTCCAAGCTGGAGAATGATCGCGCAGACTATGCACCTAAAGAGGAAGTGATTCGGTCTTTGGCGCGGAATCTCGATTTGGATGAGGAGGAGTCTATCGTCCTCGCCGGTCGTCTTCCGCAACGGTACGAGGATTTTCTCAAGCAAAATTATAAAGCGATGCCTGCATTGCTGCGGCGGATGCGAGAAAATCCTGATTTTGCAGAGAAGGTGTTTCAGCAGGTGGCAAGCGAGGGGGAATAATCTTGAGTATTTTTAAGCCGTATCGCTATTATCGCAAAGAAGCGATCGAGTATCAGGCGAACAATGTACTCAGGCGAATGGCACAGCGCGGGGAGCAATTTGCTCCTTGCTGGCCGTTTGACGTAACTTTGGTTGCGGATTTTTTTGACCTCGGGGTAATTTGGGAACGGATTCCACCGGATGAACAAGGGGCGATCGCAGCGAGGATTCTCCCGCTGCAACGCTGTATCGAGATCAATGAAGAGATTCTCGATAAACCCCAGGGATTCCAGGAATCCACCCTGGCGCATGAAATCGGCCATTGGGTGCTTCATATTAATCATGAGGCGACGACGGAAACGAGCGATCGCCTGAACACAGACCTTTCCCTCCCAACTGATGAACCCTTTGTCTGCCGGGGGAGTCGGGAAGTGAGCAGTCCCCTGAATCATGCCTCGGTGTTAGAGTCTATGGAGTGGCAGGCACAGTATTTTGCGGGTTGCCTGCTGATGCCGAGACGAATTTTAGAAGAGAAACGCCAGGGACGGGATTTAACTTATTGGTCTCACTTATACGAAATGCGAGAGGAATTGGGGGTGAGTATTTCTAATTTGGTCAATCGCCTCCAAGATTTAGAGTGGATTTACCTGGATAAGAAAACTCGCAAGCGGGAAATTTATCCAGGAAAGGCACTGGTTTCTTAAATGCGGTGTCAGGATGAAAAGCGATCGCAGTTTCCCCGGGTTGGAGGCGATCGCTTTTTGGTTTTAATGGAGATTTTAATACAAAGCAACTAAGATCCTTTGGGTTTGAGGACCGGCAATGCCATCGGCATGGATCCGGCGATCGTGTTGCAATTCCATCACTGCTGCCTCCGTGAGTTGTCCGTAATAGCCGGTGATCGGTCCTGTATAGTATCCTAAGTTCCGGAGGTTTTGCTGGAGAGAAACTACCGCAGAACCCTGGGAACCCCGTCGCAGGGTTTCTGTAGTGAGAGTCACCGGGTCCGGTATTTTGGCAAGTTTTAACCGGGTTTGGGGACCGGCAATCCCAGTGATGGGGATATGATAATCCTGTTGGACGTGCATTACCGCATCTTCCGTCAATGTGCCATAGTAGCCAGTAACTGGACCTGTGAAGTAACCGGCAGCGATTAATTCTTGCTGTAATTGCACCACCTGTCCCCCGCGATCGCCCGGTCGTAGGGCCCCTCTGCCGTCATCATAGGGGGGGCGATCGCCGGTCCCTGGAGTCGCATTGGGATTCGGGGAAACAGGACGAGGAGGCGGGAGAATTTGCCCTTGATAACAACCAATTTGAGCAATTGTTAAGGCATTGATCGCACCATCACCCACCCCAGCACTTTCCAATTCCCATGTTAAGACCGCTTGTTCCGTCATGGGTCCATAAAAACCGGAAACAGGTCCGTGAAAATAACCCGTTGCCTTCAACATCTGCTGAACACAAGTGACAAGGGGGCCACTATCTCCCCGTCCCAGTCCTTGTGGGGGAATCACATAGGAGGCGACTGGCCCTTGCATGAGACTGAAAAGAGACAGACTCAGGGCGATCGTTAACCGATAACGGTCAGAACTTATGCAATCTTTAACATTCAAACCGAAATGTAGGGGGGATCCGCGAATCGCCTCTACAAACTCCCAAGCCA
>CBFGOM010000004.1:0-76136 GCA_965650385.1 uncultured Oscillatoriaceae bacterium
TCTTCCACTTCAAAGTGACCCGCCAGGGCTTCCCGAACCGCCCGACAGACATTTTCTGCGGTCTTGTCTGTGAGTGCTTTACCCCCCCGAGACACGACCAACTTGATAAAGACCAACATCGGGGGATAAATTTGCCCGTAAAGACTCAGACTGTGGATCGTAAGTCCATACGCAGCCAGAACTCCAAAAATGTCACTCAGCAAAAAAGATTGATTGCGGTAGGCAAAATGCAGAGCACTTTTGGTCCCTTCGGGTCTGAGCTCAATGACCGCTTGTTTAGTTCGGTAAAGCTGGTAGGCGAGCTTGAGGTTTTGGAGCTGAATTTCACTGCTGACAAATTGTTCGTAGAACTGCGGAAACGCTCGGTTAAAGCGTTTGAGCAGGTCCATCGTGGATGATTTTAAACCCGGTGCCATATTGGGGTGTGGGAGAACTCGCGGTTCTCCTGTCAAAAACACAAAGGAAGACAGCAGCCCGGGGTCCTTGACGATAGAACGATGACTGGATGGCGAAAGCTAGGATAGTTTCGTCATGTTTAACCCTGGCTAGAGCTGTCATACCCTGGGATCCGAGCCAATGCACGACTCGCGACGATATGCTCGTTTTACATCTCTCTAACCCAAAGAGGGCCTTTTGACAAGTTCAAGCCGAGGCTAATCTCGGGGGACGGGTTGAGCCTCGGCTAATCTGGACAAAGGGGGCATACCCAGTCTTGTCAGCTCCCGATCGCAATTGGGGGCCTTGATCAAAACAGGGGTGCATCAACTGGGCTGAGGTAGATTGCTATATTAATCCTATGCCATCATGGGGGACACTGCGCCGATCGCCTCGGGGGATTGCGATTCTCTTGGGCTTTTGGCTGAAACTTTGGGCCTTTTATCCCTCGGACTCAAAGGGATTTGCGTCGAGCCCTTTCTTTTAGAGAAGGGTTAGCATCTTCCTGGCGGTTAGCCTAAGTCGCGACTTGCCACTGTACAATCATAGACGGGTACGCCATTCTGTTGCACCGTCAGGCAGCAATTTATCGTTTGTTTAACCTCGCGATCGCCCCCATTGGGTTCGATCTCTTGGCATCCCATGCTTATCCTCGGTGGGGGATAGCGCTTGTCCACCCCGTTCTCCTACCTTAACCAAACCTTCATGGGTTTTTGGAAAAATTTATTTAGCGGTTCTGATACATCTTCTGCGCCGATCGGGGCGCAAATCGAGGGATATCAATCTGCCGGGACTAGCGATCGCCCCGGCACCAATCCTCGTGTCTATTTCAGTACAGATCGAGATATTGACCTTTATGAACTAGAAGAACTCTGTGATGCAGTCGGTTGGTCTCGTCGCCCTCTGCGTAAAGTTAAAAAAGCAATTCAATACAGTTTTCTCGTGGTTTCTATGTGGGAAATGCGCGGGAAAACTCGTCGCTTGATCGGCTTCTCCCGCGCCACCTCAGATCATGCTTTTAATGCCACTATCTGGGATGTCGTAGTTCATCCCGAATTCCAAGGCAAAGGGTTCGGCAAGTCCTTGATGAATTACACCATCAAGCGTCTACGGAGTGAAGATATTAGCAATATCACCTTATTTGCCGATCCCCATGTGGTCGAGTTCTACCGAACCTTGGGATTTATGTCCGATCCCGAAGGCATTAAAGGAATGTTTTGGTATCCCAATCGATAGGGTATCCACCCTCCGATAGGGACATCAATAACTTGACTATAGATGCCCTATGGAAAAGACAGTCATTCTCACCCCGACACGAAATCTAGGCCTTTTTGTCTTGGAGGATAGGTGTAATTAATGAGGTCTACCTACTGACAAAGGACCAGAAACCGGGTTTCTCTTCCATAGTTGTTGCGTTCTTTGCAGAGATTTTTCAAGAAACCCGGTTGGCTTCCTTTTACTCTACCCCTGATCTAAATTTTCCTCATTGGAATTTTTGTCACTTTACCTGGGAAACCGCAAGGAGGATAGAGGCTATCACCTCCTTTCGGGTTAGGGCAGCAGATATCCTCCAGTGAAAGTGGAAAAGCTGTAGGGATTTGTACGATCGCTTTTACCGTTTGGTACTAGAATGCAACAGCTAGAGCGATCAAGACCGCTCAAGATCTCTATATTTGGAGTGGAGTAAGGTGATGGGTGAATTAGAAACTGTGCGGGTTGGCATTGTTGGGGCATCCGGATATGGTGGCGTCCAACTCGTTCGACTGATTAGAGATCATCCCCAACTGGATTTAGTGTACTTAGGTGGCGATAGCAGTGCAGGTAAACCCTTCTCGGATCTGTATCCTCATCTTTCTCATGCCACTGACTTGATCATTGAGTCAGTGGATGTTGACACGATCGCCGATCGCTGTCAAGTGGTTTTTCTTTCCTTACCCAATGGGTTAGCCTACCAAATGGCCCCCCGGTTACTGGAAAAAGGCTGCAAGGTTCTCGATCTTTCCGCCGACTATCGATTTAGTAATTTAGAAACCTATAAAAATTGGTACGGTGGCGATCGCGCGGATGCCGAAACCGCTGCGGTGGCTGTCTATGGCTTGCCGGAATTATATCGCGATCGCATCAAGGATGCCCAACTCGTCGGCTGTCCCGGTTGCTATCCCACCGCCAGCATTCTCGCCTTGGCCCCCCTGCTCAAACAAGGTATGATTGTCCCCAATAGCGCCATCATTGACGCAAAATCAGGCATTTCCGGTGCCGGACGTCAAGCGAAAACGAATCTCCTCCTCGCTGAAGCGGATAATTCCGTTGCCGCTTATGGGGTAGCGCGTCATCGCCACACCCCAGAAATCGAGTCCATTGGTAGCGATCTCGCCGGACAGGATATCCTTGTCCAGTTCACTCCCCACCTGATGCCGATGGTCCGGGGAATCCTCTCTACCGTCTACGCCACCCTCCGGGATCCGGGTCTAGTCCGGGAAGATTTGGTCACCATTTACACGGCATTTTATCGCAATAGTCCTTGGGTGCGGGTCCTCCCGGCGGGAGTCTATCCTCAAACTAAGTGGGCGATGAACAGTAATATGTGTTATCTCGGGGTAGAAATTGACCAACGGACCGATCGCGCGATCGTCATTTCTGCTATTGATAACCTCCTCAAAGGTCAAGCTGGTCAAGCCATCCAATGTCTCAACATTATGATGGGTTGGGATGAAACCCTCGGATTACCCGAACTCGGGTTCTATCCCTAGGAATTAAGGCAAAATCTTCGGCAACATTAGGGAAAAGATTATCCAGTTTAGGTTACTAGATTGATGAGAATCTTGTCAATTTTAGCTTTTAAAATGCAGAACCTTTGGGGATAATTGCTTTATTGATTGTAAATTACCGGGTGTTAAGCCCGGTAATTTTTTGCTTCCTTGGCCCAAAGAGTTCTGAAAAAAATAGACGGGAGTTATAAACCCCCGCCTGATGGCACAATTAAAAACAATCAAATGACTGGCAATACTACCAACAAACCCCGGATTAAAAACCTCGGGGTTTGTTGTTTTAACTCTTACTTAGAACCCTTCGGTCCTAATCCCACAGTTCCCGCATACACCGCGCGATCGCCTAACTCATCTTCAATGCGTAACAAACGGTTGTACTTCGCCACCCGTTCACTACGACAGAGAGAACCTGTCTTAATTTGACCGGCCCTTGTTGCCACTGCTAAATCAGCGATCGTGGTATCTTCTGTTTCCCCGGAACGGTGGGAAATCATGGACCGGAAACCATTGCGAGTTGCCATATCAATGGTTTCCAAGGTTTCCGTCAACGTGCCGATTTGATTGAGCTTAATCAAAATCGCATTTCCGGCATCCATCTCGATTCCACGTTTCAGACGAGTGTGATTGGTTACAAACAAATCATCCCCAACTAATTGCACGCGATCGCCTAACTTTTGGGTCAACAACTTCCAGTTTTCCCAATCATCCTCATGCAATCCATCCTCAATGGAAACAATCGGATATTCATCGACTAACTTCGCCAAATAATCGATTAATTCGCTCGGTTCATGAGCACTTCCCTCATAAACATACTTGCCATCTTTGTAGAACTCACTGGCGGCGACATCCATTGCCAGGGAAACTTCTTCCCCGGGTTTGTATCCGGCCTTTTTAATCGCCAGCATCAAGATTTCTAACGCTGCTTGATTCGACTCTAAATTGGGTGCAAACCCGCCTTCATCCCCAACCCCAGTCAGCAATCCCTTTTCATCCAAAACGCTGCTGAGAGAGGCAAATACTTCTGCACCCCAGCGCAGGGCTTCCTTAAACGAAGAGGCCCCGGATGGGACAATCATAAACTCCTGAAAATCCACATTATTGGCCGCATGAGCACCGCCATTAATCACATTCATCAAAGGCACCGGCAACAAATTCGCCAGAGGACCGCCTAGATAGCGATAAAGGGGAATCTGGAGGGCATTTGCGCCCGCCTTCGCCGTTGCTAGGGAAACGCCGAGAATGGCATTCGCGCCCAAATTTGACTTATTGGGAGAACCATCAAGGCGAATCATCGCATAGTCGATCGCCCCTTGATCGAGGGCATCCATTTCCACCAAACTGGGCGCGATTTTATTTTCCACATTCTCAACCGCTTTCGCTACCCCTTTGCCACCGTAGCGCTTCTTATCGCCATCCCGAAGTTCATGGGCCTCAAAACTGCCCGTTGAGGCTCCACTGGGGACCTGGGCCAAACCCATTGCACCATTGGCTAAATAGACTTCCGCTTCCACTGTGGGACGTCCCCGAGAGTCGAGGATTTCCCGGGCGCGAATCACTTCAATTGCTGTGCTGTCAATTCCGTTCATGTTTCAGTCTTTCCTGAAAATTCAGATATCCTTGGGCTGAACCTCGGTGAGTTTTTGATACCCAATCTGGTTGTCAAAAGGCGGTTTTCGCTATTGACGCTGCCTTCGCAGACTTTGTGTGTGTAGCCCCACCTTTGAGGGTGCGGGGTTTTACAGACTATCACAACGGGATTGCGTATGCGTGATGCCTCACCGTCAAACCCGAAAAGCAAATCATTGCCTTAACGTTTTACGATACAGCGAACTTCGGGATTGAGGCGCAGATTTAATAAAGTTTCCGGATCGGGATCCGAGGCAGCTGTCCCACCCCATCAGAGTCAGCAAACCCTCACTCGCAAAGAATAGTAAGCTGTTTCAGACCTGAATTGAACCGCCCTTTACAATAAAAGAAAGTCAGGAAACTTGGAGAAAGCATGAGAATTTTACACACGATGTTGCGCGTCGGCAACCTGGAAAAATCCCTGGATTTTTACTGCAACGTTCTCAACATGAAGCTATTGCGGCAAAAAGACTATCCCGGGGGAAAATTCACCTTAGCGTTCGTGGGGTATCGCGATGAATCAGAAGAAGCGGCAATCGAACTAACCTACAACTGGGATACGGACCATTATGATATCGGCACCGGGTATGGTCATATTGCCCTCGGGGTGGATGATATTTACGCCACCTGCGATCGCATTAAAGCCCAAGGGGGCAAAGTCACCCGGGAACCGGGTCCCATGAAACATGGTTCCACAGTGATTGCGTTTGTGGAAGACCCCAATGGTTATAAAATCGAACTGATTCAAACCAAAACGGCTTAATCAACAATTCCAGTTTTTCTCTTAAAGTTCAACGTCACGACCCTAAGTCGTAACGTTGAACCGCGAAATCTTCCCCATTCCTCATTCTTGGGAACGGTGGCCGGAGTGAAAAACTCCGATAAGATACCATAGCTATAGAGTCCGGATGCGACTTGCAGCCGGTTAACCCTTTAAATTAAAGACTACCTTTGGAGGCAAACAGCACTTAAAAGATGCAGCCTACTGACGCCAGCAAATTTACAGACCGCGCTTGGGAAGGGATTGTCAAGTCCCAAGATGTCGCCCGTCGCTACCAACATCAGCAATTAGAAGTCGAACATTTAGCGATCGCCCTTTTAGAACAACCGGAAGGACTCGCCCAACGGATCCTCTCTAAAGCCGGAATCCTGCCAGAGAAACTCTTACAACAAATTAGTACCTTTGCCTCGCGCCAAGCTAAAGTCGGTAATACCAGCCAACTTTACCTCGGTCGCGGGTTAGATCTGTTATTAGATAAGGCCGAAACCGCAAGGCAAAATCTCGACGACCAATTTATCTCTATTGAGCATATTTTATTGGCCTTTGCCGAGGACGATCGCCTCGGACGTCGCGCCCTGAAAGCTTCTACTGTAGACGCCCGTACCCCCTTCGAGCAACAAAAACTGGATTTAGCCATTAAAGAAATTCGGGGAAGTGCCAAAGTTAAGGACCAAAGTCCAGAAACCGAATATGAAGCCTTAGAACGCTATGGTAGGGACCTTACGGAACAGGCAAAACAAGGCAAACTTGACCCGGTAATTGGCCGAGACGAGGAAATTCGTCGGGTCATTCAGGTCCTCTCGCGCCGGACCAAGAATAATCCGGTGTTAATTGGGGAACCGGGGGTGGGGAAAACGGCGATCGCTGAGGCCCTGGCCCAACGGATTGTTAATGGCGATGTCCCCGAATCCCTGAAAAATCGGCAACTTATTTCCCTGGATATGGGCAGTCTGATTGCGGGGGCCAAGTTTCGCGGGGAATTTGAGGCCCGACTCCGGGCGGTTTTGCGGGAAGTCATGCAATCCGATGGTCAAATTGTCCTGTTTATTGATGAATTGCATACCGTGGTGGGAACGGGTGCTGGACAAGGGACAATGGATGCAGGAAATCTGCTTAAACCCATGTTAGCCCGGGGGGAATTACGCTGTATTGGGGCGAGTACCCTGGATGAATATCGCAAATATATCGAAAAAGATGCGGCTTTAGAACGTCGCTTCCAACAGGTAGTCGTGGACCAACCCACGGTAGAGGATACCATTTCGATTTTGCGGGGGTTGAAGGAACGGTATGAAGTGCATCATGGGGTAAAAATCCTGGATGCGGCATTGGTGGCAGCGGCGAGTTTGTCGAATCGGTATATCAGCGATCGCTTTCTCCCAGATAAGGCGATCGACCTCGTAGATGAAGCTGCCGCCAAGCTGAAAATGGAGATTACCTCCAAACCGACGGAGTTAGAAGCTGCCGATCGCCGGTTGATGCAGTTAGAAATGGAAAAACTTTCCCTAGAAGGGGAAGGCGCCGGGGTGGTGGGAACCAGTGCCTATCGCGCTTCTCAAGAACGGTTGGGCCGAATTACTCAGGAGATGGCTACCCTAACGGCGAAACAGCAGAAATTGAGCAATCAATGGCAAATGGAGAAGGATTTGCTCAATGCCATTAATGCGCTGAAGGAACAGGAAGATGGGTTGCGGGTGGAGATTGAAAAGGCCGAACGCAACTATGATTTGAACAAAGCGGCGCAGTTGAAATATGGCAAGTTGGAGGTGTTACAACGCGATCGCGAAGCTAAGGAAGCGGAACTGCTGAAGTTGCAAGCCAGTGGCTCTACTTTACTGCGTGAACAAGTCACCGAAGCCGATATTGCCGAAATTGTCGCTAAATGGACGGGGATTCCCATTAACCGCTTATTGGAATCGGAACGGCAAAAATTGCTGCAAATGGAATCGTTCCTCCATCAGCGCGTGATTGGTCAACAAGAAGCGGTTTCGGCGGTTTCAGCAGCCATTCGCCGCGCAAGGGCCGGGATGAAGGACCCCGGACGCCCGATCGGGTCGTTCCTGTTTATGGGACCCACTGGGGTGGGTAAAACCGAATTGGCGAGGGCGTTATCTCAGGTGCTATTTGACACCGAGGAGTCCCTGGTGCGTTTGGATATGTCCGAGTACATGGAGAAACACTCGGTTTCTCGGTTAGTCGGTGCGCCTCCGGGGTATGTCGGCTATGACGAAGGGGGCCAACTCTCGGAAGTAGTCCGCCGGAATCCTTATTCGGTGGTGTTGTTGGATGAGGTGGAAAAGGCTCATCCTGATGTGTTTAATATTTTGTTGCAAGTGCTCGATGATGGTCGAATCACTGACTCCCAAGGGCGGTTGGTGGATTTTAGAAATACCGTCATCGTCATGACAAGCAATATCGGCAGTGACCACATTTTGGATTTGGCGGGGGATGATGGGCGCTATGAAGAAATGCGAAAACGGGTGATGATGGCCCTACGGAAGCATTTTCGTCCAGAGTTTTTGAACCGGGTGGATGAGATTATTTTGTTCCATGCTTTGACGCGATCGCAATTAAGCGAAATTGTCAAGATTCAAGTTAAGCGCTTAGATAAGCTGTTGGCGGACCAAAAAATCTCCCTGAATCTAATGGATGAGGCGTTAGATTATGTGACCGAAGTTGGGTATGATCCAGTTTATGGGGCGAGACCCCTCAAACGGGCCATTCAACGGGAATTGGAAAACCCGATCGCAACCCTGTTATTAGAAGGGAAATTTGTGGCAGGGGATACGATTTATATTGACCGAGGACCGACAAAATTGGTATTTGATACCAAACCGCCGGTTCCCCGGGAAGAACCCCCTGTAATCTTAAAGTCTGAAACGCCGGATCCTCCGGAATCGACGGAATCGGTGCCAGAAATCAAAACGGAACCGCTGCTGAGTCGATTTGTTGATGAGGCGATCGATGTTAAGGGAGAGACGATTCCATAATAGGGCAGAGAAACCGTAGCATTTTCTAGGGCAAGGGGAGTATCAAAGGATGGGGATCGATTTAACAGTTGTCATTTGTACTTATAACGGGGAAAAGCGTTTTCCCGAAGTGTTAGAAGCACTTAAGGTCCAAATCAATACCGAAGAGTTTACGTGGGAAATTCTCGTGGTTGATAATAACAGCACCGACAATACTCCCCACATTCTGGAAACCTATCAAACCCAATGGGATGCGATCGCGCCCTTACGCTCTTGTTTAGAACTAAATCAGGGGGCTGCTTACGCTCGTAAACGGGCGGTTAAAGAGGTGAGGAGTCCCTTAATTGGGTTTCTCGATGATGATAATATTCCCGCCCCAGATTGGGTGTCCGCTGCTTACAAATTCGCTCAAGAACATCCTCAAGCGGGTGCTATTGGGAGTTACATTCAAGGGGAATTTGAAATAAAACCGCCCCCGAATTTTAAGCGCCTGATGCCCTTTTTAGCCATTACCCAACGCGGGTCAAAACCCTTACTTTATCGCCGGGATAAAAACTTGTTGCCGCCATCGGCAGGATTGATAGTCCGCACTCAAGCATGGCAGCAAAGTGTTCCCGAACACTGCATTCTCAGTGGCCGAACTCCGGGGAGTATGCTAACGGGAGAAGATTTAGAGGCTCTGTCCTATATTCAACTGAAAAACTGGGAAATTTGGTATAATCCGGCGATGAAAATCACCCATAAAATCCCTCGTCAGCGCTTGGAAATGGAGTATTTGATCCCATTTTTTAGAGGGATTGGGTTAAGTCGGTATGTAACCCGGATGGTCCGAGTCAAACCAATATTGAGGCCAATTTTTACCTGCGCCTACTTCGCCAACGACTTGCGCAAACTGCTCCAACATATTGGAAAATATGGGATTGACAAAACGGATGCGATCGCCGCTTGTGAACGAGAGTTATTACTCAGTAGTTTGCAAAGCTTTTTTTATTTGTGGCGAAACGGATATTTAAAGCCTGAAAAGAACGTTATAAACGTTGAGGATAAGAGGGCGATCGGTCTAAATAAAGACTCAAATTCTAAAGCAAAAATAACCTTGTAAAATTCCTATTAAAACTGTAGTGTTCAGTTATGAATCTCCCTGCGTTAGATTTAACCGTAGCCATTCCCACCTATAACAGTGCAACTCGATTACCCCAGGTTTTAGAAGCTCTGCGCCATCAAACTAATACCGAACAAATAGCTTGGGAAATTATCATTGTTGATAACAATAGTCGGGACAACACCGCTCAAGTTATTAAAGATTATCAAAGCAATTGGCAGCAAAGCTGTCCCCTAAAATACTATTTGGAAGAGCGCCAAGGACCTGCCTTTGCTAGAGGGCGCGCCATCCAAGAAGCCAGGGGCAACTATGTCGCTTTTTTAGATGATGATAACATCCCAGCACTGGATTGGATTGCATCGGCGTATGAATTTGGAAATAACCATCCTCAAGCTGGAGCATTCAGCGGCCAAATTCATGGAGAATTTGAAGTCAACCCGCCAGAAAATTTTAAAAAAATTGCGGCATTTTTAGCCATTCGCGAACATGGACCCAAAGCCTTTATTTTTGACCCCGATAACTTACATTTACCCCCAAGTGCCGGATTAGTAGTTCGCCGACAAGCGTGGCAGGATGCAGTTCCTAATACTCCTAAAATTGCTGGTACTCAGAAAGAAGCTTTAGTCCGAGGTGAGGATTATGAAGTCTTGCTCTATCTGCACAAAGCTGGGTGGGAAATTTGGTACAATCCTGCCATGCATATCAATCATCAAATTCCCCCTTGGCGACTGGAACGAGACTATTTATTATCTTTAGCCCGTGCTTGTGGATTAGCGACCTGTCAATTACGAATGATTAATGCTAAAACCAAAGATAAACCGGGAATTTGGGTGAAGAACATTTTAGGAAATCTGCGCCGGATAGTTCAGCAGCAAGTGAAATATGGAGACAGCCTTAAACATCAGCTAATTCCCGCCTTTGAAATGGAATTTTACCGGGGTAGCTTGATGAGTTCATTTTATTGGATAAAAAGGACAAAGAAGGGACAATCGAAACCCTTAAATAAGGCAGAGGAAAAATAAAATGCCAACTATTTCTGTGATTATTCCTGCCTATAATGCTGAAAAGACAATTCACGAAACAATTGAATCGGTTTTAAAACAAACGTTTCAAGACTTTGAATTAATTATCATTAATGATGGGTCAACCGATGCCACCTTAGAAATTATTTCTAGCATCAAAGACTCGCGAATTAAAGTTTTTTCTTTTCCCAATTCCGGCGCTCAAAAAAGCCGAAATAGAGGAATCAGTCAGGCGGTTGGAGAATATGTCGCTTTCATCGATGCAGATGACTTATGGACTCCCGATAAGTTAGAACGGCAACTCAAAGCCCTCCAAGATAATCCCGAGGCTGGGGTGGCTTATAGCTGGACCGATTATATTGATGAATCGGGGAACCGCTTACCAGGGGGACACCATTTTAAATTTACGAATCAAGTATATGAACGACTGTTCCTCGGTGATTTTATTGGCAGTGGATCTAACCCCTTAATTCGCAAAGAGGCGTTTTCACAAGTGGGAAATTTCGATGAATCATTACTGGGAGGGCAAGATTGGGAAATGTGGCTGAGATTAGCCTCAAAATATCAGTTTACCGTCGTTACCGCAACTCAGGTTTTATATCGACAATCGGCTCACTCCTGGTCTGCTAATCTGGAAAGACAAGAGAAAGGATATAACCAGGTTATTGAAAAATCTTTAGCTAATGCGCCCAAATCCATCCAAAATCGGAGAAGCCAAATTATTGCAAATCGTTATAAATTTTTAACATTTGATGCGTTAGAATCGGGAGATAATCGGAAGTACAGTTTTATGGCGGCTAGATTTCTATGGATAGCCATAAAAAATCAACCCGATTTACTGACAAATCAAGTGATTTGGATTGTTATTCTTAAAATTTTTATTAGGATTCTACTCCCCCCGCAGTTAGCCGGTCTTTTTATTAACTCCCTTAAAAAGAGTAAACAACAATGAACAAACTGAAAATTAGCTTTTTTAAAATTTGAGTTTAATGAGTTGCGGTGATAATGGCTGGGTAGAAAACCCACTTAATCCGGTTGAAATATCAATCTATTTACTCTTATCATTATGTTAGCAAAAACGACTAAACTTATTTTAAAAAATATTCTGATGGGTTCGATGACGGGTCTAAAAAAAGGCCCTCACGTGACGCGCTATTATATGTATCAACATCTCTCGGAGATTCTGAAGTCCAGAACCCCGCCTGGTAAAATTCTATCCATCAGTCATTCTACCGCCCTTTGTCAACAGTTTTTTGATTTAAACCAGTCCAAATTGGTTGAAGCAAACTATCCGGATTATAATTTTCTGTCTCTCTCTTTTGCAGATTCTGAATTTGATTATGTGGTGAGTGACCAAGTATTGGAACACGTAGCAGGAGACCCGCAACAAGCCATCAATGAAAGTTGGCGTGTCCTTAAACCGGGGGGATTAGCCATCCATACCACCTGTTTTATCAATCCCATTCATGATTATCCTGGGGATTTTTGGCGCTTTACTCCCTTGGCTTTAAAGTTGCTCCTCGAAGACAAATTTTCAACTCTGATTGAAGTGGGAGGCTGGGGGAATAAATATGCTTGGGCCCTCGATTCTATTGGCTTGCGATATGAGGGTATCCCCGAGGCAAGCTGGCATCCCCTACACAAAATTGCAATGCGAAATGACCCAATATGGCCCATTGTTACTTGGGCGATCGCCCAAAAGTAATCGGTCCCAACTCCCTTAAAATTTCACCCTCTTAACGAACAGTTATTATGGCCGTAGAATATTTAACAAAACTCCGACTGATTAGCTACTACAACCAAAAACGAATCATTCAGTCTTTGGGTAAATCCGTTCATAAAATTTTGGAAATAGGGATTTTTAACTCTTTATTCTCTGAAATTTTGTTACGAGAAGGCTATGAAGTGGTTCGGGCCGATTTTGACCCCAACTTAAAGCCGGATATTATCCTAGACCTGAAAAGTGATTTTCAAATTGAACCCAATACATTTGATGCGATCGTTCTCTTTCAAGTCCTAGAACATATCCCTTATGAATATTTTGAAAGAGCAGTTCAAAAAATTGCCCAAGCTACGAAAAAATTTGTCGTCATTTCTCTCCCTTACAATACAGCCTATTTTACTCTGCAATTTCACTTTTCTTTTAATCAGCGTCCCCGGAGTTTGTTGCTCCAAATTCCTCAGTTTTGGAGCAACCAACCCTATACCCCGGATGAACATTGCTGGGAAATTGGATTAAAAGGCTATCCTAAAAAACGAATTGTTGCCTCCCTAGAAAATGCTGGTCTCAAACTCAAACGGGAATATCAAGACCCGCTTTATCCCTATCATTACTTTTTTGTCTTAGAAAAGAAATAGAGAGAGGAAGAGAAGATTCCCCGTTGTTTACAGAGTTGCTATGTTCTATCCTAAATGGGTTGGGAAATGGCTGAAATTGATCGCTGCTAAGGGAATAAGTCTGACGGTTCTAACAAGCACCTTTGTGATTAGCTTTTCCCTATCCGGCAGAACTGCATCTATCCAACTGTTTATCTTAGCGGGACAATCGAACATGGTGGGATATCGGTCTACTATGGACGATTTACCCCCGGATTTACAGCAGCTTCAGTCCTCTGTGTTATGGTACGATCGCGAGGATGAATGGGTCACGCTGCAAGCCCCTACCGAACCGTTACCCTTTAGTCAGGGGGTGGCAAATTCCCAAGGATTTGGCCCAGAAATTACCCTAGCTGCCACGATTTCTACGCATTTCAACCAACCCATTGCATTGGTTAAATATGCCCAAAATGGCACAAATTTGGAGACTCAGTGGAATCCGTATATTGAGGGTTCGCTGTATCATCAAATGCTAGACCGAGTGCAACAGGCGATCGCCGATCTCTCTAGTCTTGGTTACCAAGTAGAAATTGCTGGATTTTTTTGGATGCAGGGAGAATCCGACGCTAAAAGCGATCGCTATATGGCCTCTAATTATGCCCAAAACTTTACCCATTTTATCTCCCGCTTGCGGCAGGATTTAAATCAACCCGAACTCCCGGTCATTTATGGTTTAATTCCCATCGTCAACCAGCAATCTACTACGCCCTTTGGTACTTTTGAGTATGGGGATAGGGTTCGCGAGGCTCAAATGCAAGTCTTCCAATCCGTTGCTCAAACTCGGGTCGTAGAAACTCTCTATTTTTCTCGATATTCCGATAATCTTCACTTAAATTCCCTTGGATTGATGAACTTAGGTCATCATTTTGGCCTCGAATGGTTGCAGATGCAATGCGGTTCCCCCTGTTCCCGCCATCCTGTCTTAGACTGGACCAAACCGTCTACTATTTTGCCTTTTGAACCGTTAAATCTTCCAGGAAGGCAGTGTTTGAATTCAGGAATAATTCATTCAAACTCACCCACTGTAGCCCCTTGGTAGCAAATTTCTAAAGCTTTTCATTGCAGGACTAAGAGCATTTTATTGATGTTTTAAGAGCTATTTTTTATCATAAATTAAGGCTTTAAGGCTTCTACAAATTCGACCCATTTAGGGTTTTCTTTGGCCCATACTTCGCGATCGCGCCGAATCTGTTCCAAATGAGTCTCAACATTAGTCGGTGTTAGTAATAGGCCAAAATCTGAGGGCACGGTTTCGGGTTGGTAATCCAAAATCCGGTTCAGGACCAAATCCCCGAGTTCTTTGCGGTAATGAGAACTCTCAATATAATACTGCATCGGATTGGCGATCGCCTCTGTGGTCATGCTATTGTACCCCGAAAAATCCCAAATGGGTGATAGATTGACAATGGCTCGCTTCCAGTTTTCAAACTCGGACCACAGTCCCGCCACTCGGATAGCTTCCCATTGCATTGCATGACTTGGCGAAATAAACAAGTGTAACCGAATTCCCCGCTGTTGACTGGTTGTAATAATAGCCTGTAAATCTTCTAAATAATCTGGAGAAAGCTGATAGATTCCATACAGGTCCGGTCGAACTAAAAAATCTCGTAAAACCATTCTAAATCGAGGAATAACCCCTTGATTAAAATAAACCTGTTCAATAGTAGATTCAGGATTTCTTCGGCCATCCTCATAGAAAAATCCGGGATTGTTTGGCCTAATAAAACTATTTTTAAGCGTTTTTAAACTACTAATTAAGGCTTGTTTGGATAACAACATTTCAAACAAGTCACCCCCAAATAAATTGCGGGTTTCTAAGCGTTCTTCTTTAAAATCTGGTGTATTTTGTCGGACTTGATTAAACATGAAAAAATCCAGTCCTAAAACAATTTCTTTAACCTCGGGCTGAGTGGCGATCGCATGGTCAAAATAGCGCCGGACTTCATACATATTTCCCCCGGTAATCGCTAAATTATAACCCGGTTGCTGATGCTTCAATGCCGGATGATGGGTATCTAAACCAAATTCCGTCCGCGATGACCCTAAAAATAGGCTTTGCGCTTCAATTTTATTCACCGCAACGGTTTTAAATAATCTAACCTGAATATCTTTCTCCCGCTTAACCTGATTCAACCTCTTAATTGTGGGAGTACCCAGCACCTCATAGGGGTCAAAAAACCCATTAACCCCAGCAATCATTGCCAAAAAAATAGCAGTTACGGTTAAGACTCTTAACCCATAACGACGATAATCCTTGTGATGTGACATGGACTTAAAACTGAAAGTACAGAAACTCGGACACCTGATTGAGAGAAATAAAACATCCGGCTGCTAGACTAGCAATTGCCAGAGTCCAACCCCAAGTCGTTTTAAAGTTTTTGACCATTTCCTGAGTATTAGGAAACACCATGACCATAGCTAAAACTGCCAACAAAATCAATCCATTTAACTCTAATCCACCTTTAGGTAAATAAGCAAAAGCCTCAACCGGCTTAAATTGCCATCCCCAGGAACTTAACCCTCCAAAAACTCCTTGATAGTGAGTCGGTAACACCCTAGAGTTTATCCCCACCATCGCCTGTAAAAGTTTTAAAGCATCTGCCAAGGTAGCAGCGCGAAATAACACCCAACTGGCAACGACCGCTAAAAAAGTGAGGGTTACACCTACAAATTTAGGCAGGGAAATACCCACCTTGCGCCAGACATTATTAATGGCTAAAAATAACCCATGCAGTCCGCCCCAAATCACATAAGTCCATCCGGCGCCGTGCCATAACCCCCCTAACAACATCGTCAACATTAAATTAATAATGCGACGGGTTTCCCCCTTGCGATTTCCTCCGAGAGGAATGTACAGATAATCCCTTAAAAAGGCAGAAAGGGTGATATGCCAACGCCGCCAAAAATCAATAATTGAACTAGCTTTATAGGGAGAGTTAAAATTAATCGGTAGGTTGATATTCACCATCCACCCTAAGCCGATCGCCATATCTGAATATCCCGAAAAATCAAAATACAGTTGAAACGTATAGCTCAAAGCCCCAAACCAGGCTTCCAGAAAAGTTACAGACTGGGCATGATTAAACACCTGGGCCACCCAAGGGGATAAATTATCCGCAATCAGCATTTTTTTGGATAATCCCAGAATAAATAGGGTTAAACCTAGGGCAAAATTTCTATGGGAAAAGATAAAATTTCGCAGGGAGCGAAACTCTGGAATCAGTTCATCATGACGCAGAATCGGACCGGCAATTAATTGGGCATAAAACGAGACAAACAAACTGTAAGTGACTAAATCGTAGTTTGAATCTTTCGTTTCTCCCCGGTAGGCATCGACTAAATAGGCGATTTGAGTAAAGGTGTAGAATGAAATTGCCAACGGCAGCACAATATCCGGAGTCGGCAAATTCCAGTTAAAAACCTGATTGAGGGAACTCAGGAAAAATTCGGCATATTTGTAATACCCAATGAAAACTAAATTAATACTAATGCCGAGAGTTAGTAGAAATTTCGCCCGATCGCTCCGAACTGGACAGGAGGCGATCGCCCTGCCAAACCCATAGTTCAGGCTGATGGAAACCAAGAATAACAGCAAATAAGGCGGATTCCAGTAGGCATAAAAAAACAACGAGGCGATCGCCATCCAAACGATCGCCGCCTTCACATAGCGCAACCGAGTCAACCCAAAATAGACCAACAGAGTGACCGGCAGAAACCCGAAAATGAAAACGTAAGAATTGAATAACACAAGCAGCCGCCTTCTATACCGTGACCCAACCCTGAACCCAGCTTTAACTCAAAAAGTAGGGAGATCCGAATCCTTTGCGGGGGGTTCCCCTGATCTGCAAGCACCGCGCGATCGCCCAAAATCAATACTGAAATAGAATTTACCCTTAAATTGAGAAAACTATGACCGTACTCGAACAAGGCCAAATCACGATCCATACCGAGAATATCTTTCCCATTATCAAGAAGTCTCTATACTCCGACCATGAAATCTTCTTGCGGGAACTCGTCTCCAACGCCGTGGATGCCATTGAAAAACTCAAAATGGTCTCCTACGCCGGAGAATTTAGCGGGGACACCAGCAACCCGGAAATCACCATTGCGATCGATAAAGACAAAAATACCCTCTCCATCAGCGACACCGGCATCGGCATGACCGCCGACGAAGTTAAACAATACATCAACCAAGTCGCCTTTTCCAGCGCCGAAGAATTCATCAGTAAATATCAATCCGCCAGCGATCGGCAAATCATCGGACACTTCGGACTCGGCTTTTACTCCGCCTTCATGGTTGCCAAAACCGTCGAAATCGATACCCTCTCCTACAAAGAAGGCGCAGAAGCCGTCCACTGGAGTTGTGATGGGTCCCCCTCCTTCAAACTCGAAGACTCCAGCCGAACCATCCACGGCACCACCATCACCCTCACCCTCCTAGACGAAGAAAAAGAATACCTAGAAGCCTCCCGCATCAAGCAACTCGTCAAAACCTACTGTGACTTTATGCCAGTTCCCATCAAACTCGATGGCGAACAAGTCAACCGGCAAAAAGCCCTGTGGCGCGAATCTCCCAGCAGCCTCACCGACGAAGATTACCTCGACTTCTACCGCTACCTCTACCCCTTCCAAGAAGAACCCCTGTTGTGGGTCCACCTCAACACTGACTATCCCTTCCTCGTCAAAGGCATCCTCTACTTCCCCAAACTCCGTCCCGATGTCGATGTCACTAAAGGACAAATCAAACTCTTCTGCAATCAAGTCTTCGTTTCGGACCACTGCGAGGAAATCATCCCCAAATTCCTCCTCCCCATGCGCGGCGTCCTAGATAGTCCCGACATTCCCCTGAACGTCTCCCGTAGCGCCTTGCAGATGGACCGAACCGTTCGCAAGATTGCCGACTTCATCGCCAAAAAAGTCGCGGACCGACTCAAAGAACAGTACAACAACAACCGTCAAGAATATATCCGAAGCTGGCAAGACATCGGCACCTTCGTCAAATTCGGCTGCCTCAACGATGATAAATTCAAAAAACAACTCGAAGACATCATCATCTACCGCACCACAGCGGACCTCAAACCCGCAGAATCCGACCAACCCGCCGTCGAAGTCCAAGCCGAAGAAGGAGACGCCTGGAAACAAATCTCATCGGATAGCAAAACCGAGGGACCTTCTTACACCACCCTCGACGAGTATCTCGAACGCAACAAAGCGCGCCACGAGAACCAGGCATTTTACTGTACTGACCCCGTAGCGCAAGCCACTTATGTGCAACTGCATAAGAGTCAGGGATTAGAAGTCCTCTTTATGGACTCCTTCATTGATCCCCACTTCATCAGCTTCCTGGAACGGGAACATACCGAAGTCAAATTCTCCCGAGTGGATGCGGAGATTGACGACAAACTCATCGAACAAGACAAAGCCTCGGAAATCGTTGATCCCAGCACCAACAAAACCCGTAGCGAACAAATCAAAGAAATCTTTGAAAAAGCGCTCAACCAACCCAAACTGACCATCCGCACCGAGGCCCTCAAATCTGACGACCCCCAAGGCACACCCCCGGCAATGGTCCTCCTCCCCGAGTTCCTGCGCCGCCTCCGGGATATGAACGCCTTAGTGTCCCAGGAATCCGCCAAATTCCCCGAAGAGCATATCTTGCTCGTGAACACCGCGCATCCCCTGATCCAACATCTCACCGAACTCTCCCAAAGCGGCATCATCCAAGGGGAAGGCAAATCCCCTTCAGCAGAACTCGCGGACATGATTTGTCACCATGTCTATGATTTAGCACTGATGGCGCAAAAAGGCTTTGACGCCGAAGGCATGACCACCTTCGTAGAACGCTCCAACCGCCTCCTAACCCGATTAACTGAACAACGGTCCTAAAAAACTGGCTAGGGTTTAAACCCTAGCCCGGTCAAGGTGTATTTGTAGGGGCGCAATGCTTGCGCCCATGTAGGGGCGATTTATAGAATCAGCTCTACATTTTACACTAGCCCTGTCAAGGTAGATTTCATGAAGGATGTTTTGTCCTTAAATTTACCCCCTTGACAGGGCGCAAGCATTGCGCCCCTACCGGAAATAACGAGGGTCGGGATACAAAACTCCATCCTTCCCCAAAAGTCGGTACAATAGAAGATCGCGTTTCAACATCGCCCAACTTATCTAAGGAGAAACCATGTCCCGCAAATGTCAACTCACCGGCAAAAAGGCGAATAACGGTATGGCCGTTTCCCACTCCCACCGCCGGACCCATAAGCTGCAAGAAGCCAACCTGCAATGGAAACGGGTCTGGTGGCCCCAAGGGAACCGCTGGGTGAGACTCCGCCTCTCCACCACTGCTATCAAAACCCTCAATAACAAGGGGTTGCAAGCTTACGCCAAGGAAGCGGGAATCAATCTGTCGAAATACTAAGACCCCAACCCCTGGGGAAGCTTTACCATCAAGAGGCTCGGCTTGGCCGAGCCTCTTTGCATCTAGGGGGTCCCCGAAGCGATTTTTTTGGCCCCTCTGGACAAACTTTCTAACCCTAGGCTGATTGATTTTTCTATCTAGCTGGGTAACCTAAAAACTAGATAATACAATAGTTTGACAAACGTCTCCGGAAATATACGGATAGTCAATTCCGGGATTTTTAAGCTACCACAGAAAAAAGACTCTCCATTTCTCAATTAATGGCACCTGCACTCACGGAGTAGCTATGGCTAGAAAGCACAAAATCCAAAAAGCGCTAACGCACCTCGTGCAAGCAATCATTCGATTTGCTCAAACCCTGACAAGTCGAAATACTTACCGTTTTCTCCGCACTGCCTTCGTCACCTCACGCCGTCGATTGCAGGCGGGTTTTGTGTTGCCAACAACTACTCTACTCATCATCGTAATGATTTTGGTGGTGAGTACCTTAATGTTCCGATCTTATCAGCGATCGACGGATGCACTTAGCGAGTTCCAGCGGCAGGAAGTCCAAAATGCGGCTGCACCGGCGATCGAGCGAGCCAAGTCTAAACTTGAACAACTATTTAATGCAAATCTGGTGGCTGGAATTCCCCCAGAGGCTCTGCTAGAAGAAACCCTGTTATCTGATAAGTATCTGTTTCCGAAAGAAAGTCAATTAACGATGACAGCCGGTGGACAAACTGTTCCGGCTTGGAGCTTTAAAGTTAATGATGAAGATAATGATGCTAGTAATGATATCACCGTTGCTTATACGATTCTCCTAAGAACCAGTCGGCCTGGTGTAGGAACGATGGATCCTGATACCGAGGGGGCTTTAACGTCAGATCAAGAAAAAGCCGATGCTCTTCTAGTACGGAATGGGCCACTGATTAGTAATCGCACAGATAGTGAAGTTTGCCAGAACGCCACTGGTGGCGCAGATGGGCAAATCCTGGGAGAAGGTTGGTTTTCTACAGGACCGACGAGTAGTTTACAAAAGAATTTTCAAGTTTATGCTGTAGCAATTCCGACGGGTGGATCAAACCCATCTATTTCAACTCTTCAATATCAACAAGACCGCTACATTGATCGGGGAAATAAGTGGGGTGCGTGGTTCCGAACTGACCTGGAATTGTTTCCGGGTCCAACTTTTACTTGGAACGGGGCGATGCACACTCAAGGGAGTTTCTTTGTCCGAGCACAAACTGGCTTTAACTCATTTTTAATTAGTTCAAAAGACTCTTGTTTTTACAACCCCTCACTTAACTCGGATATTACAATGGCTCAACACCTTGTATATTCGATTCCCTCCCTACCTACTGCTAACGGTCAGTTTAGCGGGCCTGTCAATTTTGATCAGCACGAAGGGGGTACAGCTCCGAGCGTGCCCGGAGACGCTCTCCCTCTGAATAACGAAAACCTCGACTCGGTTACCGGCAATCTCAACACGGCCATTAATATTGCCTTGGATCCGGTAAAAATCCTGACGAATGATTCAACTCCACCTCTAAATCGAAGTACAGCAGGGTGGGGGGTAGACCCCAATTGGGAAAACGGAGACCTAGCCAAGCGTATTACGATTGACCACCCGGCTTGTCCTCCCTACGTTGATGATACCTTTCGTGCCGATAACCGCTATGGTCCGAAAACTGCTTACAGTCAAGCCGTTCGGAATCCTGAAAACCCTGAAAATTGTGTTGTTCCGGTGGGTGAAGCCCAGTTTAATTACGGTCAACCTATCAACAATGACCTATTAACGCGGAATACACCTCCAGTCGATCAACCGATAGCTTATGGATTAGATGGATATTGGGAGCGACGCTCTAGGGCTGAAGGTCTTCGGGTTATCGTGGGTCAGCGTTTGGAATTGGGTAACCCATTTGGTTGGGTGCAAGATCGGAGTAATCCCCGGAATGGTAATACCAGTGCTACTCCCTTTAGTGGCTATAACGACCCGGAGGATAAAGTTCCCGGAGATGATCCGCTCAATCCTAATCCCCGCCTTCCCGCTCATGCCTTTCCCTCTCATGAACAACGGCAACGTCGCACGTTGCGAGATAATCTAGCAGCAGTACAATCGACGGCGGTTTATTTCCACAGTCAAATGACGGGTGATTTGCCGGTGGCATTTGTTGCAACAACGGTTCATCCGGGTAGTCAAAAAACCCTGAGAGAAAGTGCTACCTTTGATCGGATAAGTTTTGCGAGTAGACCCCTTCCAGCCTTTGCCGGTCTTAACTCGGCTCAAGGCATCATTGCTACAGACTTTTTTAATGGTCGGGGTACGAATGGGATGGAGTTTGAAGGGCTAACTGGAGGTTTCCAGAACAATGGAGGGCGGCAAATAGCCCTAAGAAATTTAGCGAATTTTGCGGGTGAGGTTGAGGGTGCTTATCCACCCCTCCAAGAGGCAGGTAGAGTACATCCCAATCCTCAATTGACGATGTGGGGTAATTATTCTAACCTCCGCCGGATTCTTGACAATCCTACTTCCTATGACTCACTCAGCCTAGCTGACCAATCTACCCTACAAACGGCTTCTGGTACGTTGGGAATGTTGGCACATAACATCAACTATCTGCAAGCCTATGATTATGAGAGCAACCCGAGGAACCGAACCCAAGGTTTAGATGGCAGTAATGGAACGGGCTTAAATGACCTAGCTTTTGAGCTGTGGCAATTGCAAAATGGGACTAATAACCCAGGAACGGGTGACTATGAGGTTAGTTCTACTACGACTCCAGCTACAGCTTATAACCTGCCTCCTGAAGCTTACATCGCGAAACTAGAAGAAAAACGCAATAATGCTTTAACAGGAGCGGCTCGACAACGAATGGATTCCATCGTCAAGCTTGCACGCTTTGTAATGACCAAAGAGCAAGTAGAGCGCGATCGCACCAATGGCTTTGTGGTCAGCGCTGCTAATGATGCAGCAAATATTGCACCTATTAGTTTATCGGTTGGTACTGCTCCTGCTTCTAATGTGAATATTGCTTGCAATGTAAGTGCAACTGGCAATAATTATTTTGGCTTAGGAGCAGTACCCACAGCAGCAGCTATCCCGGGTACTCCTGCACCTCTCACACAACAGCAGTATGTAGTTGGCTTATCCCGGCTATGTTCCAACGAGCCGAAGTTCCCCTCACTGTATTACCTCTTCCCAACTGCCAACCATAACCAGGATGGTAGTGTAGGCGGCCCTCCTCAACCGGCTGACGAACCCTATATTACGGTCCCTAATGCAGTTACCTACCAAAGTCTGACCCCCGAGCAAATTGGGCAAATGGCTCTGCGACCGAAGGTCCTCCCCGCTGACTGGATCTTGCCTACTGCTGGCTACAACCCGGCGACGCAACCCTTACGGGACGCTGCTCCTAATGCCAGTGATCGGGAACTGATCAGAATCGTCAATGGAGCTAATCAAGAATTCAGGCAAGTCGCGTTCAAAGATTCTGCCCTATATAATGGCCGGGAAGCGATGAATGTGCGGGTGCTGAATATAGATTTGAATATGCTTCGCACAACTAACGCGCCTGGTGGGGGTGAAAATTGGTTACCTGAAACGGGAATTGTTTATGCGTTCCGGGAAGATGCGGTGCGGGAAGATGCGATCGCCCGACCCCCAGCCACAGATGGACAAATGAGAGCAAATGGGGCGGGTCCTACCGATCCAGCTTTAGTTCCCTTACCCGCTCCAGCGACAGGAGCTATCAGTACAAAATCCGTGGATTATTATCCCGACCCTGATCGTCGTCCTTATGGTTTCCGCCTCAAAAACGGGAGTACATTGCGGCGTCAAGGAAACCCAGATAATCCCACAGGGATGACATTTGTCTCTGATAACCCAGTTTACATTCAGGGCAATTTTAACCTCCATCACAGCGCAGCAGCTGGCCCGGGAAACACAATCCAAGAGTTTACCCAACCGCTGCTTGGGGGTACTCCCAGTAGAACGGACTTTTATAATCGCACAGCCAACAACCTGAATCCCCAGTTTGCTAACCCCGCACAAGACTGGTGGCGACCGACAGAGGTGATGGCTGATGCAGTGACCATTCTCTCGAATAACTTCTGTGATGGGAGCATCGAAGACGGCATTATTTATGCTGGGGTATCCAATCCTAATACAGCGGGTCAACTCCTTGCAGCGGATCGGCAAAGGAAATATGGCTGTACTACGGGGACTAATTACACCTCCTATCTCAATCAAAACCGTCCTTTTACAGTCGCTTTTCATGGTCCTTGGATGAGCGAGAATCGGTTCGATCCTCCAACGCAGCAAAATGCTGCTATAACTACCGCGAATCCTATCAATTCTGCAAACTCTCCAATCAGGATTGCTCCGTCGGGGGATCCGGTTTATTGCAACAACGCGGCACCAGTAGACGGATGCCCAACCCCAGCCGATTGGCGAATCTATCGAGTAGATGACAATCGCGCCTATCTAAGCTTTACTGACGCCGCCGGTACGGCAAAAAGACATATGAACGCTGTGGATACCACGGTTAATATGATCATGGTCAGTGGAGTTATTCCTCAACGACTCGGCCAAATCAATGGCGGATTTCATAACTTCCCGCGCTTACTAGAAAACTGGACCCAACCGGCCAGAAACCTATTTATTCAAGGCTCTTTGATCCAGCTCAACTTTAGTAACTATGCGACGGGGCCGTTCACTCCGAATGCTTGGGAACCCACTCAGAATCCCACAGGTAACCACTTTAATTACTATCAACCCCCTAACCGGAACTGGGGTTATGATGTGGGGCTACAGTATGCTCCGGCTGGTCCTATCTCCTCACGGATGATCGTACCTAACTCTAAACGGGACGAGTTCTATCGAGAGCCAAATGCTGATGATCCATATATCTGTAAGCTACGGGATGCACTAGGTTCCGGTTGCGGTTCCTAATGGCTACGAGGGTTTAGGGCTGGTACAGCCCTAAACCTTAACCCGTGGAGCGATGCAGACAGTCCCTGAGTAACAACCTTGCCTAGTTTTAAAGACGGAGGATTCAAATGCTACGAACTAAACACTACTCGACGGAACAAGGACTGACATTGATCGAGTCTCTAGCGGCGATTGTGATCTTTGGTACGGCAGTTGTGGCGATTAGTCCCCCCATCGCACTATCTTTGGCTGCTCGGGTCCGCGCTCACCGGGCTGAGCAGGCCCTGAATCTGGCTCAGGGCGAAATTGACCGAGTACGACTTCTGGTGGAACAAGGTCGGAATAAAGATTCGGGGCAAACTCTAGAGGAATTTAGGAATTTGTTGCCGCCAACGGGAAACAGCTTGGATGTAGTTCCCACTTCATTTGAAAATTGCGGGGCTTCCCCTGTGGCAAATACAGCAGCCAAAGGGTGCAGTGTAGACATTGATGGCAATGGAACAATAGAAAATATGGATTTTGTTGTCCAAAGTTTTCGGACAGCAAGTCAATGTCAAGGAGCGAATAATGATGTTCCCGTAGGGTTCAATATAGTAGTTAGAGTTTACACCGTAGCCTCGGTTCAAAACAACTCAGGTAGCCTCAGTCCAAAGCAAGGGTCTTTAGCTTTTTCTGGAGCAACAACGAGCGGCCCAAATCCATTGGCTGTTCTTAGGAGTACCCTTGTCAGAAGTGACTTGGGAAGTTCTTCCGTCGCGTATCAGAACCTACTTAATGGAAATGGGAATTGTCCTTAAGTATAATTCCTGAAAAATTAAATGATATCAATAATTATTTGAGGTGCCCGTGAAATGGGAAGAAACAATAGAGAATGGATATTGAAAACATACATTGCCCATCTGCGTCAAAAGCAAACAGCCGGGTTTACTCTGCTGGAACTCTTGATGGCGATCGTAGTGGGTTCTATTGTTATGTATGCCATGATGACTTTAGTTCTCAGCTTGCTAGGCACTGAAAAGCAGGAAACCGCTAAGGCCCAAATCCAGCAAGAAATGAGTCTAGCAATGGATTACATTGGGAGTGAACTACAAGAGGCAGTTTATATCTATCCTGGCGATTGCCTAGATGCAGCCCCAGGAGGCACTAATGATTGTATAGATTTACGAACTCAGATTAATTTTCCCCAAGGAATTCAACCCATATTAGCCTTTTGGAAACTGGAACCTATTCCCTATACTACGGATGATAATCTTCCCGCGAACTGTAGCGCTCTGGCGGCTGACAAGGCTGGAGAATGTCGGGATGTAAAAACAAGAGGTCATACCTATACTCTGGTGGTTTACTCTTTAAGAAAAAATGAGGCTGAACCCTGGCAGGGCCCTGCACAAATTACTCGGTATCGCCTTCGTAAATATGACCCTTTAGCCAGTTTAACACCTACACCAGGATTTGAGATCGACCCAATTTCTTCAAATTTTGGACAGTGGACTGCTAGTGGAGGAATTCAAACCACACTTGGAGATCATCCGGTTTTGGTCGATTCTGTAGATAATCTGAATCAACCTGAACTGGCAAATTGTTCCGCGAATTACACCCGATCGCCTGTTAATCCGGCGGGTAACGTCAGTAGTTTTTATGCCTGTGTTCGGAACCCTGAGACAGGAACGATCCAAGATGCAATTGTGTTCTTACGGGGCAATGCTGTTAAAAGAGCAGGGCAGCCTTCAGGTTCAAGAAACCCAGCTTATTTACCTAGCTTGCAGAGACAAGTCCAAGCTCGCAGCGTATTTCAACGAGAACCGCCTACGCTAGATTAGAAAATTAAACGAGATTATGAAAGCATTTATGGATTTTAAAAAACAATTGATTTCAAACCAGACCCTAGGCGATTTGGGTGCTTTGGGAGGAAGCAATGAGCAAGGCTTTACATTGTTGGAAGTCCTAGTGGTAGTGTTTATGGTGGGGATTTTAGCTGCGATCGGCGCTCCCAGTTGGCTATCAATGGTCAATAACACGCGTTTGAATAAAGGTCAAGATGCAATTGCTGTAGCGATTAGTGATGCCCAAAGGCAAGCTAGGCAGAACAAAAGTTCCCGGTCAGTGACTATCCAGCAAGGCGATTCCAACGGAACAGTTAAATGGGTGGTACATACCGGGGCAACTCCACCAACTGGGGGGCAGGAGATTGAGCAAGACGGACTCATCATTGATCCACCCAGTTGGACTATTACCTTTGACGACAAAGGTCAGACTGAAGACACCGGGAGAATGCTGATATCTCTTCAGAATGGTGGTTCACAAAGATGCGTGATTGTTCAAACCCTTTTAGGCACAGTCCGCAAAGCCCAAGGGAATGCTTGTATTATTCCGTAGCAATGTTGCCTGTGGTTGTTAATTTTCAAGCGGTTTACTCTTCTGGCTACCCTGTCCACCCATGCACTTTTCTCCCAATTGTAAAAAAATATTAAAAATCCTCCCCAATTCGGCCTGGAGGATTTTTAATATTTTCATACATTAATCAGGGTGCTGAGTGATGCAATTAAATCATAAAATCAGAGGTCGGTTTCGTAACTCAACGACTACCGGATTCACTTTGCTGGAAGTTTTAATTGTTGTTTTGATTATTGCCATTTTAGCCGCCATAGGCATTCCCAGTTGGATTAATTGGTTAAATAATACTCGTCTTTCTGCCGGCCAAAATGAAGTTTATGATGCAATTTTAAAAGCTAAAACTAAAGCCACTCACAAAAAAATCACCTATCAAGTCAGTTTTCGCGAGTTGGGTGATGTGGCTCAATGGGCAGTTCATCCCGCCTCTATTGATCCCACTGATTCCCACTGGCAAAATCTCAACTCTTTTATCACTATTGATGAGAGCAAAACTACTCTTTATCAATACGCTACAAATGGGGTTTGGCGAGTGCAATTTAATGACAAAGGAAACTCCAATGGTCGCATTGGACGGGTGACGGTTCGTCTGCGCAATAGTAACAGCAATAAACAGCGCTGTGTGTTTGTTTCTACCCTGTTAGGGGCGATGCGTAAAACTGAAAAATGTAGTTGAGGTTGGGTGGAGAATAGGCGGTTAATACCAAATCCGACCGATAAGGACCGGATTTGGTATCACAAGGTATAAAGATAATTCGGAGTGCGAGCAAGAGGCTCACTATTGTCCCCCTCTATACCCTTCATCTAATCGTTTAAGTTTGAGACATCCAGGCTTTACGCGCTTCTTCAGTCTTCTCTTTATCTAACTTAAACACCAAGACTGATAACGGAGGCAAGCACAAATCCATTGAATAAGCATGGCTATGGAACCACCATTCATCGGCCCATTTACCGCCGAGGTTGCCCATGTTGCTGCCGCCATATTTGCCGGAGTCGCTGTTAAAAATTTCGCTGTAGAATCCATGGACTGGAACCCCAACGCGATAGTGGCTGTGCGGTTGCGGGGTGAAGTTACAAACCACGACTACAAAATCTTCTTTATTTTTATCCCAGCGGATAAATGACACGACACTATGACGATTGTCAGAACAATCAATCCATTCAAACCCTTCTTGTCCAAAATCTTGGGTATAAAGTTCGGGGGTTGAACAATAGAGGTGATTCAGGTCGGTCATGAAGGTTTTAAGCTGTTGGTGGGGTTCATATTGCAAGAGTTCCCACTCCAAATCGCCCCAGACATTCCACTCGCTCCATTGGCCGAATTCCATGCTCATAAACAGGGTTTTCTTGCCGGGGTGCGCAAACATATAGGTAAACAAACAGCGGACATTGGCTAATTTCTGCCAGCGATCGCCCGGCATTTTGCCGATAATATTGCTCTTACCATGCACCACTTCATCATGGGACAGGGCCAGCATGAAGTTCTCGCTGTGGTGATACCACATACTAAACGTGATGTTGTTCTGATGGAACTGGCGGAACCAAGGATCCATGCTGAAATAATCCAGCATATCGTGCATCCAGCCCATGTTCCATTTCAAGTTAAACCCTAAACCGCCTACATAGGTGGGCCAGGAGACCATCGGCCAGGAGGTAGACTCTTCGGCGATGGAGAGGACGCCAGGATAGTAAGAAAATAGTAGGTGATTGGCTTGGCGCAGGAAGTCTGCCGCTTCTAGGTTTTCCCGTCCGCCATATTGGTTGGTGACCCATTCCCCTTCTTTGCGGCAGTAGTCTAAATACAACATGGAGGCGACTGCATCAACGCGGATGCCGTCAATGTGGAATTTATCAAACCAGAATAAGACGTTGGATACCAGGAAGTTGCGGACTTCGTTGCGGTTGTAGTTAAAGACGAGGGTTCCCCATTCTTTATGTTCGCCTTTGCGGGGGTCGGCGTGTTCGTAGAGGTGGGTGCCATCAAAGAAGGCCAATCCATGTCCATCTTTGGGGAAGTGACCGGGAACCCAGTCTACCAAGACGCCAATTCCTTCTTTGTGACAGCAATCCACAAAGTACATGAAGTCTTCTGGGGTGCCAAAACGGGAGGTGGGGGCGTAGTAGCCAGTGACTTGATACCCCCAGGACCCATCAAAGGGATGTTCGGCGATGGGGAGTAATTCGATGTGGGTGTAGCCGAGTTCTTTAACGTAGGGAATCAGTTTCTCGGCGAGTTCGCGGTAGGTGAGGAATCTGGCCCCGGGTTTGAGTTCAGAGACGATGACGACGGGTTCGGTGTCTCCGTTGGGGAGTTTGGCGGGTTCTGAGGCGGAGGCATGGAGCCAGGAGCCTAAATGACATTCGTAGACGGAGATGGGTTTGGTGAGGGGGTCGCTGTTGCGACGTTCTTCCATCCAGTCTTGGTCGCTCCAGGTGTAGGTGTCGAGGTCGGTGACGATGGAGGCGGTTTTGGGACGGGGTTCTTGTTGGAATCCGTAGGGGTCAGATTTTTCGTAAATGTGACCGGCAGAGTTTTTAATTTCATATTTGTAATGTTCGCCTACGCCGATGTCGGGAATAAAGAGTTCCCAGACGCCGTTTCCGCGTTTAGCCATTTGATGTTTGCGTCCGTCCCAGTGGTTGAAGTCGCCGAGGACGGAGACGTTACGGGCGTTGGGTGCCCAAACGGCAAAGTAAACGCCTTTAACGCCGTTGACTTCCATCGTATGAGCACCGAGTTTTTCGTAGATGCGGTGGTGGTTGCCTTCGGCGAAGAGGTGAATGTCGAGGTCGGTGAGTTTGGGCGATCGGAAGGCGTAGGGGTCGTAGATGACTCGTTCGTGCTCGCCTTCAGTGATGCGAAATTGGTAGTTTGCCAGTTCAGCGGTTTCAATGACGCATTCAAAGAAGTGGGGGTTATGCACGGACTGCATGGGATATTCTTGGCGTTGTTCCGGGACGATGACGGAAACGCTGTCGGCATTGGGGAGATAGGCGCGCACGGCCCAATGGGAGATTTTGCCGTTGTCCTGGATGGGATGAGCACCCAGGATTTCAAAGGGGTCTTGATGTTGATTGCCAACTATCTGATGGACTTGATCGGGGGCGATTGTTATGGTCATGATTTGTTGCCTAAATGCAGTTCATGAATGGGTTTCGATATGGGTGCGGTTGATTAACCCTGGATTGGGGTTAAGGCACAAGGGTTAGATATTACGATCGCCTCGGGTGGGGGGGTTGATGATGGCTTCATCCTAGAGGCTTTGGGTCTCTGGGGATGAAGGGTGCTGGTTGGCTCACACATCGGAATCCCTAATGCCCTGGCGATCGCCTCCTGAGGGGGAGCAACTCTTTTACAGGACTGACGTTTATTCAGGGGATTTAACCCGATAGGATTGATGCTTTTGATGAAAAGCACCTCCTGTCTACTTCAGGTGATGGCTCGGTCCTGTTCTATCAATACACCAGAAATATTAAGGATTGTAAACTAAAATGGCACGTTCAAAACGGAAAAATCACCCGGAGTAATTCTCTGACGGGCAAGCGATTAATCATGATCTGCCCAGGGCGGATTGGCCCGATCGCGGTAGGTTGGTTGCCATTGTTCGGGGCGATCGTCCCTTGAAATGCCGGATCTTCCAGCAATGTGGCATATTCAGCCGGGGTAAGGGGGGTTCCATCAATGGGCGATCGGCCTTGGGTAATAATTTCAGTGCGCAAAATTTCCTCGGGAACATCGGAGGCTGGAGGTAAAGCGGCAGCCTGTGGAATGATCCCCAGCCACATTCCCCCAATTAAAATTAACGGAATTGAAAGGGTGTGACAAGAGAGTTTAGGACTGATGGATTGGTGGCGATCGCTCATACAAATTCAGGGATGATCTTCTTAACTTGTCCTAGCATATTTTCATCCTTTTTCTATCAGTCTTAGGTCATAAATAACTCAACCCAAATCTCCTCAAATCATAGCAGGGACTCAACTCCCATATAGAGGGTGATACGCAATCCGGTTTTCCAAGTCTATCGGATTGGGTATCATACCCAATCCAGATATCATCCGGAATTCAGTTGTTAAAGATTGGCAAAAACCCCCGCAGATTTGGTATCAACCGTCGTTTTTATGGAATAGTCTGCACCTGCTGGCTTTGTCCACAAGTGTCCCACCCTTTCCTGATGGAATGCTCTTACAACAGGGTGAGGGTTTTAAAAGTGTGTTAAAACCCGCATTGTGTATTACTGAGTTGAGTGACTCCTTTGAGGAACCTGGCTTCATCCATCCAAGGGAGTGCAGAACTCACCCCCTCGGATGGATCCTAAAAAAATAACCCTTGACATTTGTCAAGGGGTTCTGACTCGGATGACTTGAGCAAGGGCGCGAGGTTGAGGCCCTTACTGTGAGTTAATCGTTTGTAGTAGTTGTTATGCCAATTCCTACAACCGTTGCTGCTCAGTCTTAAGGAGCAGAGGGAGCGGTTTCCGGAGTGGTCGGAGTGGCTTCAGGAGTCGATTCCGGAGTCGTTGGAGTGGCTTCGGGAGTCGTTGGAGTGGCTTCGGGAGTCGTTGCCGGAGTCGTCGGAGTGGCTTCGGGAGTCGTTGCCGGAGTCGTCGGAGTGGCTTCAGGGGCTGTTTGGTCTACAGGAACTTCCTCTGTGGGGGTAGTTGTTGCAGGAGTTTCCGGTTCATTGGTATTGCAGGCTACAACAGAGGTAGACAAAGCGAGTAAAACAGCTAAACTGGCGATTTTGTTTTTCATTGTGGATATTTAGGAGTGAATGAATCAGGTATGACCAAGAACCCAGACTGCCTCAGTCGGTTCTAAAAAATGAACAACTGCTAATGAACCCAATCTAAAGCAGGTTTCGGGAGAGTTTTCCTGGGAAGGTCCAGGGGAAACCCCCTCAAAATCTGCTAGTAGTATAGAATAGGGCATTTTTACGAAAAAAGTTACAAATTTTCATTTATCTTTAAAAATTTTTATCGCTGGGGTCAATCTTCCCTGATTTTACGGTGAGTTGGCCCTCAATTTTTGAACTTTGGAGCGCAAGTCGCGCAAATCAACCTGAGTTTGGGGGGAGTGCTTGTTGTTACACGCCACTGGGAGCGTGGGTACGGAGGGAGCCTATCCCTTGACTTTTAGAGTCAGGGGATGTTGTTTTTATCTCAATTGAGGCGATTCAACAACTCCCCTAGGAGAGGGAAATAGAGGGAACCGAAGCGATCGCCCTCCTGAAATGAGAGTTCCCTAACTGCAAAAGACTTACAGACAAGCCGGTGTTAGGATGGGGGAGTCTGCGTGAAATCTCCGTGAAATCCACAAGACGATGAACATCGGAATTCTCAATTCAATGGATTCAGGGATTCAATCCTCCCTGGCACTGAGAAGAGAACCGATATAAATAGATCTATTAACAGAACCGTCTAATATTGGTTAAAGTTATGACAGTTGCATTCCGACCCTCAAATGCTCCGAGAAAAATGAGGTCCCGCCCAACTTCGGCAGGAACAGCCAGTAGTAAAGTAACCTCGATCGCAACCAGGCAGAGAAAACCCAAAGAAAGCCCTGAGATTGCCCCAAGAACCGGAGCACCAGTGACTCCTTTGCGATCGGCTCAATCCAGTTCCCGAGTCCGAGAAGGCGTAATCCCTAGCGCAACGACAACTGAACCGAGAAAAAACACAGCAGGGAGAAATCAATCGACCTTAAATCCTTGGGCTATTCCCTTTTGGTTGCGATCGCTTGTGAAAGCACAAACTGTTTCCTCCTTCGCCACCTTCCTGCTCGTTAGTGCTGCCTTATTTATCTATGGCAGCACTGTTTACTATCAGCAACAGTGGGGAACATCCTTCCGCGAGTTGGAAAGTTTGCGCCGCCAAGAGCGAAAACTCACTTCAACAAACGAAAGCTTAAAAACCCAATTTTCCAAACAAGCGGAACAACCGGGAAGCGGTTTAGTCCCGCCCAACTTAAATCAAATGATTTTCTTAAAACCCACCCCGGTAGAAACTCCACCCGTGGAAGAAATCAGCGGGGAAGAAACTCCAAATCCTGATACCCGCCCTGTGGGATATTAACCTGTAACAGTCCAAGATTAAACCGGACTCATGCTCTGCCTTGAACCGGGGAATATCTCCTGAATCACTCCCTGAATCAACAGCCTTCAAATTCTCCAACCTGATTACACTGTACGAGCGGAATATGGCATCAAGGATTCCACACCCTGGGGGAAGTTTCCAGCGAAACTCTCATCGCAAAACCCCATCTCAACGCCCGAAACAATTGAACCGGGGGACGGCTCGAAATAAGCGGGGACAAGAGAGCGATAAAAACTTGCTCTTACTATTACCCCTAGCTTTTTTATTATTAATTTTGGAGAATTTGAATAGCTCGCCGCGAGTGAGGCGAGGAGTCCGCGCCCTAACCCGTTTGGGAAATCCGCGCATTCGGTTTGCGGTAGTCTGGGGGGTTTTAATGGCGGGAATGTTGGGATTGAGTGGCAATTTGTATCGATTACAAATTGTGAACGGGCAGGATTTACAAGAACAAGCCCGACAGCAGCAAGATGTGAAGTTGCAGCCCTTTATTCCCCGACGGGCGATCGTCGATCGCAATGGTAATGTTTTAGCCCTGGATCGCCCCGTTTATACCTTATATGCTCATCCGAAACTGTTTAAAATCTCTAAGGAAGAGATGGCGACTACCCTCGCCCCAATTCTGAACCAAACCAGTGCGGAACTGTTCGGGAAATTCAATGAAGCAGAAAGTGGAATTACCGTGGCAGTCGGCATCTCGGAAGAAAATGCCGATCGCATCCAAGAGATCTTTCTGGATGGACTAGAACTAGAGCAAAATCGCGCCCGCTATTATCCGCAACAAAACTTAGCGGCAGACGTGATGGGCTATGTGGATACAGAAGGTCAAGGTCAAGCGGGAATAGAAGCCAGCCACCAGCATTTACTCGCCCGGGAAGCTTCTTTAGAACTGGACCGCCGTTTATGGGGTTCACTGATCCCCGACCCAGTACCGGCAGAATTTATGCGCTTGGACGATTTGCACTTGCAAATCACCTTAGATTCGCGGTTGCAACAAGCGGCGCGGGTTGCCCTAGAGAAACACCGGAAACAGTGGAATGCTAAACGGGGGACGGCGATCGTGATGGATGCCAAAACCGGAGAAATCTTAGCCCTAGTCTGCGACCCTTCCTACGACCCCAACGAGTATTTTAAAGCCGATGTGGAGTTATTTAAAAACTGGGCGCTGACGGATTTATATGAACCGGGATCGACCTTTAAACCGATTACCGTAGCGATCGCCTTAGAAGCGGGTGCCATTGAAGCCAATAGCGTCTTTTATGATGAGGGGCGAATTTTCGTCGATGAATGGCCGATTTCTAACTCCGATGGGGTGGGTCGAGGGAATCTCACCGTGACCGAAATCATCCGCTATTCCAGTAATGTGGGGATGGTGCATATTATCGAACAGATGCGATCGCGGGTCTTCTACAGTTGGCTACAACGCCTAGGCATCGGTGATATCATCGGTTCCGACTTACCCTTTGAAACCGCCAGTCAACTGCGATCGCAAGCCGAATTTATGGCGTCCCCGGTTAATGCCGCCACCGCCTCTTTCGGTCAAGGTCTTTCCCTAACTCCCCTACAACTGGTTCAAATTAACGGCGCTTTAGCCAATGAAGGCTATCTCGTCACTCCCCATGTCGTCCGGGGACTCTTCGATAGTCAAGGACGCCAGTATTGGCAACCGGACCGCCGTCCGAAGCGCCAAGTCTTTTCCCCCTCCACCACTCAAGCCGTTGTCGCAATGATGGAGGATGCGATCACCGATGGTACCGGCACCGCCGCCCAAATTCCCGGATATCGGATTGCGGGAAAAACCGGGACTTCTCAAAAAGCCTCTGATGATGGTACTGGTTACTCCGAGTACGCCCGCATCGCCAGTTTTGTAGCAATTTTACCCGCCGATAACCCCCGCTACGTCATCCTTGCTGCGGTGGATGAACCTGTAGGCGGCTATGGGGGAACCGTCGCCGCACCTATTGTGAAAGAAATCATGGAATCCCTGATTCACATTGAGGGGATCCCCCCCTCAGAACCCGTTACACCTCCCGAGGTTGAAGAGGCGAGTGAGTAATACCAAATCCGATTACTTAAAGTCGGTTTTACTCTTGAGCCCGCGCAGGCGGGCTAAGATAAAAGACCGATTTTTGAAATCCGGATTAGGTATGAAAGGGAGACTAAACCCCCGATCCCTGGCCGGGTCTGACTTGAGCCCCTTGCATCTGTTCTAACAGTTGTTCGGCTGTAGTAGCCGGTTCTTTACAAGAGAGGCCCTCACAGACTAAGCCGATCGCCCCAGGGGGGAGGTCCGACTGATCCTGAAAAATGCAAGTGGGAAAATATTGAGAGATTAACCCGGGAATGCGACTGACTCCTGTGCGCACTAGGGTGTGATGATGATACCAATCTAAGGCAGCAAATAGACTCGGACAGGCAGAAGGTGCGCGGTCCATAATAGATCCAAAAGATTTGAGGGCATTAAAGGCGCGATCGAGATAGGTTAAGTCTTCAGTAAGCATAGATAACCGAATCAAAGAGGCGATCGCCACTCCATTAGCTGCGGGGGTCGCATTATCGGTATAACTGCGTTCCCGGACAATCAAATCATGACTGCTATCGTTGGCAGTATTAAAATATCCTCCTAGTTCCACACTCCAGAGATACTCATCAAACTCATTCTGAACCTGAAGCGCTTTCTCTAACCAATTGGAATCAGACCCATGAACCTGTGCCATTTGTTCTAAATCCAATAAGGCTTTAATTAACAAGGCATAATCTTCGGATTGCGCGAGGACTGCGGCTTGACCTTCATAGTTGAGGCGATGCAACCGACCCTCAACCCATTGATGTTCCAAAATAAAATTAGCGGCAGCGGTAGCTAGGGTGGCATATTCTCGGTTGGCAAATACAACGGCTGCCCTTGCCAACCCCGAAATCATCAAACTATTCCAAGCCACAATCATTTTGGTGTCAGTAACTGGGGGAATCCGACCGGGCCAATTGTGGGTTTTTGCTTCTTGATTGTTACAAGCTGGGGAAAAGGTTGGAACGGCTTCAGGTAAGGCCCCATAACGCACTTTAAATAGCTTGGCTAAGGCCGTTTCCACTGTTGGACTGAGGGCCTGAAGATGGGTCCGCTTTAAGACAATTTTTCCTTCAAAATTCCCCTCGGGGCTGAGGAAAAAATGTTGATTGAGGGCGCTGAATTCTTCTGTTGTTAAGAGACTTTCTAATTCTTGGTAGGTCCAAACATAAAAGGCACCTTCTTCCGGTTCTTTGTCCTGGGGAGTGATAAAACTATCAGCATCTTGGGCGGCATAAAAAAAACCTTCCGGGGCAGTCATTTCTCGTTTAAGCCATTGGATCGTTCTAGCAACGGCCCATTCAAAGCCCGGTTCTTGGATGCCTTCACTCCAGAGATTCGCTAAAAATTCGACAATCTGACCGTTATCATAAAGCATTTTTTCAAAGTGGGGGACCGTCCAGGTGGGATCAACGGTGTAGCGGTGAAATCCACCACCCACAGCGTCATAAATGCCACCGGATGCTAAATCATAACCCCGTTGGGCGATCGCACTCCTCTGGTCATATTCTGATTGCCGGTCAAAGCGAGTGGATTGTAAGACCAATTGAGCATAAGGCATCATGGGAAAGCTAGGCCCATATTCCCGCTGGGCAATCACTGTCACACTGGTTTCCAATCCTTTCCACAGGAGTGCTTCTGGGAGATCATCGGTTCCCGGGAGGGTCGCTGCCTGTTGGAGATGACCCATAATTTCTTCTTTGAAGGCTTCGAGTTTGCCTTTCTCGCGATCGTAGTAGCGGCGAATGGCTTGCAGCAATTCTAGGAACCCAGGACGCCCATAGCGGGGTTCCACGGGGAAGTAAGTGCCGCCATAAAAGGGTACAAGGTCATCGGGGGTGAGAAAAATATTTAAGGGCCAACCGCCTTGGCCGGTCATCATTTGCAAGGCTTGCATATAGATGCTGTCGATATCGGGTCGTTCCTCGCGATCGACTTTAATCGGGAGAAAGTTGGCGTTCATATAGGAGGCGATCGCCTCATTGGAAAACGCCTCTCCTTCCATGACGGTACACCAATGGCAACTGGAATACCCAATCGACAGAAAGATCGGTTTATCCTGTGCTTTGGCGGTGGCTAAGGCTTCATCACACCAGGGCCACCAGTCGATCGGGTTCTGCGCGTGTTTGCGCAGATACAAACTTTGAGTCTGTGCCAGATGATTTGTCATAATAGGGTCCTTAGATTTATGGGTAGATCACGCTATTGGGGAAATCTTCAGGGGAGACAAGGGGAATATCGCTCAAAGGTTGAAGCGCCTCGAACTGGAAGCGATATCCCATCTAAGATATCAGATCGGCAGCAGTCTGTCGGAGGTTTAAACTTCTGCTTGATTGGAGGCGATCGGTTACACCCTAACTCAAAACCGGACTGTCTTGATTCAGTTCTTAACTTTGGTAGTGCCACTTCAATCCTTATTTAAATCCCTGGATGTTCTACTGAATCTCTGCTAATCCCCCATCATCAAACCTTATAAACTTTTAATCCAAATTACCGGAAATAGTTTAAAAAGCCGATAACACAGAGAAAAATATTTTATGATATAGGAGTTTTTGATCGCCTGACTTCGGAACGATCCCCCTAAATCCCCCTTAGAAAGGGGGACTTTGAGCGGATAAGTGGACTTCAATGGCTTGAGAAATGCTAGATCATCACTCTCGTCTAAAATAGTCATCCCACTGTTTATCAATTGGTAGCTTGATGATAACCTTCTTTCATGAATTTCTGGCCCTCTTGCAGTCTAGGTTCTCACGTTGAGAAGAGGCGAAGTGCGATCGCCTCTCAATTTGAACCTATCAATTCCTCAAGCCGCAGTACAATGGTGTTGTTTGTCTCGTTGGATCTGTGCTGTAGTTACATAATCAAAATCCAAGCTGGATAAAGCAAAAACTTTCTCAAGGGCTGTGTAACTACACCACAAATTCAGCTTATTGTCGTTAAAATCTAGGGTTAATCTCATGATTAAATGTCTTTAATCATGGGACCTAATTGGATTAAATTTTTCATCCCCTACTCCAGACAGACCCTAAATGCTTATGCCTTCTAAAAAAAGATTGTCAACCTCAACAGTTAATCCTAACTCTAAGCGAGTCGCGCTTTATTGGGATTGTCAAAATGTCAAAGTTAGTCCAGAACGAGCCGATTTTTTGATAGAGTTTTCACGAAAACAGGGAGAATTGGTCTTGTGTAATGCTTATTACTCTAATTGGACCTCTGAAAGTACCCCTTGCACTGACTATTTAAAGCAACTGGGATTTAAACCAGTTGATATCGATTCAGGAGGTAGCAATAGTCTAGGACACAAGTTGATGGTGGATTGTGTGAATGATGCGGTGGAACCTGATGCGGCTGAAATTTTTATTCTGGTATCGGGAGATAGGAATTTTGCCACTTTAGGTCATGTTTTAAAAAGCCGCCAAAAACAGGTGATTATTATAGCCCAACGGGGGGGATTAAGTCCAGAGCTTTTGGAGGTTGCAGATGAATCTCATCTGCTTGAAAGTTTGGATGATGTCCCCAGATTGCCCACTTTTCGTAACCCTGATTTGCTGAATTTGGCTTTAATTCATCGGTCTTATGCGAATGAACATCCGGAGGTGGGTCAGAATAATGAAACGTTGGAGTTTTTAGGGGATTCGGTTCTCAATTTTCTCAGTACCCATTTTCTTTACCGACTTTATCCCGATTTGAATGAATCTCAATTGACTCGATTGCGATCGGCCCTGGTGGATGAAACCCAACTAGCCGATTTTGCCAATTATTTGGAGGTGGGTACAAAAATGAAGTTGGGGAAAGGTGCAATTAAAGATAAAGCCAGAAATAATGATTCGTTGTTGAGTGATACGTTTGAAGCGATTATTGGTGCATATTTCCTAGATTCGGGGATTGAGGCAGTTGGTAATTTTGTCGAACCTTTATTTGAATCGGCGGCGGAGGGTCTTCTCGATCGCAAGTTGAAGGCTGAATCTAGCCTTCTTTTAGATGCTAAAAATCGCTTTCAAGAATGGGTACAGGGAAATCTCGGTCCGACTCAACCTACATATCAAACGATCGCCCAATCTGGACCTGATCATGCACCGGATTTTACGGTGGAGGTGAAGGTAGGAAATCAAGTGTATGGAGTGGGTAAAGGACGGAGTAAAAAAGAGGCGGAAAAGCGGGCGGCGGAGTTAGCGTTAAAACAGGTTGGCGCATTATAATAGCTGGTGTAAATCATCCAGTCTGCGGCAAGAAACCGGGTTTCTGAGATGAGTTTTGCCTCTGACCCAAGAGGGTTAAGAAACCCAGTTTTTCAAGCATTCTTGCTGGATGATTTGCAGGATGATCACCTTAGTGCGATCGCCGTCGCAGGACCTCTAATAAGGTATGAAAATAATCCGGCAAGGGGGCGATCGCCTGAATGGTTTCCCCAGTTTCAGGATGTTCTAGGGTCAAACTCCAGGCGTGTAATGCTTGTCCTGGCAAATTCACTCCTAGCGATCGCCCACTGGAATAGACTGGATCACCGACGATCGGATGTCCGATATAGGCACTATGAAGGCGAATTTGATGAGTTCGTCCGGTTTCTAGTTGAAAATGAATTAAAGTATAATTCCCCAAGCGTTCTTTAATCTGCCAATGGGTTACCGCCTGTCGTCCGCCTTTTTCAACGGGAACGATCGCCATTTTCTGACGATCATTGGGATGTCGGGCGATCGGTGCATCGATGGTTCCGCTTTCGGTTTTCGGAACGCCATAAATAATCCCCAGATAGTCGCGACGGGCGGTTTTAGCTTGAATTTGACCTTGTAAATGTTGATGTGCGTGATCGGTTTTTGCAACAACGATCGCCCCACTGGTATCTTTATCCAAGCGATGCACAATTCCTGGACGCTGGATGCCGCCAATCCCGGACAAGTTCTCACAGTGCGCTAACAAGGCATTGACTAAGGTATCATCGGAATGTCCCGGTGCCGGATGCACCACTAAACCTGCCGGTTTGTTGATGATAATCAAGCAGTCATCTTCATAAAGAATATCTAAGGGAATCTCGGTGGCAGTGATCTCCAAGGGTTCTGCTGGGGGAATTTCAATCAAGAGGCGATCGCCAGTTTCCACTAGAATCTTTTTCGAGGTGCAAACCTGACCATTGACTTTTACGCAATTTTGTGATATCAATTGCTGTATTCGGGACCGAGACAGGTCCGGAAGCTGGGAAGCCAAATAGCGGTCCAGGCGATCGCTCACCCCATTGACTTCTAAGTTAATTTCTCTAATTGCCATTGTTGCGGTTTAATTCCCTGTGCTTTGGAGTTGCAATGCCATTCCGTCCTCAGATTAAAATCCTTGGACTTCGGCAACCGGAAATCAAATTTATCCTCACACAAATGGGTCCGTTTGCCTGATTGATTTTCTCGTTTAATAATTGCATAGCCTACCAAAGTTCTCTACTTTTTATCTATTTCAACGCCGAAGTAGAGCAGTTTGATAGGCTATAAAGGGCGAACGACCGGAATTGAACCGGCGAATGGTGGAACCACAATCCACTGCCTTAACCACTTGGCTACGCTCGCCACCACGTTTTTCACTATAACACACCCTCGGTAATTTGAGCTACCCTTTTTCAAAAAAAAACAAAAATTTTGAAAATTTGTAGGAAAGGGGTGCTGAACTCAGGGGGGGAATGGGGAAGTCTAAACAAAGAAATGGGTACGTTGAGTAGTGATGAACAAAATAAATGCGATCGCGGCGGTCACGGGTACAGTATTAGTGGGGCTGGGGGTAGCAATGGCCGTTACCAACCCGGGTCCTGAGTCTTATCATGACTATGCCAGTCAACGACTGATGGAGTACGCCCAAGCAAATGCCTGTGACAGATTACCCATTGCCAAGGGGGCCTGTGTTTCAGCGATCGGATCCGTCCAGAGTGACATTGAGGACATCATCCGCCGCAATACTCAGCGACAAAACTTTCTGTTGTGGAGTGTTTATAAAACTGACTTATCGTTGCCCCTGCCCTTAATTCCAGCTTATCAGTTTGAAACAGTCGGGGCTTTCCAGAGCTTCTACACCTACGAATATAAAAAACAGTAGCAGAATTTGGGGGTAAATCTTCAAGACCATGTTATACCGGGAATGACACCCTGTGGAGTCTAACTTTACCCGATCGCGCCCTGGTCAAAGTCATGAGCTACTGCGTTATTCCCGGATGCGTCCAACCCCAAAATCTTGAGTCGGCGAAGACTTGCCAAAGCTGTGGCAGTAGATTAATCCTGAAAGCTCGTTACCGACCAATTCAGGCCCTAGGACAGGGGGGATTTGGTCGGACCTTTTTAGCAGTGGATGAAGATATCCCCTCTAAACCCAAATGTGTCGTTAAGCAACTGTTTTTTCAGAAAGGGGAAACCCAGCACATCCATAAGGTGAAAGACCTGTTTTATCATGAAGCAGTGCGCTTAGACGATCTCGGGCATCATCCCCAAATCCCCTCCCTCCTGGCCCATTTTGAGCAAAATCAACGGTTGTATCTGGTTCAGGAGTTTATTGAAGGACCCACTCTCACCTCGGAACTGAAGCAAAAGGGGGCCTATCAGGAAGCCGAAATCCGAGCTTTGTTGAAGGATTTGCTCCCGGTCCTCACTTTTATTCACGATCGCCAGATCGTACACCGAGATATCAAACCCGCTAATATCATTCGCCGCATCAGAAGCGATCGCCCCTCTTTTATGGAGGATCAAGCTGGACAACTGGTCCTGATTGATTTTGGCATTGCCAAGCTGCTAAGTGCGACGGCGATGATCCAAACTGGGACAGTTATCGGGTCGCCGGAGTATATGGCCCCGGAACAAACCCGAGGCAAGGTGGTTCCGGCCTCGGATTTGTATAGTTTGGGGGTGACTTGTCTGCATTTACTCACAGGGATGTCTCCCAGTCATTTATACGATGCCAACCAGGACCGGTGGAGATGGCGAGATTTTGTCCGGACAGATAAACTGGTGAGTGCAGATTTAGGGCGGATTTTAGATAAGCTGGTAGAAAATGCTCTCACGAAGCGCTATCAATCGGCAGCGGAAGTGCTGCAAGATCTAAATCCGCCTCCTGCTGCCTCACTTGCCGTATCTGCCTCCCCGGCGACTCCTCCGGCGAGGCGATCGCCCGTTCAGCCCAAAGCTGCCCCGGTAGCGCCCCGGACAAGCCGTTTGCGGGATGCCCTCGGTCAGTTCTGGTCGGGAGTAGTACCCTCTTCAAACCCAGTCCGGGAACCGGATATCCTCACTTCCAGCCTAGGCCTTGATTATAGTCGATTACGAGATTTATTGGCCGCTCAACAGTGGAAACAAGCGGATGAAGAAACCCGAACTTTGTTATGTAAGGCTGTCGGTAAATACCCAAGAGGTTATTTATTTGAAGATGATATTACAAAGCTACCCTGTGAAGATTTACAGATGATTGATTTGTTGTGGGTGACTTATAGTGATTCCCGGTTTGGGTTTAGCATTCAAGCGCGAATTTATGAAGGGGTGGGGAAAGATTATGGGGCATTTTGCGATCGCATTGGGTGGAAAACTTACAATCCAACACTTCCCTACGAAGGGATTCAATTTAATTTAAAAGCCCCGATTGGTCATTTACCTTCCCGCAGTTGGTCCGCCGGTTCCAAATGGTGGCGACACGCTGGGGCGATCGCGGCAAAATTAGAAGAGTGCGAACTCAAAAATGAGACAGGATTGTCCGAAGGATAAGGGGGGTTGGAGTTAAGGTTGACTGGGGTATAAGCTGATCTGAGGGTGCAAGGGATGATCTGCACAGGCGTGATTGTAGGCAAATCGAACCTCAACAAGGCACAATTTGAGTGAGAATGTTGTTTTGTTAGGTTGTCACCGACTCTTATAGATCTCATGGTTCAATCGCATCCCCGTTCACCCCTAGCTCAAATTTCTGTCCAAGAACTTGCCGATCGCCTTGCTAATGCACCCACCGGGTTGCAACTGATTGATGTGCGCGAACCCCACGAGGTGGAAATCGCCGCGATCGCCGGGTTTACCATCCTTCCCTTGAGTGAGTTTTCCGAATGGTCCGGGGAGATTTACACCCACTTGGATCCGGAGATGGAAACCCTTGTTTTATGTCATCATGGCATCCGATCGGCTCAAATGTGCCAGTGGTTACAAACCCAAGGATTCACCCAGGTTAAAAACATTAGTGGTGGAATCGATGCCTATTCCCAACTTGTAGATCCGACTGTGCCACGGTACTAGTTTTCGCCGGGTTTCCTGTAGAAGGAAACTCCTCCATGATTCCCTCAGTTTGAATTCCCTAAATTAAAGAATCTGTGGCAGTCACCCCATGACAAGTCGGACCCAAAGGGGTTTTCCCTGCATTCAAGGGCATTCATTTGATTAAAATAGGAACTTTGTCATGATGATTTGATAACATTTGACCCGAGTCCTGATCGCATACTTTGGATACAACAATTTTGAACTTCTCCTCGGCTTACTTACTGGTTTCCCACGGCAGTCGTGATCCGCGTCCCGAAGCGGCTATGCAAGCGTTAGCTGGTTTATTGCGCAATCGCTTACAGCAAGAACAGGGTCAGTCCACTTTGCCAATGGTAGGAACTGCACAATTAGAGTTGCATCCCTTGCCATTACACCAACAAATCACAACCTTTGCCGATCGCGCCCGTGCCCTAGGATGCGATCGCCTTCAAATCTTACCCCTTTTTCTCCTAGAAGGGGTTCATGTGATGGAAGATATTCCCGCAGAAATTGCTCAAGCTCACCCTATCCTAGGGACCAGTATTCAGTTAGATTTACGCCCCCATTTAGGCAGTCAAATCACCAAATTAAGCCAGTTATTACACTCCACTATTCACCTGAATCAGGACAACCATTCGGGCGATCGGCAGTGGATTATATTATCTCATGGTTCGCGGCGCGTGGGGAGTAACCAGGTGGTGCAAGACTTAGCAAACCGACTGCAAGCAATACCCGCCTACTGGTCTATTTCTCCTAATTTAGAAGAAAGGATAGAACAGTTAATTCAATCGGGACATCGGCATCTGGGTATCCTCCCCTATTTTCTATTTCCTGGGGGTATTACCGATGCGATCGCTCAAGTTGCCCGAGCACATTCTCAACGCGAACCCGAACTTGATATCGAGTTAGCTTCTCCCCTCGGCGCAACTCCAGAATTAGCCGATTTAATCTTAGAACTGACGGCTTAAATCAGAGACAATCTATACCTGTTAATCAATCCCGAGGTCTTGATTCATGCAATCAACCGCAACTGAATCCATTCAAGCACTGGTAGCACCGGCTGTCATGATTTCATCAAGTTCTCTGTTTTTTTTGGGATTAAATGCTCGACACTCGTCCTTGTTGAGCCGAATTCGACTCCTAACCGATGAACGCCGAAAACTGACCCGAAAAATTAGCCATGATCAAGAAGTAGAACGAGAAGAAGAAATCCGATTAATGAGTGTTAAAAGTCAACTTAGATTCTTGCTTCGTCGCGCTCAATATGTTAGAAATTCAGTATTTTGCAATATTATTGCTGCTACCTTATTTATTTTAAGTTCCTTGGCGATCGGGCTAGATTACTTAGGAGAAAATTCCGTCAATCAAGATTTTCCTCTAGCTCTCTTTGTCCTAGGAATGTTAATGTTTTTAGGAGGAGTTACCTTTACCGGAGTCGATGAACTCATTTCCTATTCCGTCATCCTCATGGAAATGAAAGATGAACAAGACCTCAAATAGTTAAGCTCAACCTTCCTCTTCCTTCCACCTCTGCTATAAAATCTTAACCTCCTATCATTTATTCCGTTGGCTTTCCCGATTAAATCAACATGGATTCCTCTGGCTTCTCTCTTACGAAGGGGGAAGTTAGAGATGTCCAACGCGGGGAAACGAGCAAGAATACGAAATTGTCTAACGAGTCTGTTCAAAAACCCAAGTTTGTAGTAACAACCTCAGTTGTTCTCTCCCCGGCGTAGAGGCAACACATCAATTGCCCCTACTAAAATGCCGGTATAGGATTCAATACAAGGCACAGGAAACCAGATTTCTAGCTGATATTTTCTGCAAGTTCCACCAGATTTTCTAGCCTAAACAGGGTTTCCAACCTCAACTAAGCCCAGGTACTAGGGTCAGAAATTTTTCCGGCGATTCATTTTCAATCAGCCGAGAGAACGCAGTAAATTTTTGACGGTTTCAATCAACTCGGAAGGATGGAAAGGCTTGATCAAATAAGCATCAGCCCCTTGCTTAATTCCCCAATAGCGGTCAAACTGTTCCGCCTTGCTTGAACACATTAATACGGGAATATTTTGACCATTAGGAGTTTTTTTCAGCCACCGACATAAATCATACCCATTCATACGAGGCATAATGATATCTAATACCACGATATCTGGAGGACTGTCTGTAATTTTTTGTTGCGCCTCGACCCCATCCCGGGCTTCAATGACTTTCATTCCCACATTTTGGAGGATAGATGAGAGCATTTCCCGCGCTGTAGCACTATCGTCCACAATCAATACCGTACTCATAATGACCTTTCTTTATGCTGGGTTCTAAACCTTGACCGAATAGGAACATGATCTATTTTAACTGACAAGTTTCCTCGAAGCAAAATTGAGCGAGTGAGTTCCCTTGAACTAACCCCAACCCTCTGCACTCTTTCATTGAGAAGGAATTGCACGGTGACAATTCCTATGTCTCACGAATGGGTTTGAGGGAGGTGGGAAGCATTTCCCTTCAATCGCCTTTTTATAGGGTCAGTCCCTGCTTAAGAGTTTGCTCTAGGCTCAAACCTAAACAGGTTAAGGGTATTGGGATAAACTAGGGATCATGGGTTTAATATCATAACCTCTAAGTAGGGAGATTTAACAAACTGCTTGGTTGTTTTCTCTATTTTAAAAAAAGCTGAGGAGAAACCGCATCTGGCAAAAGACACAACTTCTTCTATGACAAAAGTGCGAAGGCAAACAATGACTTTTGTCATAACCTGGGGAGGTATTCACCCTTTTGCCTGTTGCTGTGAGTTAACTCAAGTGCTTACCCCGATTGAGAAAAACTGGAACGGGAATCGGGGGAATAGCATGATATCCCCAGGAAGAGAGGGGAATATTTCGGGCGATCGCGACAATTCCGGGGGTGCGATCGCCTCCCGAAATCCAAGATTTCATCGTAATATCGGCTAGATGCCAGTTTTCCGCCTACCTTCTGTGAAAGTCCTTCGTCTCCTATCGAAGCGACGGGTTGTCGGATCACGGCTGATATCTGCATTTGTGAAGGGGTCCCAATGATTCGCATTTTATTGGTAGACGATCAGAATCTGATTCGTCGGGGGTTGATGGCATTGCTAGAAGCAGAAACCGATTTGCAGGTGGTGGGAGAGGCGGAAAATGGACAACTTGCGATCGAACAAGTGACCCATCTTTTACCGGATGTGGTACTCATGGATATCTATATGCCGGTGATGGATGGGGTACAGGCAACCCAGGCAATCTGTCAGCAATTTCCCGAGGTAAAAGTCTTGGTACTTACCACGGTGGATGATGATGAGTCAGTGGCGGAAGCGCTAAGAGGGGGTGCCCGGGGATACTTACTGAAAGATACACCCTCGGAAGAGTTAGCCCAAGCAATACGCACGGTTCACAAGGGCTATACTCAAATTGGACCGGGTTTAGTCACCAAAGTGATGGCAAAAGTCCAGACAACACCCTTTCGCAAACCGAATGTTCCTCTGGGATGGCAAGAACTAACACCGAGGGAATTGGAAGTGTTGCGGTTCATTGCCCAAGGTGCGAGTAATCGGGAAATTGCCAAACAATTGTATATTACCGAGGGAACGGTAAAAAATCATGTAACTCATATTTTAAATCGGCTGAATCTGCGCGATCGCACTCAAGCGGCGATCGTTGCTCATGCGGTATTTTTTGAAGAAAATTCGTAAATTAGAGCAGTTGCCAACCCATAGCAGACGCTTGATTTGATTACTGCTCATGATTAAAAAAAACAGACTAATTATGCAAGAGAATTATCACAGCGACGAAACAACCCGAGAGTTGAAAGCGAACTTGCAATCCCATCTTGTCCAAGTTGCTCGCGATCGCGACCCTTATATTGCCACCGGCGGCTATTTCTATGTCCGAGAATACATCCGGCAACAGTTCCAACAATACGGCATTGTAGAAACTCACTCGTTTGAAATCAGGGGTAGAACCCATGAAAACTTAGTGTTAAATCTCCCCGGAGGCGATCGCACGAGCAAACCCAAACCCCCCATCTTAATCGGTGCACATTATGACGCCGTACCCGGTTCCCCCGGTGCCGACGACAACGCCACCGGCATCTCCGTTTTACTAGAAATAGCCCGCATCTTCACCACTGAAACTACCCGCTATCCCCTCCGTCTCATCGCCTTTGATATGGAAGAATATGGCTTATGTGGCAGTACCGCCTACGCCACCGAACTCGCCGCAAAACGAGAACCCCTGCGCCTGATGATTTCCCTAGAAATGCTCGGCTACTGTAATTCACAACCTCATTCTCAAAAGTATCCCCCAGGATTACAATATATTTACCCCAATCAGGGAAATTATATCGCCTTAATCGGCAATATTTACACCCTAATCGACCTCATTAGAATTAGCAGAATTATCAAAAAAACTGGCCTTCCTTGCCAATGGTTACCCGCCGGTAAAAAAGGCAACATCGTCCCCGATACCCGCCGCAGTGATCATGCTCCATTCTGGGATTTAGGATATCCAGCCATGATGATTACCGATACTGCAAACCTCAGAAATCTCCATTATCATCAACCCAGTGACACAATAGAAACCTTAGACCTAGACTTTTTAACGGGAGTTTGCCAGGGATTAATTGCCAGTATTCGGAAATTGTAACTGATTACATCTGTAGTAGAATGAGATGAATCCAGTTCGATTGAGATTCAGGGGAATCCAATCGGTAAAAATTATGTTATCATGGCCGTTAATAAAGAAAGCCCTTACCCTAAAGGGTCTGGCTCCACAAACGAAGACCGCCTGTGCGGGCTAAGAGGAGAAAAGAGGTTTTGTAAACCGGATAAAGTAAGCCCATTTAATAGCTAGGAAGTTCTTATGGTACTGACTACCGAAACTGAACAGTTCACCCTAGAAGACTTCATGAAAAATCCTCCCGAAAATATGGAATGGGTGGATGAGAAACTGGTGGAGAAAACAGGAATGACACTCAGGCATAGCGAAATTCAGGCAAATTTGGTTTGGTACTGGAGAACTTACATCAACCAATCGGGAAAAGGTGGTAAAGTTTATGTAGAAATGCCTTGCCGTACCCAAAAACAGGGACGCAGACCGGATGTTTCCTACCTCACACCAGAACTGCTAGAACGCTATAGAAATGAGCCAACCTTACCCCAGAGTCCGCCGTTAGTAGCTGAGATTGCTTCTCCCACCGATGTAGCGGAGGAATTGTTAGCAAAAGCTCAAGAATATTTAGACTCCAGTTGTCAAGAAGTCTGGCTAGTTTTCCCCGAAGGACGACGAATTTTAATTCTGACAAAAAATCAGACCCTAGCCTTTCAATCGGGTGATACGGTGAGCACTCAAGAGGTTCTGGAGGGATTTAAGATTACCCTGGATGAATTATTAGGATAGTTAAGAGTAATAAAGCAGGTTTAAACATCCAAGAGTCCCTATTTTATAGAATGAGAAAACTAATGGATAGGGAACTCTCATTTACCAGCCTAAATTATGTCATACCCATAAAAAACAGCCCGCACAAGCAGGCTGTTTTTCTATTAATCAATGAATCGTCAGCAAGCGACTCGCACTCCTGAAATTCAGGTTAAAGTGTTGCGGTGGCGGGTTCCGGAGTTGCTTCCTCCTGCTTCTCCAAAAACGCATACAAGCGATTCAGGGCATTGACATAAGCGTGAGCGGAGGCGACAATAATATCGGTATTCGCGGAATGACCGGAGAAAATGCGATCGCCATGACGTAACCGAATCGTGACCTCTCCTAACGCATCAATTCCGGCGGTTACCGATTGTACCGAAAACTCAATTAACTGATTCGGTACATTCACCACGCGATTAATCGCTTTATACACCGCATCCACAGGACCAGTCCCGATCGCAGCATCCGTGAGTTCTTCCCCTGTCGGAGTGCGTAGGGTTACTGTTGCCGTGGGACGGGCGTGATCGCCACAGGAAACCTGCACCAACTCCAACCGGAAAATCTCCGGGGGTTGCTGAATTTCTGCATTCACAATCGATTCGAGATCCCAATCCGTAACCTCTTTCTTCTTGTCCGCTACTGTCTTAAACTTGAGAAAGGCATTATTTAACTCACTATCTGAGAGCTCAAATCCTAACTCTTTCAAGCGACTGGCAAAAGCATGACGTCCCGAGAGTTTACCTAACACAATTTGATTGTCGGTCAACCCAATGGATTGGGCATCCATAATCTCATAAGTTTGCTTATGCTTCAGCACCCCATCTTGGTGAATTCCCGACTCGTGGGCAAAAGCATTGGCACCAACGATCGCTTTATTCGGTTGCACAAACATCCCGGTGAGATTCGACACCAACCGCGAGGTTTTGTAGATTTGCCGCGTGTCAATATTCGTTAACGGTTCTTGAGAATCTACCGGACGTCCGAGGAAGGGATTAAAATACTGACGACGGACGTGCAAGGCCATGACTAATTCTTCTAAGGCAGCATTTCCCGCCCGTTCGCCAATACCATTAATCGTACATTCGAGTTGTCTTGCCCCATTTTTGACCGCTTCTAGGAAGTTGGCAACGGCCAACCCGAGGTCATTATGACCATGAACCGAGATGATGGCATCATCAATGTTGGGGACATTTTCTTTGATACCGCGAATGATTGCACCAAATTCGCCCGGGGTGGTGTAACCGACGGTATCGGGGATATTAATGGTGGTGGCACCAGCAGCGATCGCCTTGGTTAAAACCTCATAGAGAAATTCCGGGTCCGAACGTCCCGCATCTTCGGGGGAGAATTCCACATCATCCACAAAAGATTTGGCATAAGCAACCATTTCTTCAGCGATCGCCACGACTTCAGAACGGGTCTTTTTGAGTTTGTACTCTAAGTGAATATCAGAAGTAGCAATAAAGGTATGAATTCGGCCCTTGGCGGCGGGTTTGAGGGCCTTTGCTGCCGCCTCAATGTCTGCCCGAGTCGCCCGCGCTAATCCGCAAATTGTGGGGCCACCTTCGACCCCAACCAATTCGGCGATTTTTTGGACCGCTTCAAAGTCTCCGGGACTGGCGTAGGGAAATCCTGCTTCGATGACATCCACACCCAGTCGCGCTAACTGCCGCGCTATGGTCAGTTTTTCCTCTCCATTCAGACTGGCCCCTGGCGATTGTTCACCATCGCGAAGGGTCGTGTCAAAAATAATGATGCGATCGGGTTGAGTTGTCATGGAATGTACCTCCTAGTCCATGTTGAGGGATGTTTGTCTGTTGACTAACGAAAGCGGGCGCTTAAGGGTGCGTTTGTTGCCCTGCCATATTTTGATTCTAACCGCCTATCCTAAGTTCTGACTTTTAATAATCGATTTTCTCTATGTGGTCGCGAATATCATTCAAGTCAATATAGCGATCGGTCGCGTTTCTTAACTCTCGGGCAATCATTCCTTCCGTGGAAACGACGGTGATATGAGTATTTTTAGACCGTAAGAGTTCGATCGCCCGCTCGAAATCTCCATCTCCACTAAATAGCACCACTCGGTCATACTGCTCTACGGTATTAAACATATCAACGACAATTTCTATGTCTAAATTGGCTTTTTGAGAATAGCGGCCCGAGGTGTCGTCATAATATTCTTTAAGAATTTTCGTGCGTACAGTATAGCCCAAACTAATCAGTGCATCTCTAAAACCGCGTTGGTCCTGCGGATCTTTGAGCCCGGTGTACCAAAAGGCATTAATTAACATAATCCCAGGCTGCTCTTGGGTAAAATATTCTAGCACCCTTCTGGGATCGAAAAACCAACCATTCTTTTGTTGAGCGTAGAACATATTGTTCCCGTCCACAAAAATAGACAGACGGTTCATTAAAAAACCCATAGAAACTTAGACCTAATATTAGTAGAAAATAATTAACCTTGAAATGTGAATCCCTGCGGGTTTATTCAAATAAACCGCTTTGGATGGGGTTACCAAAAGAGCAGAGCATTGGTTGGCTAATCTGAGCCAACCCGACGAAATCCCCTGAGCCAGCAATTGACAGTTCAGAATGTTTAATCCTGAAGGCTTGGGGTTCTGAGCTTTGGTACTCCAGTTAATCTTCCGCAGTGATTCCGATATGAGAGTCCCACGCCAACCTAGGTAATGCCGTATTTTTTACGCTACCCATCGAGGGTTAAAACGGGTCGAACCAAGAAGTTTGAATGCTTAAGACAGCAGTAGTGAATAGTTTAGAGTTTTTTCTATCATAAGTCTGTTTAGGAAATAGCATCATTCTACTTCATTGCCCGTTATAAAATCGCGATATGGATATGTTTTGTGATGTGGGATTAAATAAATATATGCTGGGTTGAGTTTGGCCCTATCACCTCCGGTCACTGATTGAGTAGAGTTCGTATCTCATTAACAACTTGATGAATTCAGGGTGGCCCAAATCCTTCTTTATCACTTTACCGCTAAAACCGAGTTCCTGATTGACCAATTTCAAATAGGAGGGGGCGATCGCCTCTCCAGAACCCCAGTAGCCGCCTTGTTGCTGCGTCTAGGGACCGAACAGCCGCTGCCTGATCGTCAGAAATCAACAACAATCTCAACCCGTCCTAGCCACCCTAAAGAACCCTGATTTTGGGAGAATCCCTTGGGCTGCACCTGGGGTCAGCGCTGAGCCCACTGGGTCAGAGAAACGGTAGCATCATCCAGCCCTAGGGCCGTCGCTTGGGGATTCGACCCAGGGGACAAGAAACCGAGTTTCTGGGACTCAAGAACGTTGCGGATTGAAAAGAGATGAAGTTAAAAAACCCGGTGTGTCTTCCTTCGCTGATACCGAGGCCCTAGGCCATTTTACTTTCAATAGCCCACCGTGCTAGTTCAGTCCGGTTATGCAGACCCGTTTTCGCCAGCATATTAGAAACATGACTTTCAATAGTGCGCTGAGAGACTTTCATCGCCTCTGCAATTTCCCGATTTGCCATCCCCCTAGCGACAAACTGAACCACCTTCATTTCCGTCGGCGTCAGTTCCACATCAAAAGGAACCTGAATTTTCGGCCCATTGGTACCCAATTTGATTTGATGCTGAAGCAATCGACCGGCTTGCTTGAGGGATGCTTCTACCTGAGAGACTAGTTCTTCCGGTTCAAAGGGCTTGACCATATAAACATCAGCCCCCGTATTCAAGCCTTTGACCCGATCTTGACTTTGACCCTTGGCGGAAAGGAACAGGACCGGAATCCAATTGGTGCGCGGGTCTTTTCTAACCTGTTCTACAAAGGCATAGCCATCCATTTCTGGCATCATGACATCACAGATAATCATGTCTGGCATTTCTTTTTCTAAAATTTCGAGGGCTTCGCGGCCATTTTCTGCCGTGGTGACCTCGTACCCCCGAAATTCCAGATAGTCTTTAACTAACAGGATTAAGTTAGGGTCATCGTCAATCAGCAGAAGTCTCTTTTGAGCGCCTATACTCGGTTCAGTCATGTGTTATTCAGTACCCAATTTTGAATGGATTAAATGTAGAGGGTTCGAGCCTTACGCTAGAAATTGGATGAAATCCGGTGGGTAATCCCCATCGGAGTGCTAGAGACAGAATTTCTCCGGTGGCGATCGCCTGAGTTTGATTCCCTGCCTGCCCTGATTTTAAGCCGTTAACCGATCGCCTCGAAACGACTCGTTACAAGCGATTTACTCGTCAGAGTAATCCGGTTAGTGGGGTTCTACAAAACTAATGTATTAATAAATATTACTCGCCATACAGGTTGAACTCGCTATCGATTATAACGGATTGTCCTACGGTTTAAAGGGTTTTGAACCGAGGTATCCCTGCGGTGAGCTTGACCACGAGAAATCAAGGGAAAAACTCGGATAGAACGAGGCGATCGCCCTCTCCCAAACCCTCGGACTAATTGTACCCTTGAGTCGGGATACTTGTTCCCACCTTATCCAGTTTTCATCCAGGGGGGAATGGACCCTACCCTAACCCTCCCCAAGACACAGGGGAGAGGACCGGAAGTGTTGTGAATCTTAGACAAATCACTCTGAAGTCTTTGATTCTGCCAACGTCGTCCCTTCAGCATCAGGAGTCGGTAACGGATGAGTTAGAAACACATATTCCTGCACCACCTGGTTTCCAATTAAATGCTCTTGGATGATTCGCTCAATTACTTCGGGAGTGGCAGAACGATACCAAACTCCATCGGGATACACCACCAAAATTGGCCCATCACAGCACACCCGCAAACAGTTAGCTTTCGTCCGAAACACACAATCGGGACGAGTCGGCGTGACGCGATCGAGCTTTAACGCTTTTAGCCGTTGTTTCAAATAATTCCAAGCCGCCAAACCCTCCTCTTTCGAGCAACACTTCGCCAAAGTTTGATCCGCACAGATAAAAACGTGCCGTTGAATCTGCTTTAATCCCAAGCTCTCAACACAGGACTCTAAAGGACTCTCATCCCCAGGTTTACAAGTCACTTGCTCCGGAATTGGTTGTTCTATCATCCTCTGCTCTCCTTGAAAATCTGTGTAATCCTTGGTTCTCATCCCAACTTCCCCACCCCCTATCCAGAGGTCCCCTCCAAAAAGTTCGGGAACCCGTACAGAACCAATAGTTGCGTTCAGTACAAACATTCCGTTAAATTAGCACTCATGAGGCGAGAGTGCTAAACCTACTCCCCAAAAGACGACTAAAACGAGATAAAACTCAAGCTAGTCAAGACTTTTGAGACCAGAGGGCCAGCGCTTTCACCCGAATCGACTATAGATATGGATAAGGAGGATTTTACATGGCTGCTGTTTCTTTAAGTGTTTCTACCGTTAAACCCTTGGGCGATCGCGTGTTTGTCAAGGTCAGTGCTTCTGAAGAAAAAACTGCCGGTGGGATTTTGCTCCCTGACACCGCCAAAGAAAAACCCCAGGTTGGTGAAATTGCAGCAATTGGTCCTGGCAAACGCAACGACGATGGTTCTCGCCAAGAGTTAGAAGTCAAAGTCGGTGACAAAGTGCTCTACTCCAAATATGCAGGCACCGACATCAAACTCGGCACCGATGAGTTCGTCCTGCTTGCCGAAAAAGACATCCTAGCGATCGTTGGCTAAAACGGGTAACCCCCTCCACAAGTTTTACCCTTCCATCTGATTTCAAGTTTCATCTGAAATAGTACACCTCATACAAACTGCAAAGGACACCTATGGCTAAACGTATTATCTACAACGAAAATGCTCGTCGCGCTCTGGAACGAGGCATGGACATCCTGGCAGAAGCGGTTGCCGTCACCCTAGGACCCAAAGGCCGTAACGTGGTGCTAGAAAAGAAATTCGGCGCACCTCAAATCGTCAATGATGGGGTCACCATTGCCAAAGAAATCGAACTGGAGGACCACGTTGAGAATACCGGGGTAGCTCTGATTCGCCAAGCCGCTTCCAAAACCAACGATACCGCTGGTGATGGAACCACCACTGCAACGGTTTTGGCCCATGCAATGGTTAAAGAAGGACTCCGCAACGTCGCCGCTGGTGCCAATGCGATCGCCCTGAAACGCGGCATCGACAAAGCCACCGGATTCTTAGTCGAAAAGATTGCTGCTCATGCTCGTCAGGTCGAAGATACCAAATCCATCGCTCAAGTCGGAACCATCTCTGCCGGTAACGATGAAGAAGTCGGACGAATGATCGCCGAAGCAATGGATAAAGTCGGTAAAGAAGGCGTGATTTCCTTGGAAGAAGGGAAATCCATGACCACCGAACTGGAAATCACCGAAGGGATGCGCTTCGATAAGGGATATATCTCCCCTTACTTCGTCACCGACACCGAGCGCATGGAAGCCGTCTTCGATGAGCCTTTCATCCTGATCACCGACAAGAAAATCAACCTCGTCCAAGACTTGGTGCCGGTGTTAGAGCAAGTCGCTCGTGCCGGTCGTCCCCTGGTGATTATCGCTGAAGATATCGAGAAAGAAGCCTTAGCAACCTTGGTGGTGAACCGCCTGCGGGGTGTGCTGAATGTGGCTGCTGTGAAAGCTCCTGGATTTGGCGATCGCCGTAAAGCGATGCTCGAAGATATCTCCGTGCTCACCGGCGGTCAACTGATCACCGAAGATGCCGGTCTGAAACTGGACAATACCAAGCTGGATATGCTCGGTAAAGCCCGCCGCATCACCATCACCAAAGATAGCACCACCATCGTTGCCGAAGGTAACGAAGAAGCGGTCAAGTCTCGCTGCGAGCAAATCCGTCGTCAGATGGAAGAAAGCGAATCTTCCTACGACCAAGAGAAGCTGCAAGAACGGTTAGCTAAACTCGCCGGTGGTGTTGCCGTCATCAAAGTCGGTGCCGCAACGGAAACCGAAATGAAAGACCGCAAACTGCGCTTAGAAGATGCCATCAACGCCACCAAAGCGGCGGTTGAAGAAGGTATCGTTCCTGGCGGTGGTACCACCTTGGCTCACCTGACCCCAGTGTTAGAAGAATGGGCCAATAGCACCTTAACGGGTGAAGCGCTGACGGGTGCTTTAATCGTAGCTCGGGCGATCGCTGCTCCCCTGAAGCGGATTGCTGAAAACGCCGGACAAAACGGTGCTGTTATTGCCGAGCGTGTGAAAGAGAAAGATTTCAACGTCGGTTACAACGCTGCCACGAATGAATTTGTGGATATGTTTGAAGCCGGTATTGTTGACCCTGCCAAAGTGACTCGTTCTGCTCTGCAAAACGCAGCTTCCATCGCCGGTATGGTGTTAACCACCGAGTGCATCGTGGTTGACAAACCCGAACCTAAAGAAGGCGCTCCCGCAGGTGCCGGAATGGGCGGCGGTGACTTCGACTACTAAGGTTTGAATGGGTTGCGTTAAAGGTTAGTTAACGCACGGTAAAATAAAAGGAGGGTGGGCTATTGCCTGCCCTTCTTTTGTTTTGGGGGGAATTATTGGTATTAAAAAACCCCGCAGGCTGAAGCCTGGGGCTATACCGACGAAGCCTGCCTACGCAGGCTAATATAGGAAATCGGCTTTTAACAACCGGATTTTTATGAAGAGGGATGAGGAACAGATGAAAGATGAACTTCGCCCGGAGTAAGATTTACGCAGCTTGCGGGTGAGAAAAATGGGGTCAAAGCGCAAAAGTTTTGGTGGGAAAACCATTCGACTCGATTCGGATGTAGAAGCGTTCAGAGATATTTGAAAGAACCGAGCAAAAACTGGTGTGCGATCGCTCTGTAGGGACAGTCTGAGTTAGGGTCGCTCAGAATTAACGAAAATTTAATGGGGTCAACAGGCTCGGTCCTCGCGCAAAAGTTCTACACTATCGCTAAAGGTGCGTCCTGCATATTTTGCTCTAGCGCGATCAATTTTTTCCCAGGCTTGTGCTGCGATCGCCTGCTGTTTGACGGCTTCCGCTTCGATGGCTGCTTCTAAAATTGCTTTGACTTCCGCTTCTACAGTGCGATCGTGTTGCCGTGCGAGACGTTGGAGCTTTTCTGTCAGTTTTGGATCGAGATTTTCTATGATTAACTGACTCATGAGTGGCTATTCAATAAGACTTTTATCGGAAGGTAAAGGTTACTCTAACCCGTTGATTTGGTTCCGTTCACTCCTCGCTGCTAATAGCTTGGACGCCACATCACGGGCAATTTCTAAGGTTTCAGCGATCGTTCGTCCTTGGGCGACTAACCCAGGCAATTCGTCCGATGTTGCCAGATAAACGCCTTCGGGTAGTTTCTCGATGTGCAGGTTTAGAATTTTTTCCATAGCTAAAAATGATGGATCAAGAATTGGGCGGGGTTTGATCGCAATTTTAGCCAATTGTGGCGCGAGTAGGAAAAAGGCACTGCCTTCTCCTCACCCAATTTTCCCCAATTACCGCTGATACTGTTTGGCATGATGTTCGCACAACCACAAATAATGTCCTTCCGGGGTCAAAACTTTCCGCAAGCCACCCCAATGCTGATGCGGGTCTTTTTCGTCCAAAAATTGCTGCCACACCCGGAGCGCCGCAATTTGTAGATGTTCTGTATTCAAATTTCTATGGGTTTCTATCCCCAAAGAATTTAACAATTCTGTGAGAGTTTGCATTTCCCACTCTATATTGTTTTGCGATTCAAAAGGTTGGGCATATTTCCAGCTTGCTGCCAACTGCTGAATATAGGGGGCCATGATGTGAAACCATTCGTTATCCCCTGGCAGGGAATACACAGCGTCATCAGCAGGATGCCATTCTCCGGGTGCTTCGCAGCATAGTTGCAATTCCGATTGTTCCCCGAAAATCCTATTTTGCCAGTTGCCTCGCGCTGGTGAATGCACTACAAATACACAGGGGGATTCTGCCTCGATACTCTGTTGTTTGAGGCGGACAATTTTCATAAATTCCCCTTGATAGAGTTGGGCGACCTTAATCAATTCCCCTTGATGAAGTTGGGCGATTTCTGTCAAAGCTGACTGGATATAGGTTTTTCCGGTGTCAATCTGTTGTTCCAGTTCTTTAAAACGTGACAAACCTGAGAATGTTGGAATCGATAAGGTTGGATTCGGTACAGTCTGGGAGTTAGATGCGGGTGGAATCTCTACACCAAATAAGAGTGCGATCGCCGAGAAAGTTTCCTGGCATTCCCGACATTCGAGGGTGTGCTGATGGTTGGCATAACATTGTTTTACATAGTGCTCTTCAAATTCGTAGGAACAGGGTTTATCCGGTCCACCAGGACAAGGAATGGTACATTTCACCTTTAAATCGCTAAATCGGGAAAGCATGATATCAAGGCGATCGCGCAGCAAGGTAAAGAAGTGAATCGGCATCGCACCGCGCACGGCTAATTGTAGAGCATTCTCTTCTGGAAATGCCTCGAATAACCCTAAATGTTTTTCCTGTTTGCTGTGGGCGAGTAAGGCCCCGTTGCGCCAGTGGTTGCCGGTGGAGAAGCGATGAGAATCAGCAATCAACCCAGTGGGAAATCCGGCAGGAAGGCGATCGAGTCGCCATTTCCTCACCAGACTATGACAATTTTCGATGTTGAGAATGGCATCCCATTGATATTGATAGTGCGGCGGATTCAGTGGGACAAACTCCAGGATTAAGCTGACATCTTCGGGAAAAGATTCTGCCTCGTTGCGAAGGGGGTACGCCAGGTCAAAATGCTCCAGCAAGCGGAGGAAATACGGGCGGATGAAAGAGTCGATATCTTGCCAAAGTTGGTTCATTTCGCCGCGAGTGAGAATCCCCTGACGCTGTTTGACGGGTTCACTGCTGAAAACTTTGCCAACCTGTTCCGCGAGCCATTTGGGTTTGAGGATAACGATTTCGTTGAGTGCGGGATTATCTTGAAAATATACAATTTCGCCAATGTCGTGGAGATATTGTGCCAGACTGGCTACCTGATTCGGGTCAACCCCTCGCCCTCTCATCTGCCTTGCCAATTGTTGTGGCGTGATGTATTGTTCCGAGAGGGAAAGGATATCCTGAGCCGCATTGAGGCAAGTTTTCGGCCAAGGTGCGCCCATTAACGGCAATTGGGCGGCAGTGTTGACGATACTCTGACGCAGATTATCGAGCCCTTGTCCGGTTTGGCTGTCAATTTCCCACTGTCCCACAATTTTAATTTTGGGATATTCACCCTGAAGTTGGGCGAAGGGAAGATCAGAATTTTGTTCGTCGATGTGCGTGGCAACCAGGAGAATGGAAGACTGGGGCGCGAGGGAGGTGAGGGTATCGAGCCAATTATAGACCTTGCCCTGTTCGTAGCCATCGCCAGCATTCCAGACGAGGAGGAACAAAGAGCGGTTGGTCAGGAAAATTTGATGGGCGGCATGAGAGATTTGCTGTTCGCTAAAGTCCCAGGTGTTCAGTTGCATCGTGACGTCGGGTTGACTGGGATGGGGGAATTCCAAGGTGCGGATGTCAATGCCATCTGTGGTGGATTCCTGGGGGTTGAAGGATTCGCCCCCCAGGACTTTTAATAAAGAAGTTTTGCCCACTCCCCCCTCACCCACGACGATGAGTGTGGATACCCATTGGGGTTGGGGTTGTTGACTCTGGAGTTGTTCGCGCAGGTAGGCTAAGGTGACGTGGATGCCTTGGGTTAAGATTTCGAGAGGTGGGGAAGTAAGGGGATTGCCATTGAGGTAGAGGGCATTCTCCCAAAATATTCCTGGGTTTTTTTCGAGGTTGATGGCGGCGAGGTTAGTGAGATTGCTAATTTCCAGCGGCAACGCTCTGAGTTGATTGCCGCTGAGGTCTAGCCCTGTCAGATTAGAGAGTTGCCCAATTTCAGAAGGCAACTCACTCAGTCGATTGTTCCCGAGGTTTAGCCTTGTCAGATGGGAGAGTTGCCCAATTTTAGAAGGCAGTGCACTCAGTTGATTGTTTTTGAGGTTTAGCTCTGTCAGATTGGAGAGTTGCCAAATTTCAGAAGGCAGCACACTCAGTTGATTGTTTCTGAGGTTTAGCTCTGTCAGATTGGAGAGTTGCCAAATTTCAGAAGGCAGCACACTCAGTTGATTGTAGTCGAGGTATAGATTTGTCAGATTGGAGAGTTGCCCAATTTCAGAAGGCAGCGCTCTCAGTTGATTGTTACAAAGACCTAGATTTGTCAGATTGGAGAGTTGCCCAATTTCAGAAGGCAGCTCACTCACTTGATTATCGTGGAGGTATAGATTTGTCAGATTGGAGAGTTGCCCAATTTCAGAAGGCAGCACTCTCAGTTGATTGGCGTTGACGTATAGCTTTGTCAGATTGGAGAGTTGCCCAATTTCAGAAGGCAGCCCACTCAGTTGATTGGCGTTAACGTTTAGCTTTGTCAGATTGGAGAGTTGCCCAATTTCAGAAGGCAGCACTCTCAGTTGATTGCTGTAGAGGGATAGCTCGGAGAGATTAGAGAGTTGCCCAATTTCAGAAGGCAGCACTCTCAGTTGATTGTTTTCGAGGTCTAGCTTTGTCAGATTGGAGAGTTGCCCAATTTCAGAAGGCAGCCCACTCAGTTGATTGCTGTAGAGGGATAGCTCGGTCAGATTGGAGAGTTGCCCAATTTCAGAAGGCAACTTTGTCAACTCCTTGTAGGAAAGGTTGAGGGATTTTACCTTTTTCTTGGCCGCTTGTTGGATAATTTGCAGCAGTTCTTTATCTGTCATCACTCAACCTCAGTGTTGCTTATTGGGCTTTTTTTGACTTAGGCGGATGGGGTAGGGGGGTGGGGCTTGGTTTGGCGGGGAGGAGTGGCATTTGGGGGGTGCATTTTCGGTTAATTGTCCAATTTATGGGGAATGCTTCGCCTCTACTTGGGTTTGGCGCTGGGGGATATTTGCTCTAGTTTTTATTGTAGGGTATTCCCTGGTCTAGTTTGGTTGGGTGTACAGATTGTGGGAAATCTATAATATTTGGCGGTTGGGGGAAGATGGGGGAAGCGCTGACTAGGGGACTGGGAAGGAGGAATGCGCGTTGTTGCTGTCAGTCAGGGCGATCGCCTCTATTCTGTAAGGTTTAGGAACAACGCTTGTTACCGTTCGGATGGCTTGTTGTTCTCACTCACAACTTGTACCAGTTCCTCTTGCAAGGAACGAGATAACCGATTAATGGTAATGAAAAGATACCAACACATTAACATCCCATAAAAGGGCTGAATAAATTTGTAAACTCCGGGGTAATCTATGCAATAGAAGACCAAGGAAAATAGGTGAAATACTGTACTCGCTAGAATTACTCTTCTCACAAAGCTCAGTGAATTCAAGAGTAACGGCTTTAAATTAAAACTCAAATACACGAAAAGACCGGATAGCCCTAAGCCAATGATTGTCAAAAGAATGCCGATTAAATTTTGGTTATCCCACTTTAAATATAGATAAAGGTCACCCAGGTTGTTGAGGATACTGAGTATCCCAACTACCCCCAAAAAAGCTTTTAGTGACCGAACTGATTCTTTCATGAAATTTACCTGGGGTATTATAAATCCCTAATTCATTCTATACTCAAATCGCTCCAGTCCGGTTTAGTCTAAAGAAATCCGGTTGTCTTGCTTCTACTGTCCCGATGTTTGATCTAACGACGTGATGAAGGCGATCGCAGATCGCTCAAAGCGAGGTAGATGTTACAGTAGGGAGAGGTTAGTACCCTCTCCCTACTGTTGGATTAGCTTTGGGTAAATTGTCCGAGTATTTTGCCTAATTCCGATGAATTTCTCACTACTCGTAAATTTTCCGGTTTTCTATCTCGCGAGTATCGGGTAGGGTCATATCCTCCCAATGTGTGGGTTCAAAATATGCGCCGCGCAAATCGGCCTCATTCAAATCGGCTCCCCGCAAGTCTGCTACATTAAAATTTGACCCACATAAACAAGCGCCGTGCAAGCTCACATCAGTTAAGTTGGCTTGGGACAAATTGGATTGCACCAACATCGCTCCGGTCAAATCGGCATTTTGCAGGTTGGCATAGGATAAATTGGCTTTACTCAAATTCGCCTCACATAAGTCACTGCGAGACAAGTTTGCCCCATTCAATGATGCCGCATGAAGGTTGGCCCGGAACAAAAATGATACCCGCATCTGGGCTGAACTGAGGTTGGCGGCGCTTAAATTGGCTAAGGAGAGATTGGCACCGCTGAGTTTTGCGCCACTGAGGTTGACTCCCTCTAATTGCACACTATTGAGGTCTACGCCATTCAGATAGGCTTGAGTGAGATTAACTCCGGTGAAGGATGCGCCGCGCAGCAATGCGCCACTCAATCGGGCACCGCTGAGGTTGGCCCAATTTAGGTTGGCATTCACTAAGTTAGCCGATCGCAAGTTAATCCCTCGCAAATCTGCCCCACAAAAATTCACCCCGCCTAAATTCGCTAACCGCAAATTCACGCCGGACAAAATTGCCCCACTCAATCGCGCCGCCGTGAGAATTGACTTAACCAAATTTGCTCCTTTTAAGTTGGCTTTGGTTAAATCCGCGTGAGTTAGTCTCACTTCATTTAATTTCGCATAACTCAAATCAGCACGATGGAAAAACGCCAGGTGTAAATTGGCCCCGGTCAAAATTGCTCGGGATAAGTTAGCACCGAGAAAATAAGCCCCTGAAAAATCGCATCCGGCTAGGTTGGCTCGTTCCAGGTTGGCGCCGTTTAAATTAACATCTCTAAACGATCGCTCTCCTGCGGCATACCGTTCGAGGAGTTCATTAGTATCCATTTTACGTTACTCTCCTTATGGCTTAAAAGCCCCTTATTCTTTACTGGAGTCCGTTGCCCCCTAAACACTGAATTCAATTTGGGCATCGCTGGGGCTTGCCGTCCCGGTTTGTTATGAAAAAAATGGGATTTTTTTTTGGCAGAAACTCTTCCTATTTCTATTAAAGCATTCTTAGGAATAAAAAACAAGATGCTAAAGCGATGGATCAAGGTGGCTAATCGGGGTGAAATTTTGAATAGAGAGAGTGAATGAGTGAACCCCTTTTTTACACCCTGTTGCTGGTTTATCTTGAGCTTTTACCTCATCTCAAACTGATCAGGTCTTTATCTGTACCTGATGGAGCAAAAATGACGTGTTCGAGGTGAGATTGGCGAAGAGTCCGGTAGGTATTTCTATAGCGAGATTTTTTAGATGAATTAAAACAGCGATCGCATCCAGCCTGACTCTAGCATCCTCGAAAGAGAATCATGGGGTTCACATCCCAACCGGGCTGATAATTAGCCCGAATTTTCTGAATCAACCGCGTTATGTTCCTGCGACTGTCCCGACGCCATCTCTGGTTAGTTTTCAGCACCCTGTTTGATCCTCTTGGCAATGGGTTTAGGAATGCAGGGTCCCATCGGGCATCACTGCACCCGTGAAGTCTGCATCCTGCAAGTCTGCACCCACCAGGGCCGCATCCCGCAGACTGGCTCCCCGGAGATTTGCACCGCGCAAGCAAGCGCCATCCAGGTCAGCCCCCCATAAATAGGCTCCTTCCAAGTTGGCATTAGTGAGATCCGCTCCGGTTAATTTGGCTAGATTGAGATTAGCATCCCGGAGATCGGCATTCCGCAAGTCGGCTTCCATAAGGTCAGTTTTCATCAAATTAGCCCGACTGAAACGACCTCCTTTGAGAATACTGCCATGTAGATTGGCTTGTTTAAGATTTCCCCCTTCAAAATCAGTAAATCGCATTTGAGTATCTCGCAAATCTGCACCCATAAAGTTAGCATCACGCAGGTTTGCTCCGCTTAATTTAGCCTCGTTGAGTTCGAGTCCACTAAAATTAATTCCTTCCAAATTGAGGCCATTTAAAAATGCCCCGGTGAGTTTCACTCCGTTTAAGAGTGCGCCTTTGAGAGAAGCGCCGCTTAGTCTCGCCCCACTGAGGTTGCTCCAATTCAAGTTAGCTTGAGTCAGATTTGCTCCTCGGAAATTAATTCCATTGAGGTTAGCGCCTGAGAGGTTAACTCCCATTAAATTGGAACGATAAAAATTGACCCATTTGAGAATAGCACCACTGAGTTTTGCACCCGTTAAATCAGTATTGGCTAACTGAGCGCCTTGGAGGTTCGCTTTGGTTAAATCTGCCTCAATTAATCGGCTGCCTTTTAATTTGACGAAGGTTAAATCAGCGGCGTAGAGAAATGCACCGGATAATTGGACTTCCATCATTAAGGAGCGACTTAAATTAGCGCGTGCCAACGATGCGTCAATGAGATTGGCACCGAAAAGGTTGACCTGTTGCAGGGTTGCGCCGATCAAGTTGGCTAAATTGAGATTCCACCCTCGAAAATCGCGATCGCCTGCCGTGTAGCGTTTTAGTAATTCATACCCATCCATAATTGCCCTCGCCCTATTTTGCCCTAAATATGTATGATTTAGAATGCCCAGATCAGGAGGCTGTATCATACAAGGCGAAACATTTCGTAAAATAGCCGGTTTGTTTTAAGGTTTTGGGGCCGGGTATCGGCAAGGCTAGTTTGATGGCTCACTTATCAAGGGAAGTAAAAACAACTGTGCGATCGCATGAGTTGGCGATCGCACAGTGTAAATGTTGCAGGCGTTCGACCTTAGCACATCGGAGGGATTATCATCAGCGCTCGGTTTTAATCCCCGAATTCCTGAGTGAGGTCATCCAGTCGAACCCGCTTCAATGCCTTAGAAACTTAAACGTCATACACCCGAGCTTCATCTGCCTCGGGGTTTTCTTCGCAGTATTCCTCAAATGCACTCTTAACGGGTTTCATCGCCCGTTGATGAGACGCTTCAGCTTGTAGTTCCTCTACTGCATCCCACGCAGCCGCACATTCTTTAGAAGTTGGGCCTTTTTCTGCACAGATAGCGCGTGCTTCCTGAACCGCTTTTTCCAGTTCACTCTCGAACAGTTTGACTTTCGGTTTCTCTACAAAATCACTCTTAGTTAGAATATCGCTCACGGAAATAATCCCAAGCAAGTCTCCTTTGATGACGGGAGCACGACGGATGCCGGTATTGGCAAACAACCGCGCCACATATTCTACACCGAGGTCAGGATTGACCACAATACAGGGTTTGGTCATAATTTCATACACCCGCATCTGCTTGGGGTCATGTCCAAAGGCGGCGACTTTGTAAACGATGTCCGTTTCGGTGATAATGCCGTAGGCGTCTTCATCATGGCGACGGGATACGACTAGCGCACGCAAGCCCTTTTCTTTCATGAGTTTAACAGCTTCTGCAACGGTGGCAGAGCCGCGAATGCTCACCACCTCTTTGGTCATGATATCTTGAGCTTTCATCATTCTTACTTCCCCTCGGGGCCAATTATTTTTAGGGTTCTGGATCGATCGTATAATAAAATGGGGCATCCGCAGCGCCAAAGGGAGCAAATTTGCATGGGTTAGCGGTGCAAGCCTTTTTGCCAAATTCCAATGTAAACGCGCTGTGCGGGTTGATTCCCCGAGGTGGTGGGGCGGATCTCCCATTCGCTCGCCCCTTTGAGGTGACCCAGAGCAAAGCTGTACCGGCGTACCTGACCCCGCCACACTTGTTGAAATCCGGAGGCGATTTCTTCATTAAGCTGGCAACCTAACATACTGTTTAAGGTACCTAGAATAATGTCCGTGTTGACGCTTTGAGCAAAAGACGCTTCGGTTTGTTGCAAGAGTAGGGATTGGCGATCAAACAGAAATCCGAGACTCACCTCATGGGGAATCAGGTCATAACTGACGGCGTGAGTATTGGGCCAATATCCGGGCAGGGTTTGACTAGGAAATCCAAACATTCGGAAGACAGAATCTTGATGAATTCCCGGTTGAAATCCTGGAATCCCTAGGCCGATGGGTTCCTCACGGCAGGGGATATTTTCTGGGTTGAGGGTGGGTTCTTCAAAGGGATTAGATTCTCGAATGATGGAGAGTAGGGGCAGTGGACCCGGGTTGGGTCCGACAGCTTGGGAATAGGAGAAGGCGGGAGAATGCACGAATATAACCGAAAGTCCAGTGAGAACAAGACTACTGACGCTAACCTGATTAATTAAAATCATCGCTCGATTCCTGACAAAGGCTCCTGCACCCGTGATGCGGCCAAACGTGGCACGAAACGTTTTTAAAATGTGATCTAGGGCGATCGCCCCGTCATCCCCGTTTCAGCGATCGCGCCGAACGGGGCAAAAACTCAGTAGATACGGAGTTACAGCACATCGGGTCAGTGCTGTGAATGTTGCCCCTAGGGAAGATAGACTGGACAACAGGGCCAATTGTTCGAGGTCTGATCGCAACGGTTGGAGGGTTGATACCGGATGTTTTTGCACCCTAAGCAGGGGACTGGCTGATCCCAGACCCTAAGCACTCTATTCCAGGTAAATCCGCACTGCATCCCGTGAAACCAGGCCAAATGCCTGGGCCACTGGCACAACAGGTGCTATTGGTAGGTCAACCCATCGGGCATAATGGCTCCAGTCAAGTTGACATCCCGCAGGTTTGTCCGATACAGATTTGTATCCATTAAAATTGCATTGGTGAGGTTGGCACCCGTGAGGTTGGACCAACCCAAGTTAGCTCGATACAAACTGGCCCCTTCTAAATTCGTCCCGCGCATGGTGGTCCAGCTCACGTTTGTTCCACGAAGCTGGCTTTTAGTCAAGTCCGCTCCGGCTAGATTGGATCCACTCATATTAGCTCGACTCAGGTCAGAATATCGGAGATTGACGCCGGTTAAGTTGGCTCCATTTAAGGTGGCATTGGTCAAATTCACCTTTTCCATAATCGCCTGAATCAGAATGGCGATCGTTAGGTTGGCCCCTTCTAAATTCGCCCCGGTCAAGTCGGATTCACTTAAGTTCGCTCGACTGAGATTGGCCTGATTTAAAGTCGCTTCTTTCAGATTTGCCCAACCCAGCCTCGTCTCGCTGGCAAGCGCCCGTACCATTTTGGCTTTTTGTAAATTGGCTCGTTCTACAATAGCTCGGCTAATATTTGCCAAACTTAGGTCTGCTTCACTTAAGTCTGCTCTACTTAAGTTGGCATTAATCAGATTGGCTTCTCGCAAGTTGGCTTGATGAAGGGTAACCCCCACGAGATTAGCTTCTCGCAGGTTGGCTCCCGTGAGTTTGGTCGCGGTCAGGTTGGCTTGACGCAGGTCAGCATCGCGAAAAGTAACTTCACTTAAGTCCAACCCGGCTAAGTTAGCCCCAATCAAGTTTAGGTTCCGAAAATCTCGTTCTCCAGTTGCATATCGCTCTAGTAATTCATTTACATCCATGTCCTGTCGCCTCTTTGCTATCGCTCTGTGCAAGTCTAGTGGTGGGTGCTTCCAATGTATCGTCTTCAATGTCACAAATCACTTTTAAGAGGAATGGAAAGTGGGAAAGGGGAGATGGGGAGGATTGGAGAGATGGAGAATGGGCAATGACAAATGGGGTGGGATTCTGAGACAATCTAAAGATAGATCCTAGGGGGAGAAGCGAAAGTTGGGAGGCAAACAGCGATAACCAAACCCTACTCTACATTAGCCCCTGGAGATTTGCTCTCGTTTACCGGAAAAAAGAATGCCTGATAACCTTAGAAGTCAAGCCGTCACCCAAGGACACGCGCGATCGCCCAACCGAGCTATGTTGCGGGCGGTTGGTTTTTCTGACCCCGATTTCGTCAAACCGATTGTCGGTGTTGCCAATGGATTCAGTACCATTACTCCCTGCAATATGGGGCTGGATATCCTGGCAAAACGGGCGGAAAATGGGGTTCGTGAGGCCGGAGGAATGCCTCAAATTTTTGGCACGATTACGATTAGTGATGGGATCTCGATGGGAACCGAGGGGATGAAATATTCCCTGGTGTCCCGCGAAGTGATTGCGGACTCCATTGAAACCGTTTGTAATGGTCAGAGTCTGGATGGGGTCCTCGCTATTGGCGGATGCGATAAAAATATGCCGGGGGCCATGTTGGCGATCGCCCGCATGAATATTCCCGCTATTTTTGTCTATGGCGGCACGATCAAACCGGGTCATTTGGACGGCAAAGACCTCACCGTCGTCAGTGCCTTTGAGGCAGTTGGGGAATACAGCGCCGGTAAAATTGACGAAGAGCAACTGCTACAAGTGGAACGCCATGCCTGTCCTGGTGCCGGTTCTTGTGGCGGGATGTACACGGCCAATACCATGTCTTCCGCTTTTGAAGCAATGGGGATGAGCTTGATGTACTCCTCGACAATGGCCGCAGAAGATGCAGAAAAGGCCGACAGTACCCAAAAATCTGCTCATGTCTTAGTCGAGGCCATTCGTAAGCAAATTTTGCCGAGTCAGATTCTCACCCGCAAGGCGTTTGAGAATGCCATTTCGGTGATTATGGCGGTTGGGGGTTCCACAAATTCAGTCCTCCATTTACTGGCGATCGCCCGGGCGATGGGAGTCCCCCTCACCTTGGATGATTTTGAAACCATTCGCGGTAGAGTCCCGGTACTCTGTGACCTCAAACCCAGTGGCCGCTATGTGGCAACCGACCTTCATAAAGCAGGCGGGATTCCCCAGGTGATGAAAATGCTCCTCGTCCATGATTTATTGCATGGAGATGCGCTAACCATTACCGGCCAAACCGTTGCGGAACTATTGGTGGATATTCCCGCAGAACCGCCGACAGGACAGGATGTAATTCGTCCCTGGGATAACCCGATGTATCGTCAGGGTCACTTGGCGATTCTGAAAGGCAATCTTGCCTCTGAAGGGGCTGTTGCTAAAATTAGCGGGGTGAAAATGCCGGTAATTGAGGGTCCCGCCCGAGTATTTGACTCGGAAGAGGAATGCCTCAAAGCAATTTTGGATGGCAAAATTAGTGCCGGTGATGTGGTGGTGGTCCGCTATGAAGGTCCAAAAGGCGGACCGGGAATGCGGGAAATGCTGGCCCCGACTTCGGCTATTATTGGCGCAGGTTTAGGGGATAAGGTAGGATTAATCACCGATGGTCGCTTCTCTGGAGGGACTTACGGTCTAGTGGTGGGTCACGTTGCTCCTGAAGCTGCCGTCGGCGGGGCGATCGCTTTGGTGGAAGAAGGGGATCTGATTACCATCGATGCCCGCGATCGCAAGTTGCAGTTAAATATATCCGATGAGGAATTGAATCGTCGTCGTGCTAACTGGCAACCTCGCGCCCCCCGTTATACAAAAGGGGTACTTGCGAAATATGCTAAGTTAGTTTCATCTAGCAGTCTCGGTGCGGTTACAGATTTAGATTTGTAATTAGCATCTTGTGAGAGAGGGAGAAGGCGATACCTTGTCCCTCTTGATTTGGCTTAGTCATCAAGATTGATACCTTGTTCTCTCAGCAGTTGGGCGAGGAGATCGGCCCGTTGGCGTTCTGCCTCCGCCCGTTGGCGTTCTGCCTCTGCCCGTTGGCGTTCCCGGTAGGCCATTTCCTCCGGTGTGGGATATCGGTTCCCCTCAGCATCGTACCAGTACAACCACTCCCGCTGCCAATTTTCAAAGGTCCCAATTCCGCGTCCAATGGCTAATCCAATTTCCGGCATCCAAACGGGTTCCCCAGGGAGGCGGATATAGTCTCCATCGACTAACTGATAAACCTCAAAAACTTCAGGGCGATCGCGTCGGTAAAAATTGGGATTATAAATTGCATAGTAGCTCACTCCCATTTTAGCATAAATTTTCATTTTGTCATCGTATTCTGTCCCATAAGTATGGGAAACGCATTCCAAAACAAAAATGGGCGGAATGTTATTTTCCAACCAAACAATATAACTTTTGCGTCCCTCGGAGTCACGCCGATGCGGTACTCCCAAACTCAGAAACCCATCGGGGACGATCGCCACCCGGGGATTCTCTCCCGTAGCATGGTAAACCCCCATATTGAACCCAAAAAACCAATCTTGGCGACTGGACCAAATATAACTTAAAATGCCTCGGAGTAAGCCCGGAACTAAAGCTTGCAGTTCGTTATCCACCGGAGTATCATCAGAGTCTGGTAGTTCATCTGCATCAGGTAAATTTTGCAGAAAATTGTAATTTACCATAATTTGGGGAATTGATAAAGTTGTGGTTCTATTTTAACCGATTGATTCCCAATCAGGGGGTGGGACGCTCTTTTTTACCGTTCTATCTGGTAATAAACCCATTCAGGGAATTCAAATAGAAAAAAAGGACAAGGCATTACCCTGTCCCTCCCGTAAAAATTGGATCAAATTGGTTAAACAACCGTAAAGAAATCCTGCTGATTCAGGGTAGAAGCATTGACACCATTGAGAATGGCAAGTAACTCATTTCCAGCATAAATCCAGGCGCTGTGGTTCTGCTGAGTCAGGGTTAAATCATTAAAAGTTAATCCTTGTGCTAACCCGATTAAATCCTCTCCATTGGTAAAGTCAAGAATTAAATCGGTTTCGGCATTGTCGCGCAACACAAAGCGATCGCCTCCTGCACCGCCCATGACAACATCATATCCTAAATCTCCGAACAACCAGTCCTCGCCATTGTCACCGATGAGGATATCATTATCTTTGCCACCCCAAAGCACATCATCCCCATCGCCACCCTCCAGGGTATCATCGCCTTGATTGCCAGAGACGAAATCATTACCACTACCCACACAGATTATATCATTACCGAGGTCACCTAATAAAATATCTGTGCCATTTTCGCCCATGACAGTATCATCTCCCTTACCTCCATGTAAGATATCGTTGTCATTGCCTCCCTTTAAGATGTCATCGCCTTGGTTCCCATTGGCGAAGTCATTACCGTTGCCTGCCATGATGATATCGTTGCCGTAATTGCCATACAACTCATCATCTCCCTCCCCACCGAGGATAATATCATCATCTTTACCCGCATGAATCTCATCATTGCCGTTACCGCCTTCGATGTAATCATTACCTCGGTTACCGTGAATGAGATCATTTCTCTCACTTCCGAAGAGGTTATCGTTACCGGATAATCCATGTAGGAAGTCATTACCGCCAAATCCATTGAAGGTTTCAGGGCGATCGCCTCCTATCAGATTATCATCAGTCTCACTGCCATCAAGGGTAATTTCTGTGAGATTAGGTCCAGGATATCTCATTTCTCCATGACAAATCGCAGTCAAATCGGGAAGGGCGACTGCCTGGGAATTGGGATTTTGCTTTAGAAAGGCGGCGAAGGTTGGGGGACCAATGGGACCCCAAGGACCAGACATAATATCAGGTTTAGACAGTACATTGATAGTCAACTCGGTGTCCACACTGGCAGTCCCATCGGAAGCAGTCAGTTTAATCGTGAGATTGCCGATCGCATCTTGAGTGGGTAACCCGGTAAATGTGCCGGTAATCGAATCAAACTCCAACCACTCCGGTAAGGGACTGCCATTCTCTAAGGTGGCGATATAAGTGAGGGAGTCTCCATCGGGGTCACTAAAAGTATCATCCGGAAGGGTAAAGCTAAAGGGTTGAAACGCTATAGCATTGAGAGAAGAAATGGCATTTTCCAACACGGGCGCAGCATTCGGCGTTTCAGCCGGGGGTTCTTCTGCTGGAGGTGTTGCTATTTCGTTGACTGTTAATGTAAAGGTATCACTAACCGAAAGACTGCCATCAGATGCGGTTATTTTAATCGAAAGATTGCCCCGATTGTTGGGTGATGGCGTACCAGTAAAAGTATTCGTTGTCGCATCGAAGGATAACCAAGACGGTAAAGGCGAACCATCTTCTAATGTGGCATTGTAGGTTAAGGGATTGCCATCGGCATCAGTAAACGTACCATTAGGAATGGTCAAAGTAAATGCTTCCGTAACTGTGGCAGAAGCATCGGCGATCGCCTCATTAACCACCGGCGCAGTATTCGGTGCATCAGTCACAGTTAGAGCAAAAATATCGCTAACGGAAAGACTGCCATCAGATGCAGTTATCTGAATGTTGATACTACCGAGATGGTTAACCATTGGTGTACCGCTAAAACTACCCGTTGTTGTATCAAATATTAACCAGGAAGGTAACGGCGAACCGTTTTCTAATGTGGCACTGTAGGTTAAGGGATTACCATCTGCATCGCTAAACGTATTTCCAGGAAGAATGAAATTAAACGGTGCAGAAACGTTGGCGGTTACATCAGCGATCGCATTACTAAGAACGGGCGCAGTATTGGGTAAATCACTGACAGTTAGGGCGAAAATATCGCTAACGGAAAGACTGCCATCAGATGCAGTTACCTGAATGTTGAAACTGCCGATATTGTTAACCGTTGGTGTACCGCTAAAACTACCCGTTGTTGTATCAAATATTAACCAAGAAGGTAACGGCGAACCATCTTCTAATGTGGCACTGTAGGTTAAGGGATTGCCTTCAGCATCGCTGAATGTGTTCTGTGGAATAATGAAATTAAATGGTGCAGAAACGTTCGTGGTAACATCAGCGATCGCCTCATTAACCACTGGTGCAGTATTAGGTAACTCACTCACAGATAAGGCGAAAATCTCGCTGACAGTCGCTGTTCCATCAGATGCAGTTACCTTGATATTGAGACTGCCGAGGTTGTTAACCATTGGCGTCCCGCTAAAAGTGCGAGTGGTGGAATTGAAATTCAACCAGGAAGGTAGGGAACTGTCATTGTCTAGGGTTGCCGAGTAAGTGAGAGTGTCTCCATCGGCATCGGTGAACGTATCGGCAGGGAATTGGAAGCTAAAGGGTTGAGTTGCCGTGGCAGTTCCTGGGGCGATCGCCGTTTCTACGACAGGCGCACGATTAATATCAACGGTGAAACTTCCCAAGGTTGTTGCCGCTATGAGATTGTTCGCGGGATCTTTCACCTCAGCCGCTTCCACCGCGATCGCATAAGTGCCATTATCTGCCTTATCCCAACTGCCCCCCGGAGGTGCGATCGCATAAGTTGCCGTCGTAGTCGTTTCAGAACCTGTATAATTAATCAACGTTGCCAGTTGACTGAAACCCCCTGCACTGGTTACCCGCAGATTAGAATTACCCAAACTGTTCGGGTCGATGCCTGTTCCATCACTGTAGGTGACAGTAAACTGAGTGCTTGTGCCGCCTGCTGTCGTGATATCATTAACAGTAGCTGTTGCAGTGGGAGCAGTTTTATCAATTTGATAAAGTTGTCCACTGGAATTGCCATTGCTTGCCCCCGGTCCTCCTAATGGGACATTCAACCCATTCTTGATGCTGTCATCATCGACGAGATTTAATTGCAGTGTGCCATCTCCAGTCCCGGCATTCACCGCTACCGTATAAGTGCTACCGCTGCCCGTGATATTAGTGATACTCGCCCCGCTTATTCCCGTGGGGACTAAGGTAAAATCCGCCTCATCTACGCCTGTAACCGTTTCACTAAAAGTAACCGTGTAATTGACACTATTAGCATTGCTTGGGTTGGGATTGGCACGATTAATCGTGGAAATAGTGGGAATAGTATTGTCATAAGTGACAGTATTATCAGTGCTGGTACTGGCTGCACTAACATTATTAGCCGCATCCGTTGCCGCCCCCGCTTTGACCGCAGCGGTAACGGTCCCGTTGGCACTCATGCCGGAAACCGCAACATTATAAGTCGTACCACTTCCCGTAACCACCGCCGTTGTGGGATTCGCCGTACCCCCGAGGACAATATCACTGGTGTCAAATTCGGTAACCGCTTCGCTGAATACAACTTGATAGTTGATGGTATTCGCCGCTGTCGGGTCCGCTTGTCCCGCGTCTTGCTCAATCATGACCGTCGGGGCTATTGTATCAATAATCAGCGCCTTATTTGCACCCAGGGAATTGGCCTCACCTGGAGTGGCTAAGGTTAAAATAGCATCCCCATTCGTCACACTTTGAATCGTGCCGTTATTGAGGGCAAGGGCAGTGGTTGTGCTATAATCTAAATCAGCCGTATTTTGTCCAGCCGCAACGGTGTAATTAAACGTGAGAGTATCACTTCCAGAACCGCTGCTGTAAGTTGCTGTTGCGCCGGTATTTAAGCTGAGTTGCGGCGTCCCAGTGACGTTGACGATTTGCGAGAATGTGATGGCGATCGGAATGACTGAACCCACGGCATAATTCCCATCGGTTTCTGGTGAAGTTATCCCAGTAATCGTAGGAAACGGGTTGACAGTAATATCCGCCGTTTCTGTTGCACTGCTGAAGGTGCTAGAGGTGCCGTAAGTGGTATTACCGGCGGTGACATCCTCTGTCCCCCCATTGGTGCCGATAATTTGGTCCCAGGCGGCGAAGGTAATAGCATTCGTGAGAGTACCTGTGTATCCGCTGTTAGGGACAAAACGAATGCGGGTGGAGGCGTCCGAGGCTAATAGTCGCGCCGATGTAACAGAAGCGGTAAAAGCATTCCAAGTTGTACCATCGGTGGTGTATTCCCAACTGCCGTTGGAGGTGTTTAACCCAGTGATGGCGATACCTTGGAATGCACTGGCATTGATATCCGTGATTTTCGTACCGCCGAGTGCAGCAATAATATCGGAGATGAGAGTACCATTGTTACTACTATCATCTTGGTTGATGGCAGTTAAAGTGGGAGTACCGGATACATTCAAAACCGGAGCATCATTGACAACAACGGTGACACTGTTGCTGGCGGTGGTAGTGCCATCCGTGATGGTGTAGTTAAAGGTATCGATGCCGTTAAAAGTGAGACTGGGAGGAGTGTATGTTAAATAGTCCGGGCCTAGGGCGATCGACTCGACGCCACCATTTATCCCAGACCCCAAAGCGGACCAGGTAGTGCCATCCCATTTGGCTATCCCGTCCGCATTAACATCCCCACCTGCATCGGTAAACCCGCCCCCCGCATAGATATCATTGCCATGAATGATAATCTCACTGACCGTGTCATTTAACCCAGTTCCCAAAGCGGACCAGCTAGTACCATTCCATTTGGCTATATAGTCCGCATTAACATCTCCACCTGCATCGGTGAAATGGCCCCCCGCATAGATATCACTACCATTAATGACAATCGCATTGACCTGTGCATTTAAGCTAGACCCCAAGGCAGACCAACTAATGCCATCCCATTTGGCTATATAGTCTATATCGTCTGCGGGATACCAACCCGGAATGAAAAAATCGCCACCAGCATAGATGTCACTGCCATTAACAGCAATCGCATTGAGGACACCATATAACCCAAACCCCCAAGAGGACCAGGTAGTTCCATTCCAGTGGACTGGGAGGTTCCAGCCCCCTGCGTAGATTTCACTGCCATTAAAAGCGATCGCCATTATTACGGCCGTATCATTTATTCCACCCCCCACAGGAGACCAGGTAGTACCATTCCATTTGGCTATATTGTCGGCATTGGGATCCCCACCGGCATCCAGGAACCCGCCCCCTGCATAGATGTCACTGCCATTAATAGCGATAGTATGGACGGGGTTAAAGAAAGAACCCCCCAAAGTAGACCAGCTACTGCCATCCCATTTGGGAATAAAGTAACCATAAGCCAAAGGATCATCGAGGTCAACGCTCTGTCCATAAAAGTTAAGACCCGTTGCATAGATGTCACTGCCATTAATGGCGATACTCCAGGGGGCGTGCTTTAGCCCAGTCCCCAAAGCAGACCATTTAGTACCATCCCATTTGGCTATATAGTCCGCATTGGGATCCCCACCTGCATCAGTAAAATAGCCCCCTGCGTAGATATCTGCTTCGATCGCCACCGTTCCACCTGCTGTGGGAGTGGTCACACTTTGAATGGTGAGTTTATCCCCATCCGCATCGGTATCGTTAGAGAGGACTTGAATGGTAGTTTTAGTCGCACCCACTGGGAGGGCTTTGGTATCGGTATTGGCGACAGGACTTGCTAGGGTGTATTCATAGTTTGCAAGACTCAGGGGTGTGGTTTCGATATTGCCGAACTGGGTTTCTAATTCCCCATCACCTCCTTTGCCGGTGATATTCTCACTCGCAGCAACATCTACGCCGGTGAGGTGGGCGAGTTGTGCGATGAAGGTTTTTCCGATTTCTGTGGCAGCAATGTCGCACCCGTATAGGAGGAGGTCGGCGTTGGGACTGAGTGCTTGCTGCCACTGTTGCAACTGAGTTGTGTAGCTGTCCAGGTTGCTGCTGTCTAGGGTGTTATTGCCTAGGTGTATTGTTCCATCTGCACCGTGGGAGATGATGTGCAGGGCTTCTATGTCGTTAGAATTGCCTAGAATTGCACTAATTTGGGCAATGCCTTCAAGGTTAGGATCAAGAATGTGAATCTCTGTCTTTGGGGGGATGACACTAAGGAAACTTTTATAATCTGTCACCCGAGGGTCAATGATCAGCAGTTGTCGGCGCAAGGGATTCAAACTAGATGCACCGAAGTTTTTAATGTCGGTGTGAGTCGATTGGGAAGGGAGATTAAGGGATTTATTTGTTGCTACGTTCATGATATTCTTTGATAAAGATTGAGAATAGTGGCACCCCAAATTATTTTTTATCTTATTCCATATTTTTTGAGATTGGGGTAAAAAGCGATCGCTTTTTTCTGCCTCCTTTGGGAGTAAGTTTCCCCTTCTAATTCAACTAATTTTCGTCTGAATTGAGCTTAAAAATTGTGTTTAATATACAAAAAAAGAAAAAAGCAGATACCCGGTTTGGAGTATTTTCTTTGAGAAAT